>CADBOP010000235.1 GCA_902796255.1 uncultured Ruminococcus sp.
AAAGGAGTTGAATATAATGCCGGGTACAAGAAAACTGGGCAGAACGACTGCACACAGAACAGCAATGCTGAGAGCAATGGTAACATTCCTGCTGGAGAACGGTCAGGTAGAAACGACTGTAACCAGAGCAAAAGAAGTTCGCAGTGTGGCTGAAAAGATGATTACACTGGGCAAGAATACAGACCTGCACAGCAAAAGACAGGTGTATGCTTATGTGACAAAGGAAGCCGTTGCAAAGAAGCTGTTTGACGAGATTTCTCCGAAATATGCTGACCGCAAGGGCGGTTATACACAGATTATCAAGACAGGCCCCCGCCGTGGTGATGCTGCTGAAATGGCAATCATCAAGCTGGTTGACTGAGTAAGATAAAGAATAGTTTTTACAGCACAGCGGTTTCTGCTGTGCTGTTTTTTTATAGAATCAGGATAACAGGAGGAAGCGTATGGCATTTGTAATATCGGGGGGACATCTGGTGAAATATCAGCCGGAAGAGGGAGAAACCGCTGTTGTGATTCCGGAAGGGGTAGAATATATTGATACTTATGCACTTTCGGGAACAATTGACAAGGAATGCAAGAAGATTGAGCGGGCGCAGTTTCCGGACAGCATAAAAAAATTTACATGGCATGTCTTAGAATATTGTACTAATCTGAAAGAAGTCATTCTGCCGGCAAATCTGCAAGAGATTGTGCCTTATTTTTTCTATGAGTGCAGAGCTCTGAAACAAATTCAGTTTCCGGAGACAGTAAAAACAATCGGACAGGAAGCGTTTACGCATTGTGAAAGCCTGAAAGAAATTGATTTTCCGGTAAATTTGCATTTGATTGACAGAGAGGCCTTTCAATATTGCAGAAATTTACAGCGTGTGCGGTTCTCTGAAAATTTGCGGACTATCGGCAAAAATGCATTTTTCTACTGTCAGAATTTAAATTTTGTGGAATTTCCGGAACAGCGGCTTTGTCTGGGTGACTGGTCTTTTTGCTGCTGTTCTCTGAAAGAAGTGACATTTTCTCTGCCGTTGCAGATGGGGGCTTTCGCTTTTGACAAAGATGTGATTCTGCATATCCGGACAGATAAAGGAATGCTGACAATGCAGTTCGCTGACTGGAAGAATAATCAGGATGAAAAATTTTTTATTCAGTTTTTGGAATCACCGTCAGAAGAGAGATTTCAAAACCTCCGGAAAATAAGATATAGGATTTTACTTGCATTGTATATGATGCAATATTATCCGGAACAGGAGTTTTATCAGAAATATATAAAAAGAAATGTGAAGAAAACGGCAAAGATGCTGATAGATTCTCAGGATTCTGAAAATATCCGGCTTCTGATGAATGCCGGATGTATGACAAAGAAAAATATTGATGAATTGATTGCTTATGCTCTGGAACAGAAACAGCATGAAATTCAGGTTTTGCTGATGGACTGGAAGTATCAGAATACAGAAACAGAATCAATTGAAAAACAGGTGCAGAAGAAATTCAGATTATGAAGATTTATTTATACAAAAATAAGTGTTTGTTTTTGTGTATTTATACAAAAATATAAAAAAGTGTTGACAATTTAAAAATGTTATGTTACAATATAAGAAATCCGAAAGGAGAAGAAGTTTTAGATTGGAGTTTGATAAAATATGTCAGCATTTTTAGTAATGACACAAAAGGCTTTAAAACTTTTGGAAGAGTACGAAGTAAAAGAAAATGGTATGATGAAGTATAGAATCAAGAAAAAGGCACTCTCTGCTGGTGCGGATTTTGATGTATTCGATGCTTACGGAAATCAAATCGGCCTGATTGACCAGAAAGTCATGAATTTTGTCAAGACTTATGATATTTCTATTAATGGCCAGCCGTGCGGAACAATCAAGAAAAAGTTCCCCGCCCTGACAAAAGATATGAATTATGATGCCCGTGGATGGAAACTGGACGGCGATGCCCTCGGTATGAATTTTAAGTTCATAGACCGTGCAAAGAATGTGTATGCAATGGTAAAGAAAAAGCTTGTCGCTGCAACAGATACGTATGAAATTCAGGTAATGAATGACGATGATGAACTGCTCGTTGTTATGCTGACTGCAATTTTAGATGAGGCTTTTCATAGTGCCCGTTCCTGAAAGTAAAAACTGCCGGTGATTCCGGCAGTTTTTATTATCCACGCTTTTTCTTGTCGTCATCGATATGTTTCCGCCATGCATTGGAAAGCTTCTTTCCGCTTCGCATTTCTGATACGGATTTCGACATCGCATTGAATAAAACAGTTGTTCCCTGACAGTCAGCAACGTAGTCAACAGAACGTTCCGCAGAAATACCAAGTTTCGCCCCTTCTGTAACAGCATCAATGTTCGCTCCGATAAAGATAAATTCCCAGCCAAGTTTTTTCTTTTCTTCAATCAGAGTTTTGATTTTTGTATAATTGAATTCCTTGCTTGCATTTTCCATGCCGTCTGTTGTGATGATAAACATAGTATGTTCCGGAACATCCTCAGGACGGGCATATTTATGAATATTGCTGATATGCTGAATTGTACGTCCGACTGCATCAAGCAAAGCTGTCATGCCCCTGACAGTATAGTCTTTATCGGTCAGCGGCTGAATGTCCTGTAAATTCAGACGGTCGTGAAGCGTTTCAATTTTGTCATCAAAAAGAATAGTAGTGACAAATGCTTGTCCTTCTTCTTTTTTCTGCTTTTGAATCATGCTGTTGAAACCGCCGATAGTATCTTTTTCCAGACCCCTCATAGAACCGCTGCGGTCAAGAATAAATACCAGTTCTGTCAGATTAGTGTTAGCCATAAAAATGCCTCCTTTTTGGAATAAAAATATTACTATTTATTATAGCATGTTTTAAACAGAAATCAATAATATTTTTTTAAAAAAATATGAATTTTTTATAGATTTCTGCATCAGACTTGACTTTTGAACAGAAAAGTTTTATAATAAAAAAAATTAGGAAAAGAGGTTTTTTTTATTATGCCGGAATATCAGGATATTTATGACATTCACAGAAATCTGACAGGAAAAACCGTCCGGAGAGGTATGCCCAGAAAACAGAATGAGTATATTTTAGTGGTTCATTTGTTGCTGTTCGATAAACAAGGCAGATTTCTGGTGCAGAAACGTGTCCCGAATAAGGCAAGCTGGCCGGATATGTGGGATATTTCCCTTGGTGGTATTGCACAGTCCGGTGATGACAGCCGCTCTGCTGTTACCAGAGAAGCAGAAGAAGAACTGGGTCTGCATCTTGATTTTACAGATACAGAGCCGATTTTTTCGTTCCGGAATTATAATATCTGGGACGATTACTGGATTGCACAGATAGATTCTGAAAATCTGGAATTGAAGCTTCAGCCCGAAGAAGTTTCCGAAGCCAGATGGGTCACCAGACCGGAATGGGAAGAACTGCTGCATACCCATCAGGTCATTCCGTATATATTCCAGTGGATTCTGTTTGAACTCTATGAAAAGCATTTTCCGGGGACAAGAATTTTCCCCTTCGGCAGTCCGGAGAAAATTCAGGGGGCTGTCTTTGATATGGACGGTCTGCTGCTGGATACGGAAAGCGTTTGTTCAGAAACATGGGACAAAGCGGCTGAAATTGTCGGCTTTGCTGATGTCCAGAGGGCAAAAATGGCTTGCATCGGTCTGAATCATGACAGTACAGTCAGCTTTTTTGAAAAAACTTACGGCAAGGATTTTGATTATCAGAATTTTTTGAATACTGCCAGAAAACTGACAAAAGAAGCTCTCGCTGTGAAAATTCCGGTCAAAGAGGGAGCAGAAGAAATTCTGCAATTTTTAAAATCAAAAAATGTCAGATTGGCCGTTGCCAGTTCCACCCGTGAAGTGACAGTCAGAGAACAACTCGAACGGGCTGGTCTGTTAAAATATTTTGATAAAGTCATCACAGGTGATATGGTGCAGAACGGGAAACCCCATCCGGAAATTTTTACAAAAGCCTGCGAAGCTCTGGAACTTCCGCCGGAAAATTGCCTTGCCTTTGAAGACTCCGTCAATGGTATCCGCAGTGCCTACCGAGCAAAAACATATCCGGTTCATATTCCGGATATTCAACCGGAAAATCAGGAAACAATTGCTTTAAGCTGGAAGAAATTCGCCACCCTGACAGAGGCTGAAAAGTTTTTGAAAAAAATAATATAATAAATAAAGTAGTCTGACTTTTAGTCAGGCTGCTTTTATTAATAAAATATGAATTAATTTGAAAAAGTTTTTATTTATAAAAAATTTACATAATTTTTGTGCAAAAAATACATAAAATATCTTGACTTTTTGTGAGTTTAATTATATAATAAAATCACAAACAGAAAATAATCGTTTTCATAAAGAGGTAAATTGTAAATTAGATTAAATTCTTGGGGGAATTTATTATGAAGAATTATCACAAAAAAAGCAGACTCGCCGCAGTCGCTGCTGTTGCTGCACTGACAGTCACCGGCTTGGGCAGCCTGCCAGAATCCGCACTCCAAACAAATGCCGCCTCCCTGACAGGCCAGAATGCTCAGTCTGTTGTATCTCAGATGACAATCGGCTGGAATCTCGGCAATACACTCGATGTTGCTACCACTAACCTCAAAAGTACCACCGCTCCGGGAAAGTTCGTGACAAAATGGGGGAATCCCGAACCAACTCAGGAACTGTTTGATACTGTAAAAGCTGCCGGATTCAATACTGTCAGAATCCCGACAACTTGGTATGAACATCTGGAATATGATGAGGCCAGCCAGATGTATGTCGTGAACAGCGACTGGATGGATTATGTCAAGCAAACTGTTGATTATGCATATAATCAGGATATGTTCGTTATCCTGAATGTACATCATGAGGATTTTATCAATGAAAAGATTTTCACAGATGAGACATATGCTGTGGCTGCCAAGAAATTAGGCGATATCTGGACACAGGTTTCTGCTGAATTTGCAGATTATGACCAGCATCTTGTGTTTGAGGGAATGAATGAACCCCGTCAGACCGGAAATCCCAGTGTGAATCAGTGGGGAAACGGCACGGAAGATAACGGCTATACAACAAAATATATCAATGATTTGAATGCTGTATTTGTGAATACAGTCAGAAATCAGGGCTCAGCAGAGAATCAGGAACGTGTGCTGATGCTTCCGGGTTATGCGGCTTCTTCTGATTTCAAAGCTATCAGAAATATTGAAATTCCCCAGAATGCCGGAAATGTAGCATTATCTGTACATGCTTATCTGCCGTATTATTTTACAATGGCTACAGACGAAAAAGCCAATCATGAATTCCCTGGTAAGAGCGGCTGGGGGGAAGATTATGAATCTTCTCTGCAAACGTTCTTTGAAGGACTGAAGTCTATTTCGTCCGAGAAAAATGCTCCTATTGTGATTGGGGAATTCAGTGCTTCTAATTTTGATAATACACAAGCCAGATGCAACTGGGCAAAAAGTTATCTGTCTAAGGCCAAAGATGCAGGGATTCCGTGTGTTCTGTGGGATAATAACGCTATCAAGAGCAGCGGCGGAGAAGCTCATGGTTATCTGTACAGACTGACTAATACATGGTATGAAGTATCTGCACCCGTGATTGAAGCAATGATGGGAGTATATGGCATTACTCCGGTACTTCCGGCATATGAAGAATATGTTTCTCCGGAATTCAGCTGGGATAAGATTACAATCGGCGAAGACTGGAAAGAGCTGTATAAAGCGAAGAAAGGCTTGGAGCTTGAAGCATGGAAGCCGGCCGCACTGGGACAGTGGAAAGAATATGCAAATGAAAATTATGATTTTGTCATGATTTATGATACAGCCGGTGACCCTGCACTGGTACTCCAGAACGAAGCACAGGAAACATGGAATTATGTCTATGCTTCTGATACAGATACACCTTTTGTAGCAAAATATACTTATGAAGATTTCCTTTCTGCAATTGATGGTGTAATTGCACTGGAAGAAGAAGATAATCTCTATATGAGTGCAACTTCTGAACCGCTGACAGTTTACGGTGTGTATGCCGTGCCGAAAGCAGGAGCAGAAATCCCGACTGAATCAGAATCTGACACAGAAGCAGAATCGGAAACACCTGCACTGAATCTGGGCGATGTTAATCAGGATGGTCAGATTTCAATTCTGGATGTTGTGACATTCCAGAAATATCTGCTTGGTATAGAGAAGTTTTCTCACCAGACATATAAAAATGCAGATATGAATCAGGATGATGCTGTTAATGTTTATGATTTGATTCTGCTCAAGAAAGAACTTCTCAAAGTTTAAGAAATTTCATACCTCCATATAAAAAGCTTCTGTACTCTGAGCAGTGAGTGCAGAAGCTTTTTTGTGTTTAAAGATAAATATCCATTACCTGTTCAATCTGAAACAGTCCGTTTTTGGTTTGCAGAAGCAGGCCATGAATGCGGTTGCCCTGAGAAGAAGTGACTTCATTGTTGCAGTAGGCGTATAAAATACCACCTTGCATTTCAAATTTTTTCCGGATATAAAATGTTTCCGGAAAGTTTTCAGCAGGCTGAAGCTGTACTTTGTTACAGAAAGCCGTTTCACTGTCACCATAAAGGAAATAGAGAATATGTGTATCATAATCTATATAGAAAGTATTGCTCTCCGTATCAGGGACAAAATCCGGAAATCGATTGTGACCGTAGACAATTTTTTCATCTGCACAGGTAAGGGCTTCCTGCATTGTACTGTACAGATAACCCATAGAATCAAAACCAAGAAATTCGTCAGGAATGTCAGTATAATATAAATCACCGTTCTGCATTTCCAGAACTGCACCTGCTGTATAGCGATAATCGGGAGTCGGTGTGGAATCTGATTTTTTATAATAAGTAGTCAGCATTTTTCCGGACTCTGAAAGCGGTGTCTGAAACTGAATTTCTAAATTTTCAAACGGATTTGTTTGAGTTTTTTTTAAAGAATATCTTTTGCATTGGTCATAGCTGAAAGAGTAAATAAAAGTCAGCTTTTTGGTCTGGTAATCAATCAGCACAGAATTTTGGTTCAAAGGTGTAGACAGAATGGCAACAGAAATATCATGGGTATTTTGATAAGTAATAATTTCATCAGCCTGCTGATAATAAATTCTTGCCTGTACTTTTTCAATTTCTGATTTGACAGAATCCTTGACACAGAACAGTAAAATCAGTAATGTACAGAAAAGAAGATATTTCAGAGTATGAAAGATTTTCTTTCCCGCAGATACTGGTTTGCTTTCCGGAGCTGCCCCCAGATTGCAAAGCCAGACCGCAAAAAAGAGATAGCCGGTCAGCAGGACAATTGCCGTTAGGATTACAAATATTTCCGCTGCCGGAGTGATGGAGAAACTCAGAAGCCCTCCTGTTCCAAGCGAAAAATATAGATACAGCAAACCAGTACAGCCAAGTGCAAAAAGACATAATAAAACAAGTAGTTTTCCAAGAACAATGAGGATTTTTTTCATAACAGTCTCCAGTTTAACAGCTTACCATGTCCATGTTTTAAAGAAATCCGCTTTTTTCTTAGGCTCGTCAGGATGTTCGGCATAGTACCGGTTTTTATACTCTGTATAAGATGCAATCCCAATCAGAAGAAGACCAGCTAAGAAAAGATAAATGCCCCAGTGCAGAGAAGACCAGAATTTCCATGTTAATCTGATAGTTGTCAGAAACAGGATAGAAAATCCCAGCGTGAACCAGCGAAGCTTCTGTACTGTGAAACTGCCCGCTAAAATCAGGAAACTGAATACCATTAATAAAATCGCATCCGCAGCAACATTGAAATTCAGACTCACACAAAGCAGAATCAGCATAGTAATACAATACATGACAAATCTTGCAGTATGAACGTTTTTCTTGTATTTCTCCGGAAGAATCCAGAGAAGCGACAGAATAAACATATGCAGAGGCAGAACATATAACAGCACCTGCGGCGTTTCCATATCACTTTCACGAAGCCACAGAAAAAGTGAAAACGGGTCATTGATATTATGGAATAATACTGTCAGACAGCTGAATGCCGAAGCCATCAGGGTGGGGATGAATTTGTTATCCACACGGCCAATATAAAGCAGAGAGTAAATCGCTAAAAACAGACAGGTTAAAATAGAAGGATACCAGTCAATGGTAGATGCTGCACCAAATACAGGGAAAAGTCCGGCAAGCAAAGCCCAGTCAATCTGCTGCTTGTTTTCTTCCTGATGATAGAACCCGTCCGGAAGTAAAATCCTTCCCATGCCTGCATAAAGAATTAATAATACTAAATAGCAGGTGAATTTGATAGCAGAAGATTCTTCATTTTCAAGCATACTTGTGAGAACGATAAAGGCCATGACTAACTGCGGAATCGCAATCGCATTTTTTTCTTTTTTGAGAAATCCGCCTGCAAAAATCAAAAGCAGAATGCACAGCAGAAAATCAAGTTTCATAGAAGGATAAGCATCATCAAAACGCCCGAATACTGCAAATACAGAAAGCAGAAGCGATTCAATTTCAAGATACGGCTTTGTGGCATTGGGTCTTAAATCTTTCCAGAATATAAAAGATTCCAGCAGATACAGCAGCCCACAGACAGCAAGCGTAAGAATCCAGATAATAGTAGAGCTTTTAATAGCAGTGAAAAGAGATAATGTGCTTTGCAGAGCTGGAGTCAGAAAGGCTAAAAAACCCCACGCACAGCAGCGTTCAAGAAGATAGCGGCCCATTCTGTTGGCATAAATCAGCCCCCCAAGCATCCCTGCTGCACATAACCAGAAGAAAAGTACATAAGCATGTTCTGCATTCAGAATCAGAACGGAAAAACTCGTCAGAATAGCCAGTGCCAGCCTCCAGAGCTCCTTGCTGAGAATAGCCCGTGTGAAGAATAACAGGGCAGAAAATACCAGTCCGAAAGATAATAAATTGCTTTTTTCTACTATGCTTTGCTGAACTATCAGGAATAAAAGAACAGAATTGACTACAAAAAAGACAGTCTTTTCAGAAATTGCATTTTTTTCTGTCTTTGCAAAGAAGATAGCCGCAAGAATCAGAAGTACATAGCATAAGCCAATCGCTCCGGCCGGAAAAGAAGATTCTGACATCCATCCGGAAATAATCATTCCGGCAGAATAGAAAAATAACGGAGTCATAAGTACAAGCCCTGTTTTGCTGTAGACTTTTGTGAATTCTGTCCGGAGTTTCGGCATGTCCTGTAAACTCATGAGTAATACGGAAGTCATGAAGAACATGAAACAGAAAACATCTACTTTTGCCTGTGTCGGGTCAATATTCGGTGCTGCCGGAAAGAGATATTTGAACTGATAAAAACTTGTCATCAGACACAGCAGTGAACCGGCAATCCCTGCATGGATTGCACGTTCAATAAAACGATAATTGCAGAATAAAACTGCTGTTACCAGTGAAAGCACACAGGCTGCAATTCTGGCATCCGGTGCAATGACAAACATGAAAATTGCTGTCATAAGAAGAATAATATAAAGCGAACTGGGAATAGCTTTGGTAATATAAGATTCTTCATGTGAACGGAGATAACGTTCATAGACAATCGAAATGAAAACAGCATAGACTGTAATCATAATGCCAAGAAAGCTGAATCTTGCCACAGGAATCGTCCGGAACAGCTGGGCTGTAATAAAAAAGCTGAACGAAGCCCATGTGCCAGCTAAACCGGAAAGCGACAGCCACACCAGAACTGTGTTTTTATAATTCTGCTGTCCTAAGAACGTAGAGCATGTAATGCTCAGGAAAATAACCGTCCAGAGCAGGGCTGCTCCGTCCCCTGCAAAAGAGAACCATTCGCCCAGAAGCTTGAAAACTCCAATGCCCACCAGTGCCAGCGGCAGAAAGATGCAGCCTAAAATATAAAAGGCAAGCCCTGTTTTTTTTAGGCGGAAAATGCGTTCTGCAAGAAGAT
>CADBOP010000236.1 GCA_902796255.1 uncultured Ruminococcus sp.
ATGAATAATTCATGAACAAATCATCTCCCCGTGCTGGTTATGCAGCATTAATAAAAGCAGAGTCCTGTAAAGGACTCTGCTGTTTTTCAGAAATTTTTCTGATTATTCTTTCGGCTGTAATACAGCATAACCCTCATCGGCACGCTGATATACGACATTTACATTACCGTCAGCGGCATTTTTGAACATGAAGAAATTATGCCCCAGCATATTCATCTGAAGAATCGCCTCTTCCGGAGTCATCGGACGCATATCGAATTTCTTGTAGCGGATAACATTAATATCTGCTTCTTCGATAACATCTTCAAATTCCTGTTTGAATGCACTTTCTTTCAGACGTTTTTCGAGCTTTGTCTTGTTGCGGCGAATCTGACGAATAATCTTATCGATTGCTGCATCCAGTGCATCGTTCTTGTCTACAGCAGTCTGTTCCGCACGGTAGAGCATCTGGTTATAGCGGACTGTCAGTTCCAGAATAATCTGGTTTTTCTGTTCTGTCAGCATAATTTTAGCATCTGCCTCATCACCGAAGAACTTGTCAAGCTTTGCATCAAGACGTTTCTGGGCATAGTCTGTGAATGCCTGAGATACCTGCATTTTTTTTGCATTAATTGTAATATTCAAAATAATTCCTCCTTTGACGGAAATCACTTCCATAGAAAAATCTGTCACAAACTCTATGGCTTTACGTCTGAATTTATTATAGCATGTTTTATAAAAAAAGTCAAGTCTTTTTTAAAATTTTATCAAAAAAATCAAAGCATAAAAAAGACGGTTGCAGTTTTTCCGAAAAAGTATTATAATATTTATAAAATCCATATCTGAAAGAAGGGAAAGTGTGATGCAGGAAACATTATCAGAAGTCTGGGAGATGCTGACTTCACTGCGGATTTCAGATTTAATTCTCAGTGCAGCAGCAGTTCTGATTCTGGACTTGTTTGCAATTGCGATTATTTTTGCCGCAGGAAGGGAAAGTAAATTATGTAAGAAACGCTGGCAGAAAGTCAGTGCGAATCTTGCACTTCGCCGAAGGGAAGAACAGAAAGAATATTATTATCCGCTGGAAGCAGATGAAATTCTGCTTGGCCGGCATAGTTCGGCAGATATTCAGCTGAAAGACCCGTCTGTTTCGAGATATCATGCTGTCATGACAGTAACCGGAGGGGTCTGGAGTATTACTGACCTGAATGCCCGAAGCGGGACTTTTGTCAATGAGCAGCGGGTACGTCAGAGAAAGCTTGCTGTCGGCGACTGTATCCGGCTTGGCACAGCAAAGTTATATCTTGTCAAACGGCCTGTAGAAGAACAGGAAGAGTAAATTTTATCATAAAGGAGGTATTTTATGTATAAAAATAAATTATCTTATTCCGGCACAGTGATTTTATTATTTTTAACCCATCTTACTATGCTTGGTCTGGTGTTTATTCGGGGCAGTGTCGTTGCTCCGCTGGATTTTCTGAAATTAGCGGGTGCTGTCATCGGGCTGGATATTATTTATTTATTAATTACACTTGCATACAAACAGATGACATATACACTGGATTTTATGCTGCTGGGTATTTTAAATATCAGTCTGATATTTCAGTCCTGTTTTGGCGGGATTCACCTGTCTGTCAAGCATCTGATTTCCTGTGTGATGTGTCTGGCCGCCTGTGAAGCTGGTTTCCTGCTGACCAGAAATCATGAATGGATTCGCAAAAACAAAAAATATATTTATATTTTAATTTTATTATTATTTATTTCTATTATTTTCTTTACAGATAATCAGAAAAAATGGATTACTATCGGCAGTTTTTCAATTCAGCCTTCGGAGTTTATCAAGCCTTGTTTTATCTTAGTTTGTGCTGCTTCGATTGTTGAACTGCATGAAAAATTAAAAATCGGTTTTTTCTATCTTTCTAAAGATTCGCTGATATTATGCATTGTAGCTCTGTTTATCTTTGCTTTACAGTGGTGGTGTCATGATTTGGGCAGTCTGCCGACATTCGGCATGATTTTTCTGTGTGCCCTGTTCTGCCGGTTCTGCTATCCGAAAGCAAAAATTTCAAAGCGTATTGTAGCCATCGCCTGTATTGCCGGAATCTTAATCTTGATTGCTGCATGGAATTTCGCTCCGGAATATGTACAGAAGCGTCTGCATGTTGATATCTGGGCGGACAGATACGGGGACGGCTATCAGCAATGTGAAGCCCTGATTGGCATTGCCAAAGGCGGCTGGCTCGGGGTTGGTGCAGGAAACGGCTCGCTGTATAAAATCTTTGCACATGATTCTGATATTGTCTTTGCGACTATCTGTGAAGAATGGGGCTTGTTATATGCCTCTCTGAGCGTTTTGCTGATTCTGATTATGCTCATGACCGTTCTGATGAATCCGCCTAAGAATTATTATCATGCAATGATGACAGCCGGTGTGACAGCAGCCTTTTTAATGCAGATGTCTCTGAATATCTTCGGCTCATGCAATCTGATTCCGTTTACAGGGGTAACACTTCCCTTTTTATCAACAGGTGGCAGCTCTATGATGGCCTGCGGTTTTCTGGTCGGAATGCTCAAAGCCGGACAGTCTCCGCTGTTCCAGCATGAAGTCATGAAACGCAAAAAACAGAAACAGAAACAAAAAGCAGCGAAAGCCGCTCAAAAATCAAGGAGGGTCAATACATGAAAAGCATCCGGCGTGTGAAAAAATTAATCAGTGTCCTGCTTCTGGTATTTTTAGCTGCCTTTGCATTCCTGATATACAAGCTCCAGACAGAAGCCGGTTTTTATATCTCCAATGCTTCTGATATTTCTCTTGGCCGTGTCTATGACCGCAACGGCGATGTGTTGTTTGATGCCAAGGCAGATGCACAAATCTATGGCAGTGATTATTTTATTGATATCGGAAATTTTATCGGCGATGATTCCCGACAGATGACGAATACCCTTGTTGCACAGAATAAAGGCCTGCTTGCTAATTTCAGCTTTATGCTGGGGGAACAGGAAGACGGTCAGGCAGCAATCTATACAACACTGAATCATAAAGTCAACCGAAAAGTATATGATGCATTTGAAGATAAAAACGGCTGTGCAGTTGCCTATAACTATCTGACGGGCGAAATCTATATCTGTCTGAGCAAGCCGAGCGTGAATATTTTAAATCATTATTCTGATTTGGATACACTCGAAACCGGCAGTTTATTATGTAAAGTATTTTATCCGACTGTCCCCGGCTCGACACAGAAAGTTTCCACTACGCTGGCTGCTCTGGAATCTATGGGCTATGATAATCTGATTTCCAAGAGCTATAGCTGTTCGGGTGTTTATACCAACCAGAGCGGCAAAGATATCAAATGTCATCTGAAAGAAGGCCATGGAATGCAGGATATTACAGAAGCATTTGCAAACAGCTGTAATCCGTTCTTTGCACAGCTTGTGGAAGATACCGATTTTCCTCTGTACGACATTCAGAAAACTTATGAAAAAATGGGGTATCTTGTAAACAAAAACGGAAATCAGAAATATCTTGATATTGACGGCATTTCTGCTTTCACTGCCTCGACAACACTTGCAGATAAAACAGACTTCAATACCCAGTGGGGCTGCATGGGACAGGGGGAAACGCTTGTCAGTCCATTGCAGTTAATGGTCTGGCAGAGTGCAATTGCTAATCAGACAGGCATTTCCACATATCCATATCTGATTAGCTATGCCACAAAAGTCAACGGAAATCCGACTGCACAGGCACAAACTTCTTATAGTAATCAGATGTTTTCTGAAACTTCTGCTAAATATATGAGAGAAATCATGCTCGAAAACGGCAGAAATAATTATTCTGATTTATTATCCGATACAGATGTAGGTGTAAAATCTGGTACAGCACAGGTAGAAAACGGTGAAAAAGAAAATTCGCTTCTGGTTGGTTTTGTAGATGATATCAATTTTCCGATTGCCTTCTGTATCGAAATCGATGATAGAAAAAAAGGAGAAGTAACAACTTCGGATATTACCAGAGTATTACTGCGGAATCTGTATGAAAGCTTTTATCCTTCTGAAGAAGAATAAAAATTCTTCCGTTCCTGATTTTTTCAGGAACGGAATTTTTTTTAAAATACCCATAAATTTAGTATCTCTGAAACGTATATAAAACAGAAACATTTTTTTGTAACATTTCCGGAAAATTTATCACTAACTGACAGGAGGAATATTTATGAAATCCGGTATTACCATCAATCTGAAACTGTTCAGTCTGATATGCCTGCCGCTTGGGGTGCTGCTGGGAGGATTTGGCTTCTTGTGTCTGCATACGGTGCTGACCATGCAGGACGGTCTGATACTTGATACACAAATGGGGATGTTCGGTATTCTGGGCATTCTGGAGCTGATAAGATGGATTCTGGAGCATTTCGTATTTTTTATTTTTCTTCTGGCAGGAATCCTCTGTACATGGAATGGGGTGGCAATGCTCTGCAACAGTATTCTGAGTCTGATTGTTATCGCAATTCATAAAGAAAAGGCTTTCCGTTTTCTGGAATATAGTAATTATCTCTGGTATTTTCTGCTGTTAGCTGGTGTCATTCTGACAGCAATCTTTCAGTTTCATGGTACAGCAGGAGAACGGATTCTGAAAAGTATTTTTCTGTTCTGGTTTGGTGGTGTTTTTCTCAACAGTATTCCGATGCTGTTTATTCGTCTGGCAAGAGAAGAAAGGAAAAAATTGTGAGTGTATTTTCTTTATTGATTTTAATTCTGATAATCATTTTTATCATTTTTCTGGCAATTCCGAAAGACAAATAATTTATTATTTTTATTATAACAAAGGAGTGAATTTTATGAATCAGGTATTCAATCCATTTTTGCCGTTATATGAATATATTCCTGACGGCGAGCCGCATGTTTTTAACAATCGTGTCTATCTGTTCGGTTCACACGACAAAGAAGGCGGGGATACATTCTGTATGCTGGATTATGCAGTTTATTCTGCCTCTGTCTATGATTTGAAAACATGGCATTATGAAGGCATTATCTATCATGCCAGCCAAGACCCGCTTTACAGTCCGGAACGGCCATATATGTATGCCCCTGATGTCGTGCAGGGCAATGACGGCAGATATTATTTATACTACTGTTTATCCGGAAAATTCGGCATCGGCGGCTATCACGGGCCTGTCAGTGTCGCAGTCTGTGACACACCGGCCGGACAATATCAATATTTAGGCTTTGTGAGAAACCCTGACGGCTCACCTATGAAAACATATGTCTGCTTTGACCCTGCTGTAATAAATGATAATGGCACTATCCGGCTGTATTACGGCACACAGTACCCTTATGAAGAACAGCCGGATTTCAGGGAAAATCAGGAATTGATCCGGCAGGAATGCGAAATGTTCGGCAAAACAGAAGAAGAAATTCTGAATACCCCTGACAGTGTTATGGGGGCTTGTGTATGTGTTCTGGAAGATGATATGCTCACTGTCAGAGAAGCCCCGAAGCATATCATTCCCTATGCAGTCAAAAATACAGAATTTGAAGAACATCCGTTTTTTGAAGCTGCTTCTATGCGGAAAGTCGGAAGAAAATATTATTTTATTTATTCTTCTCAGCAGAATCATGAATTATGTTATGCTGTCAGCGACTATCCGGATAAAGACTTCCATTTCGGCGGTACAATTGTATCCAACGGAGATATCGGCTATCACGGCAGAAAGCCGGAAGACCGTCTGAACATGACAGGCACAACACACGGCAGTATTATCCAGATTCAGAATCAATGGTATGTATTCTATCACAGATTAACACATAAATCTGATTACAGCCGTCAGGCCTGTGCAGAACAGATTCACTTCCTTCCTGACGGCAGTATTCCGCAGGTAGAAATTACTTCCTGCGGGCTTAACGGCGGAGCTCTGACCGCTTCCGGAGCATATCCGGCCGTCATTGCCTGCAATATCACAAACGGCCATATGCCGCACGGGTCTAATTCACAGTATCAGGAGCATTTCCCTCACGTAACCCATGAAGAAAACAACAGATTTATTGCAGAAATTTCCAATCATACACTGATAGGCTATAAATATTTTAAATTTGAAGAAAATCAGAAAAATTATAAATTAAAAATCCGGTATCAGGCAACAGGAGAAGGCAGTTTTCAAATATTTACTGATATATCTCAAACTCAGAAACTTTCTGAAATTCCTGTTTCTCCCTGTACTGTCTGGACAGAAGCTTCTGCCCTGCTGCCGGAACTGCATGGGGTTTTCCCGTTATATCTGGTCTATTCCGGTGCAGGAGAAGCAAAGCTGATTGAAATAGAATTTTCATCAGAAACTTTTAATCCCGAACCGAAAAAAGAACAGAACAATCAGTCTGCATTTTTTATGGCACTTTCCATTGTAGCCGGAGCAGGGATTTTTCTGGCCGGAGCTTCTCTGCTCGGAAATATTCTGAATGCACCGGATGTTCCGGAATCTTCTGATTCAGAAAAAGCCGTTATTGAAGAAATCGCCGAAACGCTTTTCTTTCCGCCGTCTGCTACAGAGACAGAAGCCTACAGAACCGGAAAAACAACAACAACTTCTGTTTCTGACAAGAGTTTTTATGAAGAAGATGAATATGCTGTCGGTACAGATATTCCGGCCGGAAAATATCTTGCAGTTGCCAATAACTATACACAGGGCGATTTTTATTTCGGCGTCTACAGCGAACCTTATAAAAGCTCAGAAGATACCCGTCAGATTGCCGGCGGATGGCAGAAAAATTATTATTATGTTCAGATTTCTGACGGACAGTATCTGCATTTTTCACACTCAAAATTATATCCTGAAGAAGAGATTCTGACTAATCCGAGTTTAAAAGATTTAAAATCCCACCTGACAGATTTAGACATTGCAGGGAGCTATTATATGGCCGGAGATTATGAAATCGGCAAGGATATTCCGGCCGGAAAATACAGGGCTGTCCCAAGTCGGGATAATCCGGAAACTGTTTTCTATTTCGGCATCTATGACCAGCCTTATGTAGAAAGTGAAAATACTCCTGAAATCGGCGGAGGCTGGCAAGACGGCTCTTATGATGTAGAACTCCAGAAAGGTCAGTATATCAGCTTTTCATGGGCTTATTTATATCCTGTTGAAACAATGCAGGAAACAGATACAAAAAAAGAGATAAAAAAGCCATATGAACTGTACCAGAATACTTCCGGCTTCTATTCTGAAGGAGACTATCAGGTTGGTACAGATATCCCTGCCGGATTATATATCGCTGTCAGCGATGGCAGCAATCAGTACGGGGATTTCAATTTTTCTGTCTATGACAAGCCTTATACTGAAAACTCCGGCATAAATGCTGTCAATCAGGGAAATTATCAGAATAATTATTACATTCAGCTTGAAGAAAATCAGTATATTCATTTTTCACATGCGAAATTATATTCACTTCCGGAATCTTATCCGGAGCTTGACCCCTGTGCCTACAGTGGCATGTTTAAAGTATATCATGATAATCTGACTGCCGGAATATATACTCTTATTGCTGATTCGGACTATGCCGGACAATATGCTGTCTATGATGCAGTCACTGCTGATGCACAGCCGCTGTTATATTCAAATTATATCGAACAGGGAGAAACGGTGGAAGTACCTCTTGAGGAAGAACAATATTTACTCACAAAATTCTGTCATGTCGCAGAAAAATCCTATCCGGAAGGAAATTATACAGTCGGAAAAGAACTTCCGGCGGGACTCTATGCCGCTGTTTATACAGGGGAAACTTTCAATGATGAATTTCTTCTGGAAGTCTCCAGTCCGCAGAAAGGAATGCTTATCGGTGGATATTCGCACAAATGCCGCTATGTTGAGCTGAAAGACGGTGATACTGTCAATTTAAAATATGCTACATTGTATCAGGCTTCTTATACCCGTCATATGCCGAATCCATTCGGAAATGACGGAATGTACTGGGTCGGTCACGACCTGCCGGCCGGAACGTATACTGTTACCAGCAGTGATGCTGATAATGCCAGTATGTGCATTATCTATGACAATATGGGAGAAAATTCTGATATTATTTCTGCTCAGAAAATAGATTCTGACACTCAAATTACACTTCATGACGGTGAATTTATCGAAATGCGTGGATGTTTTCTTTTAAAATAAATTTTTTTCATTTTTTATGAAAAAATCCTTGAATTTGCCTCTTGACAAAAAACAGCAAAAATGCTATCATAAAACAGTAATAAAATTTAATATGCAATGGCAACGACACATGCAGCACTCTGGTGTATAAGACTGATTACGGGACGGCTTCCTGATTCCGGAGAAATATTTCTCCGGACACTGTCAAAACTGCTATATAAAAATAAAAAACTCTTCCGGAAATCCTTTCCGGAAGAGAATTTTTTATTTAACCTGCTTTCGGCTGGGGCGAATCCTGCAACGCATCATAGCCCCTTTCATTTGTTCTCACTTTTACCACGTCTTCCACATCATAAATAAAGATTTTTCCATCTCCAATATTACCTGTATAGAGTGCCTTTCTTGCGGCTGCTAAAGCTTTGTCAACAGGTACTGCCGTAATCACAGCTTCTACTTTTACTTTGGAATGCAGCGAAGGGAGTTCCTGTTTTACGCCTCTGTAATAAGCTGTATGTCCCATCTGTGTTCCATAGCCGAGTACTTGTGTCACGGTAATGCCATCAATGCCGACTTCGGCAAGACTTGCCTGTAATTCTTCCAGTTTCCCCGGTTTGCAGACGATAGAAAGCTTTGTCAGTTTTGCACCGGATTTAGTACTGGTTTCTCTTCTGGTTTCTGTAATAACAGGCAATTCACCGGTATTCAGTTTATCTGCATCAGAACCAAATACATGACGTACTTCTTCGCTGTCCACATCATGACGGGCAGCCTGACGGCTTACTTGCAGCATTGTATCAGCAGCGGGGGCAAAATCGGCATAAGAACTGGATAAACCATGTTCTGTCAGGTCAAGGCCGATAATTTCTTCTTCAGCAGTTGCCCTGATGCCTAATGTTTTCTTAATCAGCAGGAAAGTTCCTGTAATTGTAACAGCTGTCCATGCACCTACTGTCAGGATAGCTAACAGCTGCAAGCCTAACTGGTGAAAGCCGCCGCCATAAAATAAGCCGCTGACTGTTTCATTATCCGGTACAGAAGTTGTTGCAAACAAACCGACTGCAAATGTTCCCCAGATACCGTTCATCATATGCACAGCCACTGCACCGACAGGGTCATCAATATGCAGTACATAATCCAGCAGCCATACACCAAATACTACTAACAAGCCCGATACCATGCCGATACATGTTGCACCGAGTGCATCTACTACATCACATCCGGCTGTCACACCAACCAGACCAGCCAGAGAAGCATTCAGGCACATAGAAACATCAGGTTTTCCGTATTTTACCCATGTAAATACCATACATGTGACCGTAGCAATAGCCGGAGCGATGGTCGTTGCTACAAAAATGCTCGCAAGCTGTCCGCCGGAAGTGGCTGCTGCACCATTGAATCCATACCAGCCAAACCACAGAATAAAGCATCCTAATGCCCCGATTGTCAGGTTATGTCCCTGAATGGCATTGACTTTAATGATTTTCCCGTTTTTGTCTTTCTTGAATTTTCCGATTCTTGCACCTTCAATTGCCGCACCAATCAAAGCTGAAATGCCGCCTACCATATGAATTGCACAAGAGCCTGCAAAATCGTGAAATCCTAACTGTGCCAGCCAGCCGCCGCCCCAAATCCAGTGGGCTTCAATCGGATAAATAATACCGGAAATCACACCGGAATACACGCAGTAAGATAAAAATTTTGTTCTTTCTGCCATTGCTCCGGAAACAATCGTAGCCGTTGTTGCACAGAATACTAAATTAAATACAAAATTTGACCAGTCAAAATTTGCATAATCCGTGAAAATTCCGAGTGTCGGCAGACCGATGAATCCTCCGAGGGCATCCTCACCAAGAAACAAGCCGAAACCTATCAGGATAAATACCACTGTTCCGATACAGAAATCCATCAGATTTTTCATGATAATATTCCCTGCATTTTTGGCTCTGGTGAATCCTGTTTCCACCATGGCAAACCCTGCCTGCATAAAAAACACCAGAGCTGCACCAATCAAAAACCAGATACCGAAGATTTCAGAATTCACATTTGTCATAACGTCTTGCAATACATCCATTTTGCTTCAATCCTTTCTGAAACTTGAAAATCTCTCTGTAAAAAACAAGAAACGCTGAAACATGCTTCTTTGCATGTTCCAGCGTCTTTGCTGTTTACAGTTATCAGTATACAGGATTTTTCCGGTTTTGTCAACTGGCAATCCTGTATGATTTTATAAAAAATCCAGTTACTTTTCAGTCAGAATCACTAACAGAAACAGTATTTCTGTCTTCTTTCATTATTTTTTTAAGTCAGAAATAAAACCACTTTGCAGAATTATGTGAAATTCCAAAAAAACAGAATCTGCTTATATTATTAATTTTATAAATTATATTATAATTCATAAGTGGACAAAATCCTGAGAGCGACTTCTTTTCTTGTCGAGCGGGTATCCATTGCCTGTTTTTCTATATATCTGTGTGCTTCTGGTTCTGTGAATTTGAGATACTGCATCAATGCACATTTTGCACGATTGATGAGCCGCATCTCATCAATCTTGACCATCAGTTTAGAATTTTCACGCTTCAGGCCGAGCATTCGTGAGCGTGTTGCTTCTACTAACCGAATGGACTGATGAAACAAATTCCGGTTCATTGGTCTGGAAACGACACATACCCCGTAATCCCCTACTTTATCGGCAACATCGTCAGAAATATCTGCCTTGCACAATAAGATAATACCAGAATTTGTATTTTCAGAAAGCATGACTGACAATTCATGACCAAACTCATCTTTAAGAGGGGTATTAATAATAATCAATGCATATTCTGTATTCTGCACCATACGTCTTGCTTCGCTTCCACTTGCTGTAGATGTCAGATTTGTATATCCATAAGCATGAAGAAACTGGGCGATGATTTCCATCCCCTTTTCAGAACCGGAGATAATCAATGCTCTGTCCATACAACTATCCTTTCTGTTTTATTATTCAGATAAGAAATACTGCTGTTCTTCAAACAGAGCCTTATCCTCAGCGGCATCATACAGAGCAAGCTGCCTTTCGATATTATGCCAGAAATTCCGGCGGATTTCCTCCGGCAGATTTTCTGTAATAAATTCACTGTTTCTGGCGGTTTCATACGCTGTCCGGAGATTCTCCGGCAATGCGGAGAATGTTTTTTCTTCGGCTGTGACACAGAGGCTTTCTGAAAGTTTCAGGTGCTTTTTTATGCCATTCATACCAGCGGCCAATAGTAACCGGAACGACAGATACGGATTGCAGCAGCAGTCTGCACTGCGGATTTCAATTCTTGCAGGTTCTCCGTCATTATCATGAATGCGAATCATGGGCAGACGGTTTTCCACTGACCAGTTAATATGATTCGGAGCTCCTCTGTGACGGAGACGGGTGTAAGAATTCACAATCGGATTCAGGAATACCGTCATCTCCGGCATATGTTCCAGAATACCGGCAACAAAAGCAGCCCCCTCTTCTGACAGCTGACGATTCTGCATTTCAAAAATATTTCGGCCATTATTTTTCAGACTGATAACAATTGTCAACGCACTGCCATAAGTGCCGTTCAGGGGCTTTGGCATGAAAGAAGCATACAGGCCGTTCTGGGCAGCAATCGTCTTGACGACTGTCTTATAATGCACCATATTGTCGGCTGCTGTGACGGGTTCGCTGCATTTGAAATCAATTTCATTCTGACCAGGGCCGTATTTATGGCATGACCGCTGGGGGTTGAGCCCCATTTCTTCCAGAGACAGACAGATTTCACGCCTTGCATTTTCGCATTTATCCAGAGGGGCGACATCCAGATAGCCGGCATGGTCATGCGGAATTTTAGTAGGCCGTCCTTCGTCATCGCAGTCGAATAAATAAAATTCGCTTTTTGTGCCGAACTCACAGGAATACCCTTTAGTATATAATTTCTGAATATATTCCTGAAGCGTATAGCGAAGTTCTCCGGCATAATGTGAACCATCCAGATTTTTGATGCTACAGAAAAATCTGACTACTCTGCCGGATTTTGGCCGCCATGGCAGTACAGACAGTGTAGAAATATCCGGTACTAACAGCAAATCCTGATAACAGTCGGAAAAGCCGGCGGCATCAAGCAGAATCCCGTGAGAAAATGCCCTTGGCAGCTCATTCGGCATGATAGCAATATTTTTCAGATTTCCCTGCATATCACAGAATGTCAGACGGATAAACTTGACATCATTTTCCGTGACAAAATCCAGAATTTCTTTTGGTGAAAAATTCATGTTCATTCCTCCTTGACATAACAAATTATATTATATACTGATTTTTCAGATTTGTAAAGCATTCTGAAAACAAACTTTTTTTCTGAAAAAAAACGGCTTACAGTTCTGACTGCAAGCCGCCTTGTGCTTTGCTTTTTTATGTCTGATTCTCATAAACGGCTGTAATTC
Organism: uncultured Ruminococcus sp.; assembly: GCA_902796255.1. Taxonomy (GTDB): domain Bacteria; phylum Bacillota; class Clostridia; order Oscillospirales; family Ruminococcaceae; genus UBA3855. The sequence continues at coordinate 12,543 of CADBOP010000236.1, forward strand.
TTCCCAGATACATCTTATGCATAGCATTCTTGGCATAAAGCTTTTCAAGATTTTCCCTGTCAATAAAGCAGTTTTCTTCCAGCATCTGTGCATATACCTTTTCGCAGACGAAAACTAATTTTGCCTCTGCAAAAGCCGGCACATCTTCCAGCATGACAGGAGTCAGGCCGGTTTCTCTGATTTTATCCACATCCCTGCCGGAGTGACTTCCACAGAAGGAAAGGGCTTTTCTGTATTCTTCCGGAAATACACTGACAGTAAATTTATCATATTTTTCCATATACTCAAACGTATAACGGGAAGTTCTCACATAAGCCGTAACTGTCGGGGCATTCCACATCACACCGATACCGCCCCAGGAACATGTCATTGTGTTATATGACTCCGGTGTGCCTGCTGTCAGCAAAAACCATTCTTTTCCAATCATGCTGACCGGATTGAAATTCAATTCTTCGATATTTTTCCTGATAAAAGCCATACTCTCAAATCCTTTCTGATAGTAATCATATGCAGAAAACAGCAGCGAAATCACTCCGCCGCTGTTCTGAGATACTGCAATTATTATTCTTCTGTACTGTCATCTTTTGACGGAGTGAGACTTTCAAGTTCATCCTCATCAAAATCAAATTCCAGTTCTTCGCCGCAGTTGGGGCAGACAGTTTCGCCTTCTTCAAGCATACGTTCATCGAGCAGAATCACTTTACCGCATGTGGGGCAGATAGTTTCATACTCTTCTTCATCCAGAAAACCGTCTGTGTCGTCATCGTCATTCTCTTCAAAAGCAGAGCCTTCTTCCGGAATTTCCAATCTCGGTGCAGAAATTTCTGTTTCTTCTGCATCAGCTGAAACCTGTTCAGGTTCTTCTGTCTTTTCCGGATAATAATGCTTGATTTTGTTATCAGAAGACGGACATGCACCGCAGCCGATTTCTTCATTATCTACAAGGTCTTCCAAAACTCCCAAATCTTCGTCAAGAATATTGCATAATTCTTCAAGTTCTGCAACACGGCTTTCGAGTTTCTGAATATATTCAGCAGATTCCTTGAGTGCTTCGCAGACAGCCCCGAAAAGCTGTCCTTCTCTGGACTCCGGATGAACGCCGAGCCCTTTCATAAGGCCTTCCATATATGAAATTTTGTCCATTACTTTGCACGCTCCATATATTCACCGGTTCTGGTATCTACACGAATCACATCGCCTTCGTTGATAAACAGCGGTACACGGATTTCTGCACCTGTTTCGAGAGTAGCGGGCTTAGATGCATTTGTAGCAGTATCGCCTGCAAAACCGGGGTCTGTCTGTGTTACCTGAAGGTCTACGAAATAAGGCGGTTCTACACCGAATACGTTACCTTTATAGGACAATACTTTGACAACCATTTCTTCTTTGACGAACTTGAAATTAGAACCAAGCTTGTCTTCTTCGATTGCAACATCTTCCCATGTTTCAGTGTCCATGAAATGATACCGATTACCATCTGCACTAGAATACTGCATATCTTTTCTTTTCGCAAAAGCAGTCGGGAATATTTCTGTCGGATTTAAAGAACGTTCTACGAGAGAAC
>CADBOP010000237.1 GCA_902796255.1 uncultured Ruminococcus sp.
AGTGCTACAAGTTCCATATCTGTAACGAAACGTTCGCCGTTTTCAATCCGTCTGATAAAATGATGGTCAACATCATATCCGGCAAGCTGCATCAGTTTGGCAAGCTTTCTCTGAGAAAGATTTCTCTCATGCCGAAGCTTTGCCAACTGCTTTCCGGTAATGTTGTTGAACCCATCTTTGGTTTTTAATTTGAACATAAAAAACACCTTTCCTCATTGAATTGGTACTTGACATTATTTTTATTATATGCTATAATTTTAAGCAAAGCGGTTAATACTATATACCAATTTGTGTGTGAAAGCTAAAATTTTCTTAAATCATAAGGAGTTGAAATTGTTATGACCAGCATTGGTGAAAGAATTGATAACATTATTGAACAAAGAAGAATGCATCTTCCTGCTGTAAAAGCTGCTCTTGCCAGACTTGAAGAAAGCTATCAGCGTGTCAAAACTTTTGAAGAAAAATGTTCCCAGTCCCTGCAAAATACAGAAACTGGTGAACTTTCCGGAGAATATGCCTATATTTTCCAAAAAAGCAGAGAAATTGATAACATCAACAGTTTTTCTTTTGAAGATTTCTACCAGGCTTACGAATTTTATCACGAAAAACTGCTTCAGTTACAGTCACGATTTGAACGTGAAAAACTGCATATCAGCTTTGTGGGTACTGCCGGACAAGGCAAAAGCTTGATTATGCAACAAATCAGTGGTCTGGATGGTACGGTTATTCCTTCTGCAACTGGGAGTGACTGCACTGGTGCAAAATCAATTATTACCAATAATCCTTCTGCGGAAAAAGTTTATGCTAAAATTACTTTTTTTAGCAAGTCGGAAATGGTGGAAATTGTAAATAAATATCTGGACGAAATCGACCAAAGCAAAGCAATTAAAAGAATTTCTTCTCTTTCAGAAGTAACTTCTCAGCTTCGTACAGAAGTAGAAAATATTCGTGATGCCAGCAGAGGCGATGGTGCATTCGCAGGAACACTTCTGAAATATATTGATGTGATTCTCAGCGGTGATTTGGATAATTATTATGACAAAAAAGACTGCCTCGTTACAGCAGAGGCGATTGAGCAATATGTGGCACAATATAGCAGTAAAAATCCAGATATTAAATATAATAAATATCTTGGTGTAAAATGTGCTGATATTGAATGCCGTTTCCCTCACAGTGATGCCGGAAAGATTGTACTTGTCGATACCATTGGCATTGGTGCAAACTCTGTTGGTGTGGAGGAAGATATTTTGCACACAGTCAGATATGACAGTGATATTATCGTTCTGATGCAAAGACCTGACCCGATTCGCTTCCGTCTGGATGCACAGCATTCCCGTTTTGCAAAGCAGATTATCGAGGCAGTTACACCAGAATGTGCCCGCAATACATTCTTCTGGGTTCTGAATAAAGTACAGACCGGAAATCTGAAAAATGAAAATGCACTTGCCAGTGTCAAAAAAGATATTGAGTCTTCCAGAATGGCTCTGAGCGATATTCTCACACTGGACTGTTCTTCAACTGAAGAAGTCGAAAATTGCATGATTATGCCGATTCTTGAAAAATTATCTTCCAATATGAATGTTGTGGATGATATGCTGATTGCTCAGGCAAATGCTTGTGCGGATGATGTTGCCAAAGCACTTGAAGAAGCCCTGAATATTCTGGATAATGTACAGGCTGATGCAGAAGACAACACATTCGGAGAAGAAAAAATTCCCGATATTCATAAAGTATTTGATGGCGATATGCTTAGTGCCTTACGTGATCAGATCTCTTTTAAGTATGAAAAAAAGAGAGATGCAAGTCAGAACGGAAATTATGAAGAATCTGAATTTGCTCAGAAATGTCTGGAAATTCTTCGGCAAATGTTATGTCTGCTTCCTACAGAAGAAAAAATCACAGAATTTCTTAATACCGGATTAAGCGGAGAAGATGGTCTGTCTGCACTGCTTTATTTCAGTGATAATCTTCGCATGGATATTCTGGATATTTTCGGAACACTTGATGAAACACTGGATGGCATGACTAACATGATGAAAGAAGAAACTGTTAATATTATGCTTGAAAAAGGCAGATTAAATGCCATTGTTCCGAGAGATACAATCACTTCTGAAATATGGGCTGAAAAATGGCTGGAAAAATTCCTTGAAAAAATCAAAGCGGAAAAGCTGTATCCTACTATTTTCCATACTTTTACAGAATTTAAAAACTTTACTTTTCATGTCAATGGATTTATGATTTATAAAATCCGCCGAGAACTTGAACCATTGAATTATGACAGAACTGAAAATCAGAAAAATCTGCGTTACAGGAATAATCCGAATGACCGTCCGGCACTGGCAAGAGAAATTTATCAAATTTTAGAACATGATTTGGAAACTGTCTATGATAAAATCAGAGTTTCTGTTCAAAAGCTCTATAGTGAACCAGATTGTGCTCTTTGGGCTGCTGCAAATGATATGTATCTGCGTGGCTGTAAATTAATAGACAAACAAACCGGACTGAAACCAGAGTATGAGTGGCATAAGCTTTATCAAAAATGGGCACATGAAATCTGGTGTGAGGATTATCTCAAAACAGAGGGCAATAATGACATAATCAAGGCATGGAATGAAACCCTCAGACAATTGAAAGAGTATACCAGAGAAAACTATTTTAAAATCAGAAAGGAAGCATAACTATGGCAGCAAATACTAACGCTACCCAAAGCATCATGGAAATCAATGTCCTGATGCTCGGCGGTCGCAGATGCGGCAAAACAAGCATTTTAGCAGCAATGCAGGAATGTTTCGATAATATGTTTGGAAAAACAGACCTTACGATTGCTCCTGCGGATGTTGAAACTATGATGAAACTTGATGAAAAGCGTGAAGAACTCAAAAGTTACTACATGAAGGACAAGTATTTTATTCCTGATGATAATCCTACTTCGGAAATTAATGAATACAGTTTCTATATTTCTCTGAAATCCAAAAAATCTTCCCGTGTGAAGCTGAAATTCACAGATATTAACGGCGAATTTATGGATGATTCTTCCAAGATTGATTTTGATAACGGAGAAGTAGCAAATCTTGTCAAAGAAGCTGATGTCATTATGGTTGCGATTGATACACCCTATTTAATGGAAGCTCTTCCGGATGATGACATTGAATCTGTAGGATTATATAATAACCGGAAAAACAAATGCACTCAAATTGATGGCTTAATCAAAAACTGTTTCCAAACTGATGAAAACAGCCGTGAAAAAATGATACTCTTTGTTCCTTTAAAATGTGAAAAATATTACTGGAACAGAAGTGCAGGAAATCCATTTCCAAATGACCTTGCCATTACAGCAATCCGTCTGAAATCAGCTTTTAAAAATTTAATGGATTATCTCACACAGGAAAATAACAGAAGATGCTATGAAGTAGCAATTACGCCTATCATGACAATGGGAAATGTTGTGTTCAGCGGATTCAAGAGGGAAATTAACAAAGATACAGGTGAACGTGAATACATCATGAATACCAAATTCAATTATCCGTCACAAGCAGAATATAATGTCCGTGATACTGCTTCTCAGGATAAAGTTACAAAACCTGCACCACAATTCTGTGAACAGCCGTTCATTTATGTGATTCTCTACATGCTTAGATTGACTCAAAAACAGCTTTCTGCGAAAGAAAAAAGCGGCGGTATTTTTGGAGCAATTGTAAACACTGCCAAAAGAATGCTTGGCTATGCATTTGCTGAAGATTTTGCCGCACAGGAAACTACACTTCTTTCCAACATCAAGACAAACAGACCGCCTCATCAGGAATGTGGCTTTGAAATTATCTCAGACCCCATCAGATTGGAGTATTAAGCATGAAAGTTTATACTTATTGCAGTTACAAATCTTCTCCAGTTGGTTTTCAGATAGGTGTATTTGCCTATGATAAAGAGAAAAACGAAAACAGCTATATTCCAGATACTGATAAAAGCCTTATGAATCCATTTATCATCAGTGCTTTTGAGGATGACCGGATAGATTATGTATGCTATGGAAAAATTCCTCAGGAAGAAGCTTATCTGATTCTCCTGAAAAAAATGAAATCTGAAAGTGAAGATGGTATCTGGAAACAGCTTAACCTTGCATTTCTGTTTGATGCAAGTGAATATGAACAGTTCCTGAAAATGCTGGTTTATCTTGAAGTACCACAGAAATATGAAACGAATCAGTCTGAAAGGAAAGCACATCAGAACAGCATGTGCAGAAAATTGGAAAATTTGATTACTCTCAATCCGAAAGATACAGAAACAGGTATTTCCGTACCTGTTTCTGAAATGAATGAATTCATGAAGCAAGTTGATTTCCATTCTCCAAAACAAGTAAAAGAACATGAAAAAATGTATCTTATTCGTTTCAATGAACCAGAACCACTGAAAGAACAGCCATTTTTTAAGTTTCAGAAACTATATTCAGACGAAATTACAGTAAAATCTAAAAATGCTGGCATGTATGTCATAAAAAAAAAGACCCCTCTGTTAACAGAGAAGAATCTGATACTAGCCCTAAATCTGCTGGAAATACTTCTGTTAATCTTAATCCTAATAAAATTATATCTGACATAAAAGAAAAAACAGAATCAGCAGCAGAAATTACAATTGATTTTGCAGATAACAAAGTTATTCCTGCAATGGAAGCTACTACAGCAATTGTAGAAGAAGGGCTGAAATCTGTTGCTGAAAAGCTGCTGAAAGAACTGCATCAGCGTTTAAAAAAGGAGTAGTCGTGCCATGTCGAAAACAGTAAAAGTCATCTATCATGATGATACTTTAGAAACAGAAATTACAGTAGATGGTCAGCCTTTTGATACTTCCAGAATTAAAGGAAGAGAAATTGCTGACTGGGCTTATCCATTTGTATTGCGAAAAATAAAATGGAGTGGATTCTATTTAGAAATGTTTGAAGCACTCGGCGGTGAAAGAGCTTTCAATCTGATTTTTGAAGGTTCTCCTGAAGCACTGGCTGAATTGCAGGAAGCATGGGAAGATGAACCTGTTACGGTAATTTCAGAAGAATCTTCTGATGCAGATACTGTTATGATTGATTATGATGAATCTGCTTTGCAGACTATCATTACTATCAACAATCAGCCGTTTGATACTTCCAGAATCAATGGCAGGGAAATTGCTGACTGGGTATATCCGTTCATAATGCGAAAAGTAAAATGGAATGGTATTTTTGACGAACTCTCTCAGGTTGTCGGTTCTGAAAAATATACAATCCAATTTTGTGGTACAGAATCAGCCTTACAGCAACTGAAAGAAGAATGCCCTGAAACAGTTACGATTCAGGAAAATTTGAAAAAAACAGAAGATACTATATCAGAAACAGAATCAGTACAGGAAACCAATCAGGAAAATCTTGTCACTATCCGCTATGATGAAACTACAGCACAGGGAGAAATTATAGTAAACGGTTCTGTACTGGATATTTCCGCAGTCAATGGAAGAAATATTGCTGACTGGCTTTCACCATCAGGACGATGGAAAGGTCTTTTCATAGAATTATCTCATGCTGTCGGTTCTGAACAGTACAAGATAAAATTTTCCGGAAGCGACAATGCTATGAGATTTTTGATGCAGAATTCTCCTGTTACTGTTTCTGTAGAGTTTGCAACAGTTTCTCTTTTGCGTACAAAAGAAGAAATGAGTTCTTCCTCCTCTAAAGTACAAAAAAAATCTGAAACTGTTTCTTACACAGCAGATGCTTTCAAACAAGCACAGCCTGTTCCTGCTTCAGAAACGATTTCCTATACAGCAGATGCCTTCCGAAAAGCAAAAGAAGAAGCTTCTTCCGGAGCAATTTCTTATACGGCAGATGCTTTCAGAAATGCTTCTTCTCCTTCTTCTGAAACTGTACAAAATAGTTCAGGCAACAGAACTTCTGGTTCTAAATTTTCAGTAGGAGATGTTGTAAAATTTAAACCAGATGCAGTAATATATTATGATGCTGAAAATGGAAGAAAACAAACTTTAAGTGAATTAAAGAAAAAAATAGAATGGGAAGTAAAAGGGAAATGTATATCAGCGTATCGTGACGAAGTTGTCTTGCTATATCTATATTCCCGTTATGGAACGATTAAAGCTGAGGCTTCTGTTTTGGAGTTAGTTAAAACAGCAAATACGTTCCAACAGCCACAAGAAGAAGATTCGGAACTTGCCGCATTGTTGAAAGAGGCAGAAGAAGCCGTTTTGTCCGAAGCAGTTTCTTATACGGCAGATGCTTTTAGAAAATCCGCCTCTTCTCCTGTACTGAAACCTGAACTAGAATCGATTCAAGAAAATGATATATTTGCTGATGCAGAAGATTATGTTCTGCATAATGAGGATGGAGCAGAATTTCTTCGTTGTCAAGAAGCCGCTAATCAAGGTGACATTGACGAAATGTTTAATCTTGCTTATTATTTTGAAAACGGAATTGGTATCAATACACCCAGTGAAAGAAAAGCTAATCAAATTTATAAAGAAATATTATATAATCTTGAAATGGGCGATGATACGCCTTACGAATCTTTCCTGCTTGGCCAGCTTTATGCCTACGGCAAAGGTATGGATGAACCCGATTTTGAAAAAGCTTTAGGGTACTATCAAAAAGCTTCTGATGCAGGTAATGCTGAAGCACAATATAAAATCGGAATGATTTATGAAGAAATTTATGAACAATATACACAAGCTTTCGATTGGTATGCAAAAGCTGCTCGGAATAACTTTGCTCCTGCACAATATGAACTCGCAAAATATTATTATAACATCAATACATGTGAAAGCCCTGTTGGGGGCAATGATTATCTGACACAATATCAAACATGGATGCAAAGAAGTGCAGATGCCGATTTTGCTCCTGCACAATACGAGGTCGGGCAATGGTATGAACGAGGGCTTTGGCTTGATACTCATTTTTCCAAAGACACTTCAATGGCATTAAACTGGTTTCTGAAAGCCGCACAAAATGGATATGCAGTCGCACAATATCGTATCGCAGAATGTTATGATTTTAATGATTTAGGGATTCCAGAAGATAAAAAGGAAGCTCTCTACTGGTATATGCAGGCTGCTGAAAACGGACACATAGAAGCTTTAACGGATGTTGGAATATTTGCTCTCAACGGCATAACAGAACCAGCAGATAAAGAAGCTGCTGTTGAATATTTTCAGGCAGCGGCAGAAAATGGTTCTTCCAGAGCACAATTCTATCTTGCTATATGCTATGAGAATGGTGATGGTGTATTGCAAAACTGGAATGAAGCATTCAACTTGCTTTTAAAATCTGCTGAAAATGGAAATCAATTTGCTCAGTTACGCTTAGGCAGAGATTATTATCTTTATGGAAAAGTTGTACAGCCCAATGAACAAAAAGCCTTTGAATGGGTCATGAAAGCCGCAAATCAGGGAAATACAGAGGCAATGTTCCTCATCAGCGAATTTTACGCACAGGGTATCGGAACGAAGAAAAATATTGCAAAATCCTTGTTTTGGTCTGGAAAAGCAAATTTAAGTTAAATTCATCAGCAAAAAATAAAATTTCATACCACCCATACCATCTCTGGAAAGATGGCGTGAGTGGTATGTTTTTTAATTTTTCATTTCAGTGTTTTGGTTTAATCCTTGAACTTCATTCCAACATAATAATAGCTGTCCTTTCTCTTTTTTCTCACTATATCTAATTCTTCACTGTCGATAA
>CADBOP010000238.1 GCA_902796255.1 uncultured Ruminococcus sp.
TGACTACAGCATACTTGCAACAGATATTAATAAAGACGGTGTGCCAGATTCTGAGGATGCTCTCTCGATTCTGAAATATGTTGTTGGCCTTGTCACAAGCTTTACAGAATAAATCAAGCCCCTGAACAATTCAGGGGCTTTTCTTTAATGCAGACCGAAACTGATGGAAATTGCATTGTCTACACGGTTCATTGCCGAAGCGTCCAATGCTCCCATACGGTCTTTCAGCCGCTTTTTATCTAATGTGCGTATCTGCTCCAGCAAAACAATGCTGTCTTTCTGGAGTCCGCAGGTAGAGGCTTCCAGAGAAATATGGGTCGGCAGTTTGGCTTTATCCAGACGGCTTGTAATAGCGGCTGCAATGACAGTCGGGCTGTGACGGTTTCCAATATCATTCTGTACAATAAGTACCGGACGGATTCCGCCTTGCTCTGAACCAACCACAGGGCTGAGGTCTGCATAATAAATTTCTCCTCGTTTCACGGACATCATAATCAAACACAACTCCTTTGAAAGTTCTGGATTTTCTGCTTGCTTTTAGTATCGCATTTCAGATGCGTTTTATACAGAGGCAGAATTTATTTTTTTCTTCTGTTAGTATTTTATGCGGATTTTTTCTGTTTGTGCAGGGTCTTGACAAATGATGAAAAATATGCTATAATAATATTCATGATACTGGGGCGTAGCCAAGCGGTAAGGCAACGGACTTTGACTCCGTCAGTCGTGGGTTCAAATCCCGCCGTCCCAATCTGTATGAAAGCCTCCGGATATGGGGGCTTTTCTTATTCTTCCAGTCTGGCCTGACGAAGATAATCAAAATATACATGCAGAAGCTTGTAAATCCGGTTTCTGGCCCGCCCCAGTGTCCGGCAGACTGTAGAGGGGTTGACATTCAGCTTTTCAGCTATCTGCTTGTTATTCAGATTTTCATAATAATATAATAAAATCATTTCTTTCTGTCGGGGGGTCAAATCATTCTGGATTACTTCTTTCAGGGCATGTGCAGAAAGTTCCAGCTGTTTCCGGTTGGTGTAGGATTTTCCCATTAAATCACGAATCAGATACGGGTCGCATTCTGCAATATTTTCCGGAATGCGTCTGGTCATTGACATGTGACAATTCCTCCTTTCTGAGATGTTTTTTTAATTCGACAATATTATCCAGCAGTTCACACCGTTCACGGGTCAGCATATCCCGTCGGGAAATGAGTTTTTCCCGTTCGATTGTCATAAGCGTGTCATTCCGGAGTATTGCATTCAGTTCATAAATGCGTTTCTGGAGCTGGAATCTTGTTTTTTCATAGTCATAAATCAGGTCAAGCATAAAGGGCCTCCTTTTTCATAAATTTTATAAAATAAGAACAAATGTTCGATTTTTTATGTTATTATTCTACAGGATTTTTTTCAATTTGTCAAGAGGAGAAATGCAATTTCATGGTAAAATTTTTAACCCGTTTTTTGGATAATTATCACAAAAATCAGACATTTCGGGGGCATATGCCCGGTCATAAGGGGAGGGCTTTGCTTTCCGGACTGGAATATGCCTATCAGAGAGATATTACAGAAATAAAAAATGCAGACAGCCTTTTTGAGGCAGACGGCATTCTGCGGCAGGCAGAACAGCAGACAGCAGAAATATATCATGTTCCGGAAACCTGCTGGAGTGCCGGCGGGTCAACGCTTTGTATTCAGGCGATGCTTGCACAGATGAAAGCAGAACACAGGTATATTATCGCTGCAAGGACAGTTCACAGGGCATTTCTGAACAGCTGTATTCTGCTGGATTTGCCTGTGAAATGGGTCTTTCCGGTTTCCGGCGGTATAATTGCCGGAACGTATCAGATTTCTGATTTTGAGAAGGCATTGCAGGAAATTTCTGTTCCGGCTTGCATTTATGTGACTTCTCCGGATTATGCCGGAAATATACAGGATATTTCTGCTCTGGCGGAACTTTGCCGGAAGTATCATGCCAGATTATTGGTTGACAATGCCCACGGGGCACATCTGGCATTTTTACGGGAAAATCAGCATCCTGTGCAGCTTGGTGCAGATTTTTGCTGTGATTCGGCACACAAAACGCTTCCGGCTCTGACGGGCGGGGCTTTTCTGCATATGAAAGATGCTTCTCTGGTGATGCAGATGAAACAGCATATGCAGATGTTCGGTTCGACAAGTCCGTCTTATCTGATTATGCAGTCACTGGAACTCTGTACAGACTGGCTTTCTGGTTCTGGTCGGGAAAAAATACAGCTTTGTGCGGAACGTTCTGCAATGTTAAAACAGAAATTCTCTGGGAAATATCACTTTCTCGGCGGTGACCCCCTGCATCTGACATTTTCCGCAGACGGTGAAAATTTAGCAGAACAGCTCAGAAATTCGCCGTATTCTGTCGAATGTGAATATGCTGATAAAACTTGTCTTGTAATTTTATTATCACCTGTCATGACAGAACAGGATTTTCAGTTTCTGGAACAGGCTCTTGCTTTCTGTACACCTGTACCGGCCTGTACAGTTCCGGCATTGCCTGCCCCTATGAAACAGAAGCTTTCTCTCCGGCAGGCAGGACTGGCAGAATTTGAGTTTCTTCCTCTTGCACAGGCGGAGGGCAGAATCTGTGCATCTGTGCAAGTGCCTTGTCCGCCGGCTGTGCCGCTTGCTGTGAGCGGAGAACAGCTGACTAAAAACTGGCTGGATTTTATGGATTTCTATGGTTTGCACTCTGTTGCTGTCGTCAGAAATTCGTGAAATATATAATTCTGGACAAAAAACATTTATAAAATTTGTAGATATTTGCAATAGACTTTTCTACAAAAATATGCTATAATGACAATGAGGTTTTGTACGGCTTTCCGTCCGATTCCTCGGATAGAATCCGTATTTATTTTTTATTACTATGAAGGAGATTTTTAATCATGAAACTGAAAAATATTCTTGCTGCTGCGGCTGCTGTTGCTTTCTGCACAGTATCTTTTGCTTCTGTAGCTGCCAATGCAGGCGAAGTAAAAACAATTGACTGCTCTAATGCAAGTGCTCTCGGCCTTGGTGATGAAGGAAATGCACTCCGCAGAAACATCTATAACGTATGGGGAAATTCTGTAGAAGACATGGACCCGAACACTCCTGTTTCTGAATATATTACAATTGAATTTACAATCAGCGGTATTGGTACTGATTCTGCAAGAAAAGATGCTTCTACCAGCACAAAATATGATTCAAACGGCGGAAACTACTGTGCTTTTATTGGTGGTTCCATTGCAGGTGTAAGCCGTCATTCTATCAGCGGTTCTGATCCAACAACAGAATATACCCCTATTTCCGGTGATGGTACATATACAGTCACATGGACACTGGATTCTCCTTCTGAAAATATCAGCTGTCTGTATCTCCAGACAAATATTGACTTTACAGAATATGTTGCAGAAGCTGACAGGGAAACAGCGGAAAAAGAGAAAAACACAGCTGCTTCCGGTATTACAATTACTATTAATTCTATCACTTCTGTAGAGCCTGATAAAGAAGAAGAAACTTCTGAAACTTCTGCTGAAGACAGTGAAAGCCAAACCACAACCACAACTGCTGCTGACAGCAACGGAAATAACAACAGCAATAATAATAACAACAATAATAATAACAGCTCTACTACTACAACAACTGCAAAATCTACTACCACAACCGCAGCAGCAAAGTCTTCCAGCACATCTACTACAGCAGCAACTTCTGCAACTACTGTTTCTGATACGCCTACCGGTGATACTTCCGGTGTGGTTGCTGTTGCAGTTGTTCTGACTGCCGCAGGTGCTGCCGCTGTTATTTCCAGAAAAAAAGACTAAGTTTTCTGTCTGAAAAACATGGTTGACAATAAATGCCCTCTGTTGTCAGGGGGCATTTTTTCTAAGTAAGGAGTTATTTGTTTTGAAAAAAATAGTTTTTTGTTTATTGCTTTCTGCATTATTTCTGACCGGATGCAGTCAGACCCCTGCTGTTTCTTCTCAGACTCCGGCAGAAGATACTGTTTCTGAAGTGACAGAAACACAAACTGAAGAAACACTGCCGTTGCCTACACATGCGGCGTTTCCGGAGGCAGACCCGAATGCTGTGACTTTTGATGACGGAAATTTCAGTTTTGCTTCTGTTGTCAATGATGATGATACTGCTGCCGAAGGGGAACTTTCTGTCGAAATGGTTGATAATAATGCGATGCTGAAATTTACGGATAATTCGACAACGGTTGACAATCTGGATACTGCTGTGCAGAAAATACGGATTTCTGTCGGACAGCTGCTCAGGCCTGACCAGCTTGAGAGTGTGTACAGTATCGGGTTTGACTGTTATGCACAGGCGAAATCTGATTTATTCCTGAGCGATGACGGTATTTACAGGACTGTCCCCGGCTGGATTGGCGGCGGCGGCGGTACTATGTGTGCGGACGGGAACTGGTATAGTTTTGCTGATTTTTCAAGTTCCGGTATCAATGAATATGATTTGGAACGTTCTGATGCATGTCATGTTGAGTTTAAATTTCTGCTTGCAGAATCCGGCAAAAAATGGGACAGCACTGTAGAAGATGTCAATTTTTCTGTGATGCGCTGGGGAATGCAGAATATTTCTGACTTCTATCTGGATAATATTACTTTCTATGACATAGAAGGCAATGCCATTCCTCTGAATCCCTCTGCACCGGAGACGACACCGGAGGAAACAGAACAATCAGAAGATACAGTTCAGAAATCGACAGAAGAAAATGCAGATACTGAAACTGAGGCGATGTCATGAAAAAATTATTCCCTTTGCTTTTGCTGTGCTGTGTATTGCTGGCCGGCTGTGGTTTTGCAGGCGAATCGTACCGGAATTACGTGACAGCAATTTTAGATGCCACATATCATAACGATTATAAAACCTATCAGGAACTGACAGGGGCAACGACTCCGGATGCAGACGGTCTCTATCGGCTGGAAGCTGTTTCTCTGAGTCAGAAAATCCGTGATATTTACGGCATCAAGTCTGATAAAATTTCCGAGGAAACAATAAATGCCTATACAGAATTTGCAGAATCTGTCCTGAAAAAAACAAAATACACTGTTCGGGATGTCATGCATTCTGAAAATCATTATACAATTATACTGGTCATTTCGCCTGTCGACTTCTGGCAGAAAGCAGAAGGAGAGATTAAAAAATATTATTATTCTGAATTCTTTCATAAATTCAGAACTGCTCCGACTGAAGCAGAGGCAGATAAACTTGAAGAAGAATATGCATTCAGAGTGCTGGAAATTTTAAAATCCAATCTCAATTCTCTGGATTATCTGGAATCTGTTGTATACACCTGCAATATTGAGAACAATACAGTTTCTGCACAGGACTGGGAAGCGATTGACAAGTTAATCCTGAATCTTTCCTGATTCATGCAAAAATGCCGGATTGTCTGACAATCCGGCATTTTTGCATAAAAAAACAGGCCTGTTTTTCAGGCCTGCCAAAAAAATAATAAGGATGTAGGATTTATGATAGGTTTATTATAGCATATATTACTGATTTTGTCAAGTTTTTTGCGGTATTTTTGTAATGTTCACTAAATTTATAATCCTATATTCTACATAATCCACAAAAATAAAATCAATTCTCTAATTTTTTCAATTCTTTTTCTTCTTTTGTTACCTTGGGTTTACCGGCTTTCAGAATCTCGGCTTCAGAACGGTCAATAATATAGGGCACATCATCTGGATTTTCCGGACGAATCCGGAGTTTTCCCGTGATTAAATTTGCATCTTCGACACGGCCTTTTCCATGCGGTGTTCTGACAATTGAACCCACACGGGGTGTAATTTTCTGTAAATCCTCATAGGCTGCCTGTTCGTGCTTTAAGCAGCACATCAGCCTGCCGCATGTGCCGGAAATTTTTGTCGGGTTCAGGGATAAGCCCTGTTCTTTGGCCATTTTGATAGATACCGGTTGGAAATCGCCCAGATATCCACGGCAGCAGAATTCCCGTCCGCAGACCCCCAGACCGCCGAACATTTTTGCTTCGTCCCTGACACCAATCTGACGCAGTTCAATTCTCATCCGGAAGACAGAGGCTAAATCTTTTACCAGTTCACGGAAATCCACACGGTTATCAGAAGTGAAATAAAATAATAATTTGCTGTTGTCAAATGCACAGCTGACATCTACTAATTTCATTTTGAGCTTGTGTGCAGCAATTTTCTGTTCGCAGACGGCAAATGCTTTTTTCTCTTTCTGCTTATTCTGTTCCAGTGTCTGGAAATCTTCCTGATTCATCAGCCGGACGACAGAACGCAGGGGAGAGGCAATATTTTCATCATTTACATTCCGGTTGGGGATGGAAACAATGCCGTATTCCAGACCTTTGGCGGTTTCTACAATTACTTTGTCGCCCATCTGCAAATGCAGACCATCTGGAGAAAAATAATATACTTTTCCGGAATTCTGAAAACGGATTCCTACAATTTCAGTCATAAATATATAATCCTTTCTAAAGCTCTACAGAAGCAGCTTTCCGCCCAGTGCAGAAAGAACCAGCTTGGTGCTGACACTTGCCTGCAACGCTTCATAGGCATTCTGGACTGCTTCATATAAGCGGAATGCCCTTCCGGCAGTCAGAAGCTGTGAAAGCTGTTCTGCACTGGGGCGGTCACAGCCCGTGAGGGAAGCACTTCCGTATTTCAGCATACAGGCATCACGGAACTGTGCCAGCAAAAGCCGGAGAAATTCTGCTGTCTGCATACGGTCTTTTTCATAACATGCTAAAATTCTTAATATTTCATATTGATTTCTCTGAGCCACGGCCTGTGTCAGTTCACTGGCCTGACGGGTCATTTCCTGCATGGCAGAGTCTTCCAGAAAACGCAGTGCAAGGCCGATATTCCGGCCGGACGTTGCTTTGATGGCTCTGTCTGCATCGGCCGGCGTACAGGCATGTTGTTCTGTCAGAGCCTGCCGGCAGTCTTCCGGTGTACACGGCCGGACAGCTATCTGAATCATACGGGAAAGCATTGTCTCTAAAAAAGCAGTTTTAGAAACTGCTGTGAATAATAACACTACGTGTTCCGGTGGTTCTTCGGTCAGTTTGAGGAGCGTATTCTGTGCCGGAATGCCGATATTATCGCAATCTGTGAATATATATATTTTCTTGTCGCTGTCATTGGGGGCAACGATGGCATCACGGCAGATTTCCCGTACAGTATCGACAGAAAAGCCCTGTTTTTTTCCGGAATGCTCGACAGGAATAAAATCCGGATGTGTATTATGCAGTATTTTCCGGCAGTTTCCGCATACACCGCAGGGGGCATGTTCTCCGGTGCATAATACTGTCATAGCGAAATATGCTGCGAGTGTTTTCCGGCCTGAACCTTTTTCGCCATAAAACAGGCAGGCATGGGGGATATGCTGATTTTTCCGCATAATCCGGAGAAATTGCAGATTTTCATCATTGCCGTATATTTTTGAAATACTCATAATTTTTCAAATCTTTCAATATCTGTGACAAATATAGTAGCACCGCCGACTTCGACTTCTACGGGCAGTTCGATACCAGAATTCAGCGGTGTGCTGTTGGGCACAGTTTTTTTTCTTTTATGACTTTTTTCACGAATCACTTCGATTAAGTCATCAATCCGGTTTTCTTCTACGCAGGTCAGGAAAGTGGTATTGCCTGCACTGAGGAATCCGCCTGTAGAGGCTAATTTTGTAGCATAGAATCCAGCGTTCAGGAGGGCTTTGCCTACGGCCTGACTGTCGTCACTGTTGACTATGGCAAATACAAGTTTCATAAAAATAAAAATCCCCTTTCAAGAGTCTCTGCATTCAGTATAGCATATTTTCAGAAAAAATGCAAGTCTGTAAAACAGACTTGCAAAAATTTATTACTGATATAATCCGGCACTGAAATATCTGTCTCCACGGTCAGGCAGAACGGTCACAATGCGGCCTTTGCCGATTTTCTCAGCTAATTTTACAGAAGCGGCCAGTGCTGCCCCTGAACTTGAACCGGCAAAGATTCCTTCACGCTGTGCAAGCAGGCGGGAATAGGAGAAGGCTTCTTCATCTGTGATTTTTATTACATCGTCTACTAAACGCATATCCATAGTGGCGGCAATAAAATCATTTCCGATGCCTTCGATATTATAGTCATGGTGTTCGCCGCCGCCCATAGTTGAGCCTTCGGGGTCGGCCAGAATGCCTTTGATTTCGGGATTTTTTTCTTTCAGGTAGCGTAAGATTCCCGTATAAGTACCGCCGCTGCCTGCACCGGCTACGACATAATCAATCTGGCCTTCCAAATCTTCATAGATTTCTTTTCCGGTTGTTTCGTAATGGGCTAAGGGATTACTCTGGTTTTCAAACTGTTCCAGAGAAATTGAATTCGGAATTTCTTGCTTGATTTCTTCTGCTTTCCGGACTGCACCGAGCATACCATATTCACGGGGGGTATTGATGACTTTTGCACCGAGGGCCTTGACGAGTGTCTGTTTTTCGACAGAGAATTTATCCGGAATGACAAAGATAATCTGATAGCCACGGTTGAGGGCGGCAAAGGCAATGCCGAGCCCTGTATTTCCGGCAGTTGCTTCGACAATGACACCGCCTGTTTTTAATAAGCCTTTCTGTTCGGCATCCTGAATCATATATAATCCGGTTCTGTCTTTGACACTGCCGGAGGGGTTATATAATTCCAGTTTGGCGAATATAGAAATATCCGGAGTGGTTTCAAAATGGTGCAGTCTGACTAAAGGAGTATGGCCGATTAACTCCTGCATAGAATCATAGTAATGCATAATTATTTTACCTCACTTTTCTCAATAGCCTGCTGTAAGTCTTCCAAGATGTCGGCAATATCTTCAATACCGACAGACAATCTGATTAAGCCGTCTGTAATGCCTACCTGTTTCCGGATTTCTTCCGGAATGGAAGCATGTGTCATTGTGGCCGGATGGCATACTAAAGATTCTACGCCGCCCAGACTTTCGGCTAACATGATTAATTTCAGACTTTTGAAGAATGTTTTAATATCATAGTTGTCATGCAGTTCAAACGAAATCATGACACCGCCGTTTCTGGCCTGTTTTTTATTAATTTCATATCCCTGACCGGACTCCAGTCCGGCATAATACAGATTTCTGACAGCTCTGTGATGCTGTAAGAAGTGTACCACTTTTTCAGCATTTTCCACATGTCTGTCCATACGCACACCCAGTGTTCTGATACCTCTGATTAATAAGAACGAATCAAACGGCGGCAGCACACCGCCTGTTGAATTCTGGATAAAAGCTATCTGTTCGGCCAGTTCTTTAGTAGATACAACGACTAATCCGGATACCACATCACTATGGCCGCCAAGATATTTTGTTGCGGAATGCACTACAATATCTGCACCGAGGTCAAGCGGTTTCTGGAGATATGGTGTCATAAACGTATTATCTACAATTACAAGCAAATCATGCTGATGTGAAATTTCTGCAATTGCCTGAATATCCGTTACGGTCATCAGGGGATTGGCCGGACTTTCAATCATAACGGCTCTGACATCGGGTGTAATCTGGGTTGCGAATACTTCCGGATTGGCAGTATCTGCAATGGTATAATAAATATCAAAATGATTGAATACTTTATCCAGTACTCTGAATGTACCGCCGTAGACATTGCTGGATATCAGGACTCTGTCACCGGCATGCAGGAGGCTGAGCACTGCTGTGATAGCGGCCATTCCTGAGGCAAAGGCGAAACCAGCATAGCCATTTTCCAGTTCTGCAATCAGGGCTTCGAGGGCTTCTCTTGTGGGGTTGCCGGTTCTGGAATATTCATAGCCACGCATTTCGCCGAGACCGTCCTGCTTGTAGGTAGATGTCTGATAAATCGGGATATTTACTGCACCGGTTTTTTCATCGACAGAAATTCCGCCGTGAATGAATGCTGTACTGATATTTTTAAACTGACTCATAATATAAAAACTCCTTTCAGATAGACGCAAAAACGGAGAACACAGAAACCTGCATTCTCCGTAACATGTAAAATAATCATAGTATTATCTTATCATATACTTATCCTGAGATATGAGAGCTGTTTCTCTGTTTTCTATATATATAATTATCATCATCACACATAGAACAACAGCAGCAACATACTGTCAGATAGTGATTAAAAAACATGTGAAACAACTCCTTTCAGAAAAATTTTTGATACTATACTTATTCAAACATTGGTGTAGACAGATAGCGTTCGCCAGTATCCGGCAGCAATGCAACTATCGTCTTGCCTTTATTTTCCGGACGTTTTGCAAGCTGGATTGCTGCCCATACAGCCGCACCGGAAGAAATACCAACCAGAACACCTTCACTTCTTGCAATCAGTCTGCCAGTCTCGAATGCATCTTCATTTTCTACGGTAATCACTTCATCATAAATATCTGTATTCAGTGTTTCCGGAACGAAACCTGCACCGATACCCTGAATCTTATGCGGGCCGGATACACCTTCGCTCAGTACCGGAGAGCCCTTTGGCTCTACTGCGACTATTTTTACATCCGGATTCTGTGCTTTCAGATATGTGCCGACACCTGTAATCGTGCCGCCTGTACCGACACCGGCTACAAAAATATCTACTTTGCCGTCTGTATCATTCCAGATTTCCACACCTGTAGTTTTCTCATGAACGGCGGGGTTTGCCGGATTTGTGAACTGTGACGGAATGAAACTGTCCGGAATTTCTTCTGCCAGTTCCTGTGCTTTGGCAATAGCACCTTTCATGCCCTTTGCACCTTCAGTCAGCACCAGTTCTGCACCATAAGCTTTCATCAGGTTACGGCGTTCGATACTCATTGTTTCGGGCATAGTAATAATTAATCTGTAACCTCTTGCGGCGGCCACAGCTGCCAGACCAATACCAGTATTGCCGCTGGTAGGTTCAATCAAAACACTGTTCGGCTTTAATAAGCCTTTGGCTTCGGCATCGTCAATCATAGCACGGGCGATTCTGTCCTTGACAGAGCCGGCCGGATTGAAATATTCAAGCTTGCCTAAAATTACGGCCTGAAGCTGGTTATTTTTCTCAATTGTCTTGAGTTCCAGCAAGGGAGTATTGCCGATTAAATCACTGAAACGCTGATAAATTTTGCTCATAATAAAAACTCCTTTCAAAAACCGGTTTATCCGTATTTCTTAGATAGTACTTATATCCTATCTGATTACTATGCATATATTATAGCACACTTTATTCTGTTTGTCAATAGTTTTTTTAAATTTTTTCATCTGTCTGACAAAAAAACTGAAAGCCTTTCGGCTTTCAGTTTTTTGTCAGGAATCCCATTCGCAGATAAAGCAGTAATTTTCCGTAGAGAAGAAATCTTCCTCGCCGGGGAAACAGCCGTTTTCAAAAATATCATTCCATTTATAGGCTTCGCTGTGAGAAATTCCAGAAGAGGGATTCGGTTTTTTATAAGTCATCATATAGGCTTCTGTCTGGTCGTTTCTGGTCTGTCTGTCCGGAGCATAATCATCCCAGTTAGTATAGTCGAATTCTGAATCATCTACCCATTTCCAGCCGGAGGTTTCTTCATCATAATAACCGCCGAGCCATAACAGCAGTTTCTGACTTTTAGAAAAAATTTCTAATACAGTATCCGTTTCTTCTGCACTGGAAACTGTCATCAGATGACCGCCAAGGTTTTCACAATAGGCTTTGGCTTCTGTCCATGTCATACTCTGCTCAAACAGCTGATATCTATGTGTATTATATTCGATATAGCTGTCTTCGATGTCATCCCATTCGCAGATAAAGCAGTAATTTTCTGTAGAGAAGAAATCTTCCTCGCCGGGGAAACAGCCATCTTCAAAAATATCATTCCATTTGTAGGCTTCGCTGTTACTGCCGTTAGGATTTGGTTTTTTATAAGTCATCATATAAGATTCTGTCTGGTCGTTTCTGGTCTGTCTGTCCGGAGCATAATCATCCCAGTTAGTATAGTCAAATTCTGAATCATCTACCCATTTCCAGCCGGAGGCTTCTTCATCGTAATAACCGCCGAGCCATAACAGCTGTTTGGAACTCTGAGAGAAAATATTCAGAACCGTATCTGTTTCTTCCGGACTGGAAATCGTCATCAGATGACCGCCAAGGTTTTCACAATAAGCTTTGGCTTCTGTCCATGTCATTCCGATATCGAATAACTGGTATCTGTGATTATTATAAATTTTTGCATCCTGTATGATTTCCGGCTGAATAACAGCTGAATTTTCAAATTCTGTAATCAGGCCGACAATGTACTTCATAATCTGGAGAGCATCTGTCGAAGTAGGCATACCGTCACCGTCAACATCAGCAAGAGCAGAGGCTTCTTTAGAAAGAGATTCTTTCCCGAGAATAGCCTTATTCAGCGTAATCACATCAAGAATATCAATTTTGCCGTTCATGTCAACATCGCCGTACAGATATTCACCAGCAGAAGCACAAAGGCTGAACATACTGGTCAGCAGTACAAGTGCAGAAAGAAATGCAGTTATTTTTTTCATAAAAATCCTCCTTTTATATTAAAAAATATACACTTCTATTATAACATGAAATATATCTGCTGTCAAGCTGTTTGTTTCTGCATAAAAACCATTTTCAGCTCTTTTGCTTCTGTCAGGAATAATGCAAGCAGATAAACCAGTACAGCTGTCAGGACGGCGATAAGAAAAGCAAGTCTCTGTGGTAAATGAACTAAGCATCTTTCATAGCAGAGCCATGCACTCCCTGCACAGAGAGCCCCTGCCCAGAGCTGCAACAGGAAAGAACTCAAAATATGCAGAGGTTCGCCCAGTTCCCGTTTCAGACAGAATAATGCAAGCACCAAAATCAGACCATAGCAAAGGCTTGTTGAAATTGCTGCTCCTGCTGTGCAGAATCTCGGAATCAAAAGCAAATTGCAGATTAATTTTAAGATTATCGCCGGAAGCATGACTTTTACAGGCAAGTCTTCCCGTCCGACAGCCTGTAATAAACTGAATACCGGAAAAGATAAGCATAAAAAAAGTAATCCCGAAGATAAATATTGCAGTCCTGAAACAGCAGCCTGAATTTCAGCATCCCGACCGGAGAATAAAAATTGCAGAATCCCTTCTGAAAGTGCAAAAATGCCGCATCCTGCCGGAATTGCCACCAAGCCAGTCAATAACAGGACTTGTCTTGCATAATCAGCGGCTTGTTTCCGGTTTCCAGCCGCCCATGCCTGTGCTGTACAGGGCAGAACGCTCTTGGCAAGCATATTTGTCAGAGAGGGGACTAAATTAAACACCGTCACAGACAGCCCCATAAAAGAACCATAGACAAACGCAGCGGCTTCTTCAGGGGGGATTGATTTTGCCAAATCTGCTTTCTGATAAAATCCTTCTGTATCAGTCGCCAGCATAACAGAAAAACTTTTCATGACAGTAAACAAATCTATCAGAGAAGTTAAATTTGTTACAAGTGCCCCGAGGGCTGCCGGAATCATAATCTTAAATAATAATTTAATTATTTTCCCGAAAGATAACAGATTCTCATGAGAAGCTTGTTTCTCTTTCCGGATTATCAGATTCTGAATCAGAAAATACAGCCAGCCGCCTGCGGTTGAGAGTGTTACTCCCAGCACTGCCCCGAATGCTCCACGGCTCTCCGGTGTATAATTCCTTAATATCATAAAATCATAATTCATACATATTCTGCATAATAACAACCCTGCCGTTAATTTGATAACCGCTTCGGCTGCCTGTGAAAGTGCTGTCGGTGTCATGCTGCAAAGCCCCTCATAATACCCCCGCTCCACTGCGGTCAGACAGCAGAACAAAACAGCCGGTGTCATTGCCAGCACAGCCGGATAGGCTTCTAAATTTCCCGAAGTCCGGTATGTAAAAAATTTTGCACAGCATAACGCAAGCAGCATTCCGGCCAGTCCCATTCCCAGACATAATATTTTTGCAGTATGCCGGATTTTCAGGGCATTCCTGTACTGCTTCCGTGCTGTGAAATCTGCCACAGGCCTTGCCACGGCGGTCGAAAGCCCTGTGACCAATACGGCATATATCGGCAGAAATAACCCATATGCACAGCTGAAATACCCCATGCCTGTTCCGCCAAGTATTGCTGTTAACGGCAGTTTGAACATTGCTCCGCAGAGTTTCGCAAATACAGCCGATGCTGTCAGCAAAAGCGAACCCTGCAAAAATGTCTGTTTTTTCATATTGCTTTCTCCTTTCAGAACTATTTCCAAAAAAATTTCACGGAATAAAAAGATTTTTTTCAAAATTCTATTGCCGAAATCAGAATTTTGTGCTATAATAATATCAGCACTCTGTAAACAAGCAACGCTGCTTTAAGATATATTAACAGAGAATCTATTACAAAAGGTGAAATATTTTTATGAATTATCAGTTTTCTGAAAAAGTTTCTCATTTGCAGGCTTCTGCAATCAGAGAAATTCTGAAATTTACATCTGTTCCGGGAGTCATCTCCTTTGCGGCAGGCAATCCCGCTCCGGAAGCCTTTCCGGTAGATACTGTCCGTGAAATCGCTTCTGAACTCTTCCAGAATGACCCGATTGCTGTATTACAGTACGGAATTACAGAAGGCTATCTTCCTCTGAGAAATCTCATGAAAGAACGTATGGCAAAACAGGGGAATTTCAAAGAAGATTCCGAAGAACTGATTATCACGTCCGGTGCACAGCAGGTGATGGAACTGGCATGTAAATCGCTCTGTAACCCCGGAGATACGCTCATCTGTGAAGCTCCGAGCTTTATCGGTTCGCTGAATGCCTTTAAATCCTATAATGTAAATCTTGTCGGTGTTCCGCTTGATGATGAGGGTATGAATCCGGAACTACTGGAAAAGGCTCTGAAAGAAAACCCCAATACAAAATTGATTTATTTAATTCTGAACTTCCAGAATCCTACAGGCAAGACCACCACGCTCAGGCGTCGTAAAGAATTATATGCTCTGGCTCAGAAATATAATACCATGATTATCGAAGATAATCCTTATGGCGATTTACGCTTTGCCGGTGAAGATGTCCCGACTATCAAGAGCATGGACACAGACGGCAGAGTCATCTATGCAGGCAGTTTCTCAAAAGTATTAGCCCCCGGTATCCGTGTCGGCTATGGGATTGCTCCGAAGGAAGTAATTGCAAAAATGGTTGTCTGCAAGCAGGTTTCTGACGTACAGACAAATAATTTCGGTCAGATGCTGGCTTATCAGTTTATGCAGAAAGTTGATTTTGATGCCCATCTTGCCGGTCTGAGAGCTATCTATAAGCAGAAAGCAGAAAGAATGCTCAACGGCATTGCAGAACATTTTTCTGATAAAATCGCTTATACCAGACCAGAAGGCGGTCTGTTCCTCTGGTGTACACTTCCGGAGGGCAGTGACATGACAGGCTTCTGCTCCAAAGCGGTACAGGAATATAAAATTGCTGTTGTTCCGGGCAATGCTTTCATGATTTCTGAAAGTGATGTTACCTATTCTTTCAGATTAAACTATTCTACGCCTACAGATGAAGCAATTGACAAGGGAATTGCGATTCTCGGACAGCTCACAAAAACTATGTTTGATTAATATTTTATTATTATTTATTATATATAAGAAAGGACTTTTTTATCATGGCAATTGTAAGACGTTCTCCTTTAGACCCTTATCCGGTGACCCCCGGATATTTGGCTACCCGCAACAGTGCTCTGCACATTCCGCCGGTACAGTTCTCGAATATGAAATTTAAATCCGATGAAGTGTATGGCATTGTAATCGACATCCCGATGGGGCAGACTATCATGGTAACAATGGTATGTTTCATCAATGGTGCGGCTAACCTGTATTTCAATAACGGAAGCGAATACACAGGTGCATCTACAAAATATAAATCTGTTGTACAGGCAGCCAGAAATTTAGTAGTCAATGCCACCCCCCTCAAACAGACCTGCAAGAGAACTTCTCAGTTCCCTCTGCCTGTTGCCGGAAAACATTTTATCTATATGATGACCAAGAGAGGCATTTTCAAAACAGAAATTGACCCCAAAAACATTCAGCAGGATTCCAAGGAAAAAAGAGTGGTATATTATCTCTATCAGCAAGTAATGGGTGCACTCCGTGTGGCTCAGCTTCGTGATGCCGAAAACCTGCCGGAAGGCGGTAAACAGGCATGAGTGAAGAACAGAAAAAATTAATCTTCAGCGGTATTCAGCCTACAGGTACATTCACACTGGGAAATTATATCGGTGCTATCCGTAACTGGAAACCTTTACAGGAAGAATACAGATGTGTTTACAGCGTTGTTGACGAACATGCCATTACAGTAAAAATCGAACCGGCAAAGCTCCGCCAGAAAACACTGGAAGCTTATGCCCAGCTCCTTGCCTGCGGTATCGATTTGGATAAATCTTTATTATTTATCCAGAGCCATGTCCCGACACATGCACAGCTTTCCTGGGTGCTCAACTGCTCGACACAGTTCGGCGAACTGTCCAGAATGACACAGTTCAAAGACAAAAGTCAGAAACATCCTGATGATATCAATGCCGGACTGTTTGATTATCCTGTACTGATGGCAGCAGATATTCTCGTCTATAATGCAGACTTAGTCCCTGTCGGGGCTGACCAGATGCAGCATCTTGAACTGGCCCGTACTATTGCAAGAAGATTCAACGGCCGTTACGGCGATACGTTTACTGTTCCGGAGGGCTATGTTGCTCCGGTCGGTGCAAAAGTCATGTCATTACAGGAACCGACAAAGAAAATGTCCAAATCTGATGAAAATCCCAATGCTGTAATTCTGATTCTTGATGATAAAGACACTATTATCCGGAAATTCAAAAGAGCCGTGACCGACAGCGAAACAGAAATTGTATTCCGTGAAGGCAAAGACGGCATTAATAATTTACTCACTATCTATTCTGCTGTGACAGGAAAAACTATCCCTGAAGCAGAAAAAGAATTTGCCGGTCAGGGCTATGGTACATTTAAAATTGCAGTCGGTGAGGCCGTTGCTGACCATCTTGCCCCTGTTCGGGAAGAGTATGCAAAATTAATCGCTGACAAAGCCTATCTGAAAGAATGCTATACCAGATGCGGTGCGGAGGCCTTCCGCTATTCTCAGAGAATGCTGAACAAAGTCTACAGAAAAGTCGGCTTTGTCGCTTCTGAAATCAAATAAGAAAGCGTAATATCATTATGGTAGAATATACTCAGAAAGAACATTATACCATTCAGGATTTGCAGGAAATTGTAAAACTTCTCAGAAGCCCCGGCGGCTGTCCGTGGGATAAAGAACAGAATCATACTTCTATCCGCAATGATTTTCTGGAAGAAGCCTATGAGGCTGTAGAAGCGATTGACCTGCTTGATATGGCTATGATGCGTGAAGAATTAGGCGATGTCCTCTTGCAGGTTGTCTTTCACTGCACGCTTGCAGAAGAAGAAAAGGCATTTGATTTTGATGCCGTCTGTGATGAAATCTGTAAAAAATTAATCATTCGTCATCCCCATGTATTCGGCGATGTCATCGCTGAAGATACAGAAACGGTTCTGAATAACTGGGATGCTATCAAGAAAGAAACCAAACATCAGGAAACCTATACAGATACCCTTAATGCGGTTGCCAAATCCCTGCCGGCTCTCTCAAGAGCACAGAAAGTCGGCAAACGGGCTAAAAAAGCCGGTATGGACTTCCGTACAGCACAGGACGCTTTTGCCTGCATTCAGGCTGAACATGATGAACTGAAAGAAGCTGTGCAGTCCGGAAATCAGGAGCGTATCGAAGAAGAATTCGGCGATTTGCTCTTTTCCTGCGTAAATACCGCACGGCATCTCGGACTTGATGCAGAACAGGCTCTTTCTAAAGCGACAGAAAAATTTATTCAGCGTTTCCAAATGACAGAACAACTTGTGACAGAATCCGGCAGGAATATGCCTGACCTGCCTATCGAAGAACTGGATATTTACTGGAAACAGGCAAAAGACTCTCAGAAAAATAATTAATTATACAGGAGGAAATTTATCATGACTAAATCCGAATTGATTGCTATGTATGCAAAAAACAGAGACCGTAAAAGAAAAGATGCAGAGGCAGATGTAAATTTTATTTTTGACACTATCTGTGCTTCTCTTGCAGAAGGTGAAAAAGTCGTTCTGACCGGCTTTGGTACATTTGATGTCAGAGAACGCAAGGAAAAACGCTGCCTGAATCCCCGCACAGGCGACCCCATTCAGCTCCCTGCCGGAAAAGCACCTGCATTCAAAGCCGGCCGTGGCCTGAAAGAGGCTGTCAATCCTAAAGAAAAGGACTGATTTTCTCTCATGAAGAATATCCTGAAAAAATCCATTTCCTGCTGTCTGCTGTTCGGTTCTGTTCTGTTTTGCTGTACGGCCTGCGGTACAGAATCAGAATCGCCTGATACTCTTGAAGATATTCTTAATCCTAATGGCAAAAAGCAGGAAACGGAAACGGAAACCACTGCCGGCTGGTTTAACACGGAAACGGAAGAATCAGAAACAGAATACCAGAATATTCTGTTTCCGGAAACAGAAATAGAATCGCAGGTTACAGAAGCTTCTGTTCAGGAAATGACAGAACTTTCCACCCAGCTTTCTGCTGAAGCAGTGACAGAAACACTTGTGCAGGAATCTACAGAGTTTTCGACAGAAATACTTTCTGAAACTGCTGCTGATTTTTCTGAAATCATTCCTGCCGAAGAAACTGCACCGGCTACCGCTTTTTATGAAATCCCTGAGTCTGAAACTGTTGTCGTGCAGGAAACTGCTGCGACAGAAATTTCAGGATTTTCCCCTGTACAGTGGGAAGCCTCTTACAGGGCTTTTCTGGAAAGCAAAACATTTCTGAGGCAGGCTTCTACAGATGTACAGGAAGCCGACACCAGATTTTTACTTCTGTATCTCAATGATGATGAAATTCCTGAACTGTTTGTTCAGACAACAATGGAAGTTTTAATCTATACTTATTATAATAACCAGACTGTCTATGTTGACAGCTTCTATCCCAGTCATTATACTTATGATTTCTATTACAGACCTTATCACGGCTGTTTAGGCACGATGCAGGGTTCTGTGATGTCAGACGGAACGTATCTTGAAATCTATGAGTATGCAGAATCCAATATGACTGCTTCCGGACTTGCCAGAGCAGAGACATATTGCTATCCTACCAAGGAATACAGCTATGAAATCTATGCAGAACGTGGCATGAATATCGATTTGGAAAAAGCACCGTTTATGGATATTCATCCCGACAGGCAAACTAATCTTGGCAGCAGCTGGGTTATTGTTCCGGATGTTCTTCAGGACAGTACTTCTGTACGGCGGTATGAGCTGACAAAAGAGTCTCTCGATGCGGTGTTCGGCGAGCCTGATATAAGTATGCCGGAAATTCTTTCCGAATCACAGGAGAATAAATATGCGTTTAGATAAATATCTGAAAAATTCCCGACTGATTAAACGCCGCACCATCGCAAATGAAGCCTGCGATGCCGGAAAAGTACTGGTCAATGATAAAATTGCAAGGGCTTCTTATGATGTCAAAATCAATGATGTGATTGAAATCCAGATGGGTGCAAAGGCTGTAAGAGTCCGTGTGCTGAATCTTGCAGAAAATGCAACCAAAGCCAATGCGGCGACTATGTACGAAGTAGTTTGAAAAATATTAGACAAAAACCCTCTGACTTTTCAGAGGGTTTTTGTTTGTTTCATAGAAAACCGATTTTTTTCAAAAAATTTTTTAAAAATATCCAATATTTTTCCCATTTTGGTGTTATATAAATGAAAGCTGTTTTTATTCAGCATTTTAAATTCAGAAGTATCCAAAGCTAATCGCTTTTCGTAAAGAGGTAAAAACCGGAAAGGCATTCCCAATGCGCAAGGGAATGCCTTTTTCGGTTTTATCAGCCTGCCGGATTTATCATAAACTGAATATCTTCATTATTCAGATTTTCTGTTGTTACCAGAGCCGTTCCGGTATCCATCATGGAAGTCGGGATTTCCTGCCCTTTCAGCAGGTACGAAGCCGCCATTACTCCCAAATAGCCCATATTATACGGATTCTGTATAATCACACCGGACAGGATGCCGTTATTCAGATAAGTATCCGCACCATCGAAATAGTCAAAGCCGACTATTTTTACTTGGCCGTCTGAAATCTTACCGTCTTTTATGAGACTTTCCACAGCCTGACAAGCTCCGACTGTTGTCGGCTGGTTGGTTGTATATAGAATATCAATATCCGGATTTTCTGTAATCATCTGAATTGCAGTTTCTTTTGTTTTATCCGTATCGCCGCCGCAGTCGACAGGGGCAAGCAGCTGAACACTGTCTGTTGTCATATCAAATTCATTGATAAAGCCGGTAGTTCTCTGCTGTGCTGACTGAGACATTGTACCATGTGTCAGAACTGCAATGACAGAATCTTCTTTTGCGATTTCTTTGGCATGTCTTCCGGCGACTCCGCCGGCGGCTTCGTTTTGTGTTCCGATAAAAGCAGCACGGGATTCGAGAGAAACATCACTGTCAATTGTAATCACAGGAATGCCCTTATCAATGACTTCTGCCAGAGCATCATTCATTTCGTCCATGACGACAGGGGCAAGCACAATAACCTGTGCTCCATCAGAAACGGCCTGATTGATAAGTGAAATCTGTTTTTCATAATCTTCCTTTTCCGGAGCAGTATAAGTAACAGTAACACCCATTTCAGACTGGGCATCTTCCACAGCCTTTTTGACGGCATCCCAATAAGGGTCTGTACTCTTGCAGATGACTGCTATTTTCATATCGGGAGTTTCTTCTTTTTCAGAACAGGCTGAACAGGAAGCAGTCAGCATCAGGGCAGATAACAGGGCAATTAATTTTTTCATACAAACTTTCCTCTCTTAATTATAATTATTTGTTCTTGAATTTTATATTTCAAGTTTACAATTCTATATTTTTATTATAGCATATTTTCATCAATCAGTCAAGTTATTTTGCATAAAATCCTTTTTAAAAAATATTTAAAATTATAGAAAATAACCATGTGATACACTTTTTTCATAAAAATCTTTCTTTATCCTGCAACAGAAAATGACCTCCGGAAATTCCTTTTCCGAAGGCCATAAAATTCATATTCTGTATCAGTCCTGATTGCTTAATTGGTTTCTTCTGCGGAAACTTCTGTATTTTCCGAGCCTGTATCTTCTTTGAAATTCAGACCCGTTTCAAAGCTGACAGAACTGCCTGTGCTGGTACATCTGATATTGCCGTCCCTGAATGTTACATATGTTTCAATATTCCTGTCTGCAAGAGCCTGTGCAGTGGCATCGGCATAGTTTTCTTCATCTGTTGTGACAATTGCATATTCCGGAGAAACTTTATCCAGAAAATCTCCTAAATTAGCGACTTCTCTGCCGTGATAGGGTTCTTTGAGCACATCACAGTCGCCGATATCCATGATTTCTACAAGACGTTCCTGCATGGCATCACCTGTAAACAGGAACACTTCATCATGATGTATCATCTTGACCACAAGCGAATGATTATTATCATTGCCGTCATGATAGGATTTCTGCTGGCAGGGATATATTTCAAAATAAACATCATCCACCGAAAAAGTATAAACAGATGTAATCAAATCAAAGCTGAGGCTTTTTGCACTCATGGCTTCTGTCAGAGCAGAAAATTCATCGCTTGGCTCGTCATAATCCGCAGCAAATACACGATTGACTGTAAATTCATTGATGACTTTTGCTGCTCCGCCGATATGGTCCTGGTCGTAATGGGTCAGAATCATATAATCTACTGTATCACGGCCAAGATAATTCAAACAGTTCCTGATTTTTTTACCGTCTGTTGTTTCTCCGCAGTCGATGACAATAACATGGTTTTCGGTTGAAATAACAGCCGCATCAGCCTTGCCGACTTTCAGAAAATCGACTGTCAGGGGATAAGTTTCTGTTGTTTCCAGTGCGGCAGAACTTGCTGTATTTTCCTGAGACGTTCCGGAAGATTCTGCTGTACCGGAACAGCCTGTGAATACCATTGCTGTGACTGCAAACAGGGCAAGTAATTTTCTGATAGATTCCATAATAAAAATCATCTCCTTAAAATATATAATAAACTATCTGATTGTCTTATTATCATTTTTAGAAAAGCAGGCCATGCAGACAATCGCATGACCTGCCTTTTTCATATACTGTTAATATTGTACTGATGTGAAAATTTTTCAAAATTATCATTGAAATTCTTATTCCCGAATTTCACTTTATTTAAATAGCCGTGTGTCTCAAACGTACTGTGAGAAGTCTCTATGACAGATACTGCAATATTGGAGCAATGGTCAGAAACACGCTCGAAATTATTCAGAATATCTGCAAGGACAAAACCCATTTCAATAGTACATGCACCAGCTTGCAGACGCTTGACATGATTTGCTTTAATATCCCGTGTCAGATAATCAATCACCTGCTCCAGAGGTTCAATATCAGCAGCATCATTTTCATCTACTGTCTTGTAAACCCGATAGGCTCTCTCTAAAATATCTTCCAGAGCTTCTGTCAGAACGTCCATTTCTTTCATAGCACCTTCAGAAAACTGCATTTTCTTGTCATGAATTTCTTTGGCAATATCCACTAAATTCATAGCATGGTCACCAAGACGTTCAAAATCTCCGATGGCTCTGAGTACCCGTGAAGATACCTGACTGTCATGTTCTGACAAGGCCTGTGATGTCAGCTGTACTAAAGTCGTTCCGATTTTGTCTTCATAGTCATCAAGCATGTCTTCATTTTTGAGTACTTTTTCGGCTTTTTTTTTATCATAATCCGTCAGGAGAGAAATGCTCATGAACATTGTTTCCTTTGCCAGTTTTGCCATTTTTCTGGAAGCCTCATCACATTCCGTCACTGCTACAGACGGTGTGGTCAGCAGTCTCTTGTCCAGAAGTGCATGTTCTTCCTGCTGCGGTTCTGTCTCTTTGTCCGGCAGAATCCAGTTGGCAATCTTTTCAAGCTGTTTGGAAAACGGCAGAAGCAGAATTGTCGTCAGAATATTAAATACTGTATGCACAATCGCAATGCCGACAGAATTAATAATCATATCAGAGAATGCAAAACCGATTGTCATATCTAAAATTTCATACAGTGTCAGGAAAAAGACTGTACCAATAATATTAAATGCGATATGAATCACACCGACTTTCTTTGCATTCCGGTTGACTCCGAAACTTGAAATCAATGCTGTGACACAAGTACCAATATTCTGTCCCATAATAATCGGAATCGCCATGCCGAAAGTAATCGCTTCAGAAGAATCCGCCAGTCTCTGGAGAATACCAATCGAAGCGGCTGAACTCTGAATCACACCTGTGACAACTGTACCCATCAGAACACCCAGAAGCGGATTTTCAAACTTTGTCAGAAGCTGTTTGAATTCTTCGGATTCTTTCAGAGGTGCGACAGCATCGCCCATCAGAACCATGCCATACATCAGAACCGCAAAGCCAACCAGAATATTACCGATGTCTTTCTTTTTGCCGTTTTTCGACATCATAATCAGCACTGCACCGACCAGAGCAAAAATCAGCGAGAAATATTCCGGATTCAGCAGCGAGAGCCATAAAGGACCCTCGGTATCGACACCCATCAGACAAAGCAGCCATGTAGTAAAGGTCTTGCCGATATTCGAGCCGATAATCACTGTCACGGTCTGGCTGACGTCCATCATGCCGCAGTTGACAAGCCCTACCAGCATGACCGTCACAGAAGACGAGGACTGCAATACAATCGTGATAAATGTCCCTAAAAACAAACTCAGCCATGTATTGGAAGTCAGTTTTTTCAGAGCCTGTTCGAGTTTTCCGCCGGCCATTTTCTCCAGTCCGGAGGACATGACATTCATACCATACAGGAAGAAAGCAAGCCCGCCGATAACCATAATCA
>CADBOP010000239.1 GCA_902796255.1 uncultured Ruminococcus sp.
ATCTGCAATGACTCTCTGCGGCATAAATGTCAGTTCCTGTGAAAATAATTCTGACTGCGGCTTTGTAATTTCCATCTGGATATTGCAGTCATAATCACATACCAATACTCTGGAATTGTTATAATCTGCAATATAGACCAAATCTGTTTCCGGAGCAACATAGACACCCTCCGGCTGTTTCAGTGTTGTTGTTTTGCCGTCAGAATATTTAAATTCCTCCATAATCATGACAGCTTCTGTTAAATCAGAATTTGTTACAACAATCCGGTTGTTTTTAGAATCTGCAATAAAAAACTGGTCGTAAGCGTCTCTGAAAATATCACTCGGTTCAGAGAAATCCCCGATTCCCAAATCCTGCCCGCTGACAGAACGTGCTGCCAGATAGCCCGCCTGTGAGGGAATGGCTTCTTCCCATCTGTCATAATTATATACATCATAATGCTCTTCCGCATGGACGGCTGTACTCAGTACAGATGAAAATGCCAATAATCCAGCCATAACGGAAAAGGCCATCTTTCTGAATCTTTTCTGCATAGTCCCCCTCCTTAGTCCTTGATGCCGGAATGTGCCATCGTTTCGATAACATTTTTCTGTGCCAGCATGAAAATCACAATCGGCGGTACTAACATGAAAACAGCGGCGGCCATTGCCACACCTGCACGGGCCAGACCTGCACTTGCTGCCTGCTGTACAACAGTCGGCAGCGTTTTGAGTGATTCTTTATATACCAGTGTTCCGCCCTGAATATTCCATGCTGCCTGAAATGCGAAAATAATCATTGTCATAAGAGCCGGTTTCTGATTCGGCATTACAATCCGCCAGCAGATAGTGAACATGTTCGCACCGTCTACTTTAGCGGCTTCAATCATGGCGTCCGGTACGGTTGTCATGGACTGACGCATCAGGAACAAACACATCGGTGAAGCGACAGAAGGCAGAATCAATGCCCAGTAGGTATTAATCATACCCAGTCGGGCCATGACAATATACTGCATGATATAAATAACATTACTCTGATATAGCAGAGAAGTGACAATTAATTTATTCATGAAATTATTACCGGGGATTTTGCACTTGGCAAGCACAAACGCTGCCATCGAAGCAAAGACACACTGTGCCACTGTAACACAGATGGTTACAAATACACTGTTAAATACATATCTTGAAAACGGTACCCACATATCAGAAAGGGTCTGGAACATATCCCGAAAATTATCCAGAGTCGGGTCGATAACATATAATTTTGGCGGAAA
The DNA here is from genome assembly GCA_902796255.1 of uncultured Ruminococcus sp. GTDB lineage: Bacteria > Bacillota > Clostridia > Oscillospirales > Ruminococcaceae > UBA3855. The sequence continues at coordinate 1,254 of CADBOP010000239.1, forward strand.
GACAAATAATTCATGTACCGGCTTGATACTCATGATAATAGCAAGATATATCGGCAAAGCCATAAATAATCCCAGTACTGTCAGGAAAATAAAAATTCCTACTGTACCGCCGATTTTCTTTCCGGCCTGCTTGTTCGTGCCTTTGGATTTTTCAATGCTTCCTGCCTGATATTTGCGGGGAACTTTGATTTCTTTTTTCTTTTCCTGAATATTAGCTGCTGCCATAAAGAATATCCCCCTCCTTAGTCCATGAAATTGCTCAGCAGTTTGCTGATAAGCTTATTGCAGACAAGCATTGCGATAAATAATACCATACAGATTGCAGAGGCATAGCCCATTTCATAACGTACCCAGCCATAGTCATAGGCATGTGTCATGATAGTATGGGCTTTGTAATCCGTACTCGGAAAGCCTACTAAACTCTGCGAAACTGTGCCGGCTGTGAACGAGCTGACAATCTGCATGACTGCCGCAAACATCAGCTGCGGCCCCATGGACGGAATTGTAATATAAATTAATTCCTGCCATCTGTTCTTAATACCCTCAATAGCACCTGCTTCGTACTGTGAACGGTCAATATTCTGGAAGCCGGCACGAAGTGCCAGAAAGCCTGCACCCAGAGAAATCCACAGCTGTACTACAATAACAACACCCAGTACATAAGAACTGTCTGTCAGCCACTGTACCGGAGCGGTCACAAGACCTAAATTCAATAATACAGAATTTAAATATCCATAAGAGTCTCCGGAGAATATCAGCTGCCATACAGTGTAGACATTCGCCATCGATGGTGCATAAAATATCAGCGTGAAAATTGTCTTCAGCTTTGGATGCAGCTCGTTAATCAGCCATGCCAGCAAAAAACATAATACATAGCTTAACGGCCCTGTGAACAATGCAAATACCAGCGTGACACGAATCGACTGGATAAAAATACTGTCATTCAAAAATAATGTTGTGTAATTTGATAAACCTATGAATTTCGGAAGCTGTACCATGTCAAAATCTGTAAAACCCATCGGCAGAGACATGACAACCGGTACAATCGTGAAAATAAAGAACACCAGCATGAACGGAAGCATCATGAAATAACACTCTTTATTCTGCTTGATTTGCAGCCATAACAGACGGCGTTCTTCCTGTTTGGTACGCTTTCCGATTTCAGAATCTTTTAAAGTTTTGTGAACCTGTTCCAAATCTGATTCCTCCTTGTATTCAGAAAATTAGTCAGAAGCCGTCGAAAGCCCCAGATTTTCACGCTTTCTGGTGATTTCTGTATTAATGTCACGGTTGTACCATAACAGCGTGTCACGGGGATTTTCATTGTTGTTGACTGTTTCACGGAATGCATTCATAATATTTCTGGTAACGGCATAAGAAGCCGGAATAATCGGAATTTCCTGCAATTCGCTCTGGGCATTGAGCAGGGTTTCCTGTTCCGATTTCGACCATGCCAGCTGCTGGAGTGCTTCTGTGTTTGCAGTCGTATACCGTCCGAGCTGTCCAAGTAAGCCTTCGATTTGTGTACCGTATTCGACTTGTACATCAGTAGAGCTGAACCATTTCAGAAATTCCCATGCTCCCTGAATATCTTTGCATTTATTAAAAATAACTGCACCGGAGGAAGTGGAATTTACAGCATGTGAAACACTTCCGTCTTCCTGTACTGTACCGGGGACTTGTGTGAAGCCCCACAATCCCTTGATTTCCGGAGAAGCCACAGAAAGCTGATTATAGAAACTGTAGTCAGAAATCACAATCGGATATTCACCTGTACGGAATCTGGAGAAACCGTCATAAGACTGTTCAAAGCCGTATTTTGTATACATGTCTGTCCATTTTTCAAAAGCTTTCACAGCAATAATATCGTCAAAATTGGTTGCTGTCTCGCTGGGAGTGTAATAATTCAGGCCGTTCTGAAGCATGAACATCGCAAACGTATGACCGGATTCTGTGGCGGCTGAAATGGTCGCATTCGTGCCGGATACAACAGGCAGCACCAGACCGACATACATGTAATTTCTCTGTAAGCCGGGGAGCATGTCAATAATATCATCCCATGTGGACGGCGGAGCAGTATAGCCCATTTCAGAAAGAATATCTTTCCGATAGAACATCATCGCCCAGCTCTGGCTTAATGGCAGACCATAACAGCCGTTTTCATAACAATAGGGGACGGCTGCATTTTCCTGAAACCGCTGTGTGACTTCATCGAAATCAGAAAATTCGTTCTTCAAATCTACCAGCAGCCCACGAGCTGCTAAATTCACAGGAAATTCACCACCGAGGAATAATGCTACGTCAGGGCCTTTTCCTGCAAGAGTTGCTTCCACAACACCGCCGACAACTAAGTTAACAGCAATCGGAGTATCATATTGTTCAGAAAATTCTGATTCTACTAAAGATTTTACTACCATAGCCTGGTCACGGCCTAAGCTTACCCATACGTTAATAGCTTCTTCTCCGACATCATCAGAGAGATTGGTATAATCTTCAAAAAAAGAACTGTAGAATCGCTGCCATCCGAAACTAAGCGATTTGATTGCATTTTTCTTGACAGAGCTGAAATTCTGGTCAGCCGAAGCCAGTTCCAGATAATCCACTTCAAGCGGCTGGCCTCTGTAGTCAAACATCCATGCAGAAAGAGCGGTGATGTTATCTTTAATCTGAGAAAGATAATCCGGAATTTTCAGTGGTGTTTCGATACAGCTGTCAAGTACCAGATACATACGCTCTAAAGAAGCTGCTTCTGAACCCTCTGAACCAGCCATAGTTTCAATATTATTCTGAATTGCTTTCAGGTCATTGGACAGTCTTTCAAATTCGCCCAGTAACTCCGGAATGCGTTCATGTACATAATAATCTGTATACTTGTCCGGCGAAGGGCCTGTAATCATCAGAATTTTTCTGTAATAAGAGTTGATATCCAGTACAGCCGCATCCAGTACTCTCATAGATTCGCCGATTTCACCAGGGATGACTTCCATCTTGATAGTATGGTTTTCTCCGCCTTTGAGATAGATATATAATTCTTCGCCGCTGGCATCTGTCGGAGAGACTACCTGCCATTCTGTATCATAATAAAATTTGACCTGATTCATTTCCTGACAAATCACTTTGTCATCAATATAAATCCGGCGGTTGGAGTAAAAGCCTCTCATTTCGCTCTGGCGGGCTTTGATACCTAATTTATACCACCCGTCCTGAATCTGGCTGCCGTCTACTTCCCATGTAATCGTCTGCATGGCCTGATTCCAGTTTCCTGAACCGATTGTATTATATACCGTCTTGGACGGGCTGGACGGTGAGGCCAGATAATTCGAATTATCTGAGGTCGGGTATAATGTCGAATCACTTTTATAAGCAGCCGCTTCGCCCTCAATCCGCAGCAGGGTAGAAGGGGTGCTTTCTTTTGTAACACCGGCATTCACACTGCTTTTATAATCCGCATAGCTGGGCAGGTTCTCCGGCTGATAAAATTTAAAATACTCTAAAGCAAAATAGCCTTTTGTAATATCAAATTCTAATTCATGCTTTCCCTGTTCCAGATAGAAAATCAAAGGTTCATTAAATAAGCCGTCCACATCCGGAAGGGGTGTTTCCATCCACATGCCGGTTTGAATCTGTGTCGGCCTGACCTGATTTCCTTTTGAGTCTAATTTAATTTCCTCACTGTTGACATAAATCTTATTCAGTGTCGCACGGGAAGCCGTATCATAAGGCGATTCGCCGTCAATCAGTATACCAAATTCGATGTTTGCCATATTTGAGGGAATTGGCATATAGGAAAAATCCAGACAATAAATCCCCGTTTCCGGCACAGTGATTTGATAATTCACACTGCCGTCCGGTGCGTCCCATATCAGAATATTGTCTTTGTTTTCCTGCTGGTATTCACTTCCGTAACTGCCGACAGAAACGCCGTCCGGTTCACTTCCGGCATCTATTGCAGTGTATTCTTTTCCCATAACTAAAATTTCCTGCTCAGGCCGGTTCTGATTGATATAAGTATCATAATAGTCACTATAAGTTGCCTGTTCAATATACAGGGGCGTTTCGTCAGCATCTGTGAGAACTGTTTCAGAAGTATCTTTTTTAGTCCTCTGCGGTTCTTTTTCAGCGAATGCCGGAAGTGCTGCATTCGAGAACAAAGCCAGAATCAGAAACGCACTTAACACATACATCTTCTTGCTTTTCAGAATGATTCCACCCTTCTTTGCTGCTGTTCTGAACAGCAGTCAATTGCGTATTTCCGGAATAAACCGGAAATTATGTCGCTTAACTACTATATTATATCAGAAAATACTGCTATCTGTCAAGCATTTTTCAAATATTTTATACAAAAAATTATCATCCTGACTATGAGATATGCACAATAAGATAAAATTCAGAGATTTTATTATATTAGTTTATATATTTAATTAATTCAGAAAATCAAGAAAAGCAGGACGGAAAATACAAAAAAATACTATAAAAATATTTCAAAAAACACTTGCTTTTTTTCTTGAAATATGTTAGAATATTACTAACAGGATTTCTATCTTGATTTTAAAATACAGGAGGTGTGTAAAGTTATGGCATATCAGATTACTGACGCTTGTATCAGCTGCGGTGCATGTGCAGACGAATGTCCTGTAAACGCTATTTCTGCTGGTGATACCAAGTACGAAATCAATGCAGAAGTCTGTCTTGATTGTGGTGCATGTGCTGCTACATGTCCCGTTGAAGCTCCTCAGGCTGAATAATTTCAGGTCTTGCGTACTTCAAAAAATCAGAACAATAAGCAAAGCCACCTTTTCGGGCGGCTTTGCTTTTTTATGTTATTGCAGAGTCTTGGACTGGCCAAGCAGGAATTTTTGTAATGCGATAATATCCAGAACAGAAATTTCACCGTCTTTGTGAATCTCAGAGGGGCGGGAATCAGATACAGTGTAATAGCCATTAAGTACCTGCCTTTTCAGCAGAATGAAATCGTAGATATTCACAACACCATCATAGTTAATATCACCGACAATATATTCTGGGTCAGGTTCTGTAGGGATTTCAATGATTTCCGGATTCTGGTCGTAGTAATATTCGGGCTCGGCCACTTCTTTGTAATTTACACGGAAATAGTCAATTGAGCCTTTGAAATAGGAATCTTCTGAAACACCACGGCCAATATAATATTGTGCATCTTCGCCGACAATAGCTACAGGGTCAATTGTGATTGCACCAGAAGCAACTGTTTCCCCGTTGACAACCAGTTTGGCTTCATCACCGCTCAGCACAACACTGACAACAGACCATTTTCCAGTTTCACATACATTTTCTGCTCTCAGGAACTGTGTGTCTGTGCCGTCATTGATAGTGAAAGACAACGAACCACCATAGGAATATAAAGCCATCAGTTTGCCCTGTCTGCCGAAACTGAAGACCATACCGCCTTTCTGGGGCAGGAATGCCGTCTGATATTCGACATCATGATAATTGGCATAGGAACTGTCAGCAATGATATACTGGTCTTTTCCGTTGAATGTCAGGACACCTTGTCCGCTTGCATAATTTTCTGACCATACAGGCCCATTCACAGATGTGCCATAAGTAGAAATATAATTATCTTTTGCGATTTCAGAACTGTCTGTATCAAATTCCAGTCCGGCATACTGTCCGTCATTGTAAGGTCTGGAATTTGCATAGGCATCTGGACTCGCCCAGCCATAAACTGCTCCGGCCTGAAGTGTTCTGCTGGAATCGTCATAATAATCGCCGTCAGTAATCGCCTGACCGGTTGCCGCACCCTTTGCCAGTCCGTAAGATACACCCTTGACTGTCGCATTTCCGGATACATTGTAATTGTTGAATACAAGTCCGCTTTCGAGTACTCTTGCGTTATCAGAAATGACAGAATTTCCCATCACACCGGCAGAATCAGAAACAATAGCATTGTCTTTCACAGTTGCATTTTCAGCAACGACTGCATGACCGGAAACAACCGCATTTCCGGAGATGTTTGCAGAGCCTGTAACAATAGCATAATCTTTAATCTGTGCATTGCCGGTAACAGTCGCATAACCCATTACTTTCGCATTCGGGCCAACATAAACAGAATCATCTACACGAGCTGTAGAAGCAACAAAGCCGCCGCCGTTGCTGTGATAATTTCCCTGTGCCATTCCGGTAGTATTTGCCGTCTGCCGGATTTCTGCACCATCGATTGTGACAGCATAGGGGTATCTGGTCTTTCCTAAGAACGGACGGTGATTTTCATCAAATTCGCCTTCTCCGTAAGCCCACGGCACACCGTTTTCCTGCCATGTATCAGAATCCGGAGTAGCCGTCACAACGAGAAATACAGCATCAGCAACACCAACGTTAATACTTGCAGTTTCACCAGCCTTGAACAAA
>CADBOP010000240.1 GCA_902796255.1 uncultured Ruminococcus sp.
ATATTTACATCGGGTTCAAACGCTTCTTCGTAGATGAAGTCTGTCATTTTATTTCCTCCTACCAGAATCAAAAATTCCGTAAAAATACTTATATAATATTATTTTAGCACATCTGCTCTGATTTTGCAATAGTTTTTTGACAAAATTTCAAAATTTCCTGAAACATACAACTTTGCCTGCTGTTTTTTGCGTGATTTTCACAAAAATATACAGTATATTTTATTTATTTTTTTACTCCCATGTATCCGGCAGACTCTGCATTTCCGGTGGCACATCTGCGAACTCCTCAGCAGGCTGTTCCGGTATTTCGTTATTTTCCGGATTTTCAGGAATTTCAGAATTTTCCGGATTTTCAGTATTCTGCATACTTTCCAGAGCAGCGGCCTCGGCCTCCTGCTGGGCAGCAATCCGGCGTTCGGCGGCTTTCTGAGCATTGATAACATCTGTTTTATTCCGGAACGCACACTGATTTGTGCCAATCATTGTCAGATAGCCTTCTTTTCCGGCAGGCTGTTTTTCAATCACCTGTTCCGCAAAGCTGATTTTATAATTCAGCTCGCTCCAGTTGCCCATATCAAATTCAATCCGGTTATCAAAATTGATAATAATATCATTCATATCTGTCATATCTACAGAAGTAATCGGCACAGAGAATGTATTTTCCTGCAAGATTTCCTGAAAAGCAGTAAAGATTTTATCATATCTTTCTTCCATAGCCGTCAGATGTTTTCCAGGGGTAGTTTCTTCCGGCTGATAGCCAATAATTGTCACAAGGCCTTCAGCAGGGTCCATGGTATTTTTCAGAATTTTATTTTTCTGGCTGATAATCAGTGTGCCGTCTGCATAATGCACGTTATAGGCCGGTACTGCTTTCCGGACATCGATTACAAGCGTATTGGGAAACTGCCGTCTGATATCTACAGTTTCTGCATTAATCAGTTTTTCTTCTGCATAAGTTTTCAGTTCGTCCAGATGCAGACGCATCATGTTATCTCCTTCAAATACCCCCACTGCCTGCACGATTTCTTCTGCTGAGTAATCTGCATCACCGGTAACACGAATTGTTTTGACATTAAAAAACACGGTCATCGACAATGTAATCACAATAGCAAATGCAAGCACAACCACAAGAAACGCATAGAGCGAACGCCCACGCTTCCGGCGGCGGATTCTTCGGGAGCTGGCATCATGTGCCATATTCATTTTTTCGATATCTCTCAAACCTGCTCACTTCCTGTGATAAAAATTAAACTCTGGTAATTTCTGCACCAAGCTGCCGGAGCATTTTTTCGGGGCTGTCATATCCCCTGTCGATATGGGAAATTTCCGTCAGCACTGTTTCCCCCTCTGCACCAAGTCCGGCAACAAGCAGAGCTGCCCCCCCACGCAAATCCGTTGCACTTACAGGGACTCCGTGCAATGTTCTGACACCATGAATCACGGCAATTCTTCCGGCGGTCTGAATATCTGCACCCATTCTGACAAGGGCATCCACATGCCGGAATCTGTTTTCAAAAATGGTTTCTTCTATCATAGAAGTACCATTTGCGGTACAAAGCACAGCCGTCATGATAGCCTGTGCATCAGTCGGAAATCCGGGGTACGGCATTGTTTTCAGACTCCGGACAGCACGAACCGGCTTTCCGGCGGAAAAACAGATAGTATCTCCGGTATGACTGCAAATGCAATGCATTTGTTCAAACACATCAAGAATGCCTTCCAGACTGGCGGCATCTGCCTGTAACAATCTGACTGTCCCGCCTGTTACGGCAGCAGCAGCGAGCCATGTTGCTGTTACAATCCGGTCAGGCATAATCCGGTATGTACAGCCATGCAGTTTTTTCACACCCTGAATGCTGATTTTTCCGCTGCCCTCCCCTGCAATACAAGCACCGCATTTTTTCAGATATTTTGCCAAATCTACAATTTCGGGTTCTCTGGCCGCATTAGCAATAACAGTTTCTCCGCTGGCAAGCACAGCAGCGAGCATAATATTTTCCGTTGCTCCTACAGACGGAAACTGCAAATGTATCTTTGCACCGTGCAGTCCATTCGGGGCAGTACAGGTCAGAACGCCATTTTCTTCCCTAATCCTGACACCCATTTTCTGAAACGCCTGTAAATGCAAATCAATCGGCCGAGGGCCTAACTCACATCCGCCCGGATAGCCCAGCACACAACTGCCGGTTCTGCCGAGCATTGCACCTAAAAATATAATAGACGAACGCATTTCCTGCATGAGCGATTCCGGAATTTCAGAATTCTGAATTGCATCGGCCTGAATGCTGACAGTATGATGCTGCATCTGGCAGCGGCATCCGGCACTGGTAAGAATCTGACATGCAGCATAGACATCTGATAATTCCGGACAGTTTTCGAGCACACTTTCTCCGGTGCAGAGCATTGCTGCTGACAGAATCGGCAAGGCACTGTTTTTAGCTCCCTGTACAGCAACTTCACCTTCGAGGCGTTTTCCGCCGTGTATAATCAATTTCTGCATAGATGACACTCCTTTCAGGAACTTCTGCTTCTGCATAGTATGTAAAAAGTGTCAAACCTGTGCGGATTATTCGGAATCTTTTATCAGCTTTTCAATGACGTTCCAGATTCTGTCTTCGGTGTCACGGACGGCCAAATCAGCCGCATTTTTCGCCATATTCTGAAGCTTTTCCGGATTTTTATATAATTTCCGGATTTCAGAAATCATTTTCTTGTTTGTGACATCTTTCTGTTCCATGACGACAGCTGCTCCGGCTTTGCCGAGTACCATAGCATTATGATACTGATGATTGCCGGCAACAATCGGCGATGGTATCAGGATAGACGGTTTGCCGAGCATTTCGAGTTCAGCGAGGGCATTTGCACCAGAGCGGCATACAACCAAATCCGCAGCCGCCATACAGGTATCCATATCGTTGATATATTCTGTAATTCTGGTTCTTCTGTTTTTCATCGGCACATGGTATTCTTTCATCTTAGCCGGAAATGTATCTTTCCCCATGCCGCCGTAGCCGTGAATATGATTAATTTTTAATTTTTTTGATACATGCCATTTCAGGACTTCCGCCATTGTATCGTTGATACAGCCTGCACCCAGACTGCCGCCGAAAGATAAGATACAGAAACTGTCGTCAAAGCCAAGTTCTGCACGGGCCTGTGATTTTGTTTTCTTCATCAGTTCTGCACGGACAGGCAGACCAGTGACAGTATATTCTATATTTTTATCAAAATAATCCAGTGCTTCTTTGACTGTCAGCATAACATGGTCTACTTCTTTAGCCAGCAGTTTATTTGTCACACCCGGATAGGCATTCTGTTCATGAATTGCTGTCGGAATACCCATCTTTGCGGCCATCCGGATAACAGGCCCTGCCACATAGCCGCCTGTACCGATTGCAATATCAGGGTCAAACTCCTGAATAATCTGTTTTGCTCTGTGACCAGAACCGGCTAAATAATACAGAGCCTTGATATTTCTGCCGATATTTTCCAGACTGATTTTCCTCTGGAATCCGGCGACTTTGATAAATGCAATCTGATAGCCTGCCTGCGGAATCAATTTTGCTTCCATGCCGTTAGGTGTGCCGGCAAATAAAAATTCCGTATCGGGCATATGCTCCTGAATAATTCCGGCGATAGCCAGAGCCGGATTGATATGTCCGCCTGTGCCGCCGCCTGCAAGTAATACTTTCATAAAATAAATCCCAGTCCTTTCTGTGCAGATTATTTACAAATCAATTTTTTGAACCCCTTTCAAAACAAGGGGTTCTGTTGTATTCTATGCTTATACAGCCGTTTCTGGTTCTGTTTTTTGTTTCTTTTCTTTTTTATCTGAAACATCATTTATCATATAGCGTCCTCTTGAGATATTCAAAACAATTCCCATTTCAAACAGCTGCATCATCAGAGCTGTACCGCCATAGCTGAAAAACGGCAGACTGATACCAGTATTCGGGAGCAGATTGCTCACAACACCGATATTAATAAATGCCTGCAAACCAATCTGGAGTGTAAAGCCACAGGCCACAAGCATCCCGAATCTGTCCTTGCTGTGGGTAGCGATACGGAAGCCCTGTGCCACTAACAGGACAAATAATAAAATTACCGTCACTGCTCCGACAAAACCAAGTTCTTCGCATATGATAGAAAATACAAAGTCATTTTCTGATTCCGGCAGATATAAATATTTCTGTCTGGATTCTCCCATACCCAGACCAAAAAGCCCGCCTGAACCGATAGCAATCAAAGACTGCTGTGTCTGATAGGCATCTTCTGATTCAAACGGATGAAACCACGGTTCGAGACGTTTCAGAAAGTAGGTCTGTGTACCTGTCAGAATTTTGAGTGCGACCCATCCGGCAATTCCGGCCAGACCGATACCGCCTGCAATTGCCAGATGTTTAATATTAGAACCGCCGATAAACATCAGAATAATTCCCATTGCTGCAATCAGCAGTGTACAGGACAGATGCGGTTCTATCATCAGCAAAACTGCAATCACACCTAATAATATCATAAATGGTATCGTGCCGTATCGGGCTTCTTTCATTCTGTCGAAATTAATATCTATCAGATAGGCAAAAGCAATTACAACGGCAAATTTAGCAAGTTCTGAAGGCTGGAAGGTCATACCGCCGGGGAGACGAATCCAGCGGGTACAGCCGGTATCCAAATCCGTACCGATAATTTTTACTAAAATCAATAATACCACGCTGCCAAGGTAGGCAATACCGGCAGCATAGATATTTTGCAGATAATGATAATCTATTCTGGAAGCAATAAACATAGCCACCAGTCCCACACCGCCGAAGAGTGCCTGACGCTGTGCATAAAAATATCCGGGCTTGCCTTCATTGATAGCGATGGCATAACTTGCCGAAAACATCATAACAAGACCGATTCCCAGCAAAAACAGGACAACAATCGCAAATGTCATATTAATTTCAGTAAGACGTACTTTTTCTTTTTCTGTTTTGAAAAACTTCATGAGCAGACCCCCATTTCAGGTATGTTCCGGCATGACTGACAGGATACAGCAAAATAAAGCAAACCCTGTCAGAATCAAAATTCTTTGCAGAGGTGTGTTTCCGTCTTTCCGCAGCAGCCCGAGAAGTGTTCTTCTCCCGAACAGCAGCGGCAACAGGTTTACAATCCAGACTGCAATATATAATAATAATATATTTATTTTATGATAATTCAGGCAAAGCATAGGCATTGTCATGCCGAGCCAGTATGTCCCCGTCTGTCCAAGCCGGCATTTCGCCGGATGCAGATTCCAGTAAAAGCAGCCGATACATGCTCCGGCAGCGGTCAGTGTATAAATCGCATTCAGATTCTGTTTTGCACTGATACACAATACTGTCAGAAACAATAACTGTATACTGCTGACAGTAATACAGATACCGTCTGCAAGACGTTCTGTTCTCTGCATACTCAGCCAGAACGCTGTCACCAGCACTGCTCTGACGGGAACACTCAGAAAGCCGGCCTCCCATTTCCAGAAACCAAAATCCAGCACCGGCTCTTCCGGCAGAAATTTCAAGAACGAATAGCTTGTAAAAAAAGCCGCTAATATAATAATAAAATCCGTTTCTCCGGTATCTGTTTTCCGGCGGACTGTCCGGACATAATCCGAAACCCAGCCGATAATCCCGAACAACAACCCCTGCAGCAGAATCAGCCGGAGTGAACGGCTTTCTGTCTGAAACTCCAAACTGGTTCTGTCCGTTCCGCTGGTATGCAGATAAAGTGTATAACTTAATACAAATCCAGCAATACAGCCGAAAATCAATAATATTCCGCACATGGTCGGCTTTAATTTATTTCCGGCAATGACATCAGATTCTTTTTTTTCTGATAATTCTGCTTCAGGGTCAGGCTCGCAGAAACGGCATTTTCTCAGATACGGAATCAGGGCAATCCCCATAACACCACTGATAATTGCTGCACTCAATGCCGCTGTTATCTGTAACCAGACAGGCATATTATTCTTCTTCTCCGTAAAGGGCAGAAATGATATTTTCCAGATGCATTCCGTGGCTGGCCTTGAACAGCAGCACATCACCTTCCTGAACAGTCTCACGGAGTTTCTGTGTCAGCATGTCCGGATTGTCTGTACAGAATTTCTGAATTTCCTTTCCGGCAGATTCTGCAATCTTCACAGAAGCTGTACCATAGCAGAACAGCATGTCAATTCCGGCATTTGTCACCATTTCGCCAACACGGGAATGCAATTCCTCACTCATATTTCCAAGTTCAAGCATATCACCTAAAACAGCAATTTTTCTGCCTTCAGCGAGATATGCTCTGAGAACATTCAGGCCTGCCTGCATAGAATCAGGGCTGGCATTATAGCAGTCAGCAATAATAATCTGCCCGTTTTTTTCCATAATATTCTGCCGCATTCCGGTAGGCTGATATTTGGCAAGACCGCATAAAATTTCCTGTTCGCTCATACCGGCAAGTGTTCCCACCAGATAAGCCGCCAGAGCGTTCTTGACATTATGTTCTCCGACAGCCGGCAGAACTGCAAGCGATTTCTTCCCTTCGTGACAGATGCTGAATGTTGTCACGCCGTTTTCTTCTTTGATATCTTCTGCTGACACATCTGCCGGATTGCCCTGTGTCGAAAAAGTATAGACCGGTCTGTTCAGTTCAGATTTCAAACTGCATAATAATTTATCATCGGCATTTGTCACAAGCGGAGCATTTTCTTTCATGCCTTCCAGAATTTCCAGTTTCGCTTTTTTAATTCCTTCCTGAGAGCCTAAGTTCTCCACATGAGAAAAGCCAATATTTGTGATAACAGCAATTGTTGGCTCTGCACTGTTAGTCATATTTGAGATTTCGCCAAAATGGTTCATACCCATTTCCACAACAGCAGCCCCGTGCTCACTGGTCAGATGCAGAAGTGTTTTCGGCATACCGATTTCGTTATTTAAATTCGCCTCTGTTTTGAGTGTATTGTATTTTTCCGACAATACACAGGCAATTAATTCTTTTGTTGTTGTCTTGCCGACACTTCCTGTAACAGCAACAACAGGAATATCAAATTTATTTCTGTACAGATTGGCAATCTCAAGCAGGGCTTTCCCAGTATCTTTCACAACTAAACATGGTAAATCTTCAATCTGGGTATCTGTCACAGCTGCAACTGCTCCGGCCTGAATGGCCTGTCTGACAAAATTATGGCCATTGAATTTTTTGCCTCTGAGAGCCAGAAACAAACAGCCCTTGGTTAATTTTCTGGTATCTGTACTGATTTCTGTAATCTCTGCATCGGAAGGGCAGAGAGTATTCAGCTTTTCAGCGATTTCTTTTAAAGTTAACTTTTCCATGATTTTACTCCTTCTGATTACGCTAATTCTTTTAAGGCTTCGGCAACAACTTCACGCTCGTCAAAATGTGTATGATAATTATCTGCAAAAATCTGATAATCTTCATGCCCTTTTCCGGCGAGGACAATCACATCACCAGCCTGTGCAGTTTTCAGGGCATATGCAATTGCTTCACGGCGGTCAGTTACGACTTTATAGGGTGTCCGGCTTTCTTTCAGGCCTGCCAGAATATCCTGAATAATGTCTTCCGGATTTTCATCACGGGGATTATCAGAAGTGATAATCAATCTGTCAGCAAACTTTGCAGCAGCCTGAGCCATGAGCGGTCGTTTGGTCTTGTCACGGTTGCCGCCGCATCCGAACAGACAGATTAAATTATTCTCTGTATATAATTTGACATTTTCCAGAATATTTTCAATAGCATCCGGTGTATGGGCATAATCGCAGATAACTGAAAATTCTTTTCCGGTGGGGATAACTTCACAGCGGCCACGGACACCGGTACAACTCTGCAATGCCGGAAGAATCTGTTTTTGTTCCAGTCCGTAAAGCTGGCAGACAGCATAAGCTGCTGTGGCATTGGCAATATTGAAATATCCTGTCATGAGCATAGATATTTTTTCCTGATTCAGCATAAATTCTGTTCCGTTTGCCTTGACAGAAACAGGCTGGCAGGCAAAATCTCCGGTATGACCATAGCTGTATTTTTCACAGGAAATCTCCTGATATAATCTTTTGCCGTAATCATCATCTGTATTAATTACCGCTTTGTCGCAGACTGAAAACAGCATTTTCTTAGCCTGATAATAATTTTCCATTGTCTTATGATAATCCAGATGGTCCTGTGTCAGATTTGTAAACACAGCAATATCAAAATGTGTCTGCCCGATTCTTTTCTGTACCAGCCCGAAAGAGGAGACTTCCATCACGACTGTGTCACAGCCTTTCCGGTACATCATATCATATAACTGCATCAGCTCAAATGTCAGGGGGGTGGTATTATTCGTGTGAACAATCTCCTCACCGATTTCATTCTGAATCGTACCGATTAAGCCGACTTTATGACCATTCGCCGTTAAGATATGCTTGATAACGCTTGTTGTTGTGGTCTTGCCGTTTGTACCGGTGACACCGATAAATTTCATTTTCTGTTCGGGATGGCCAAACCACGCCGCACAGAGCATTCCATAACAGTCTCTGGTATCACTGACAAGAATCTGCTGTTCCCCAAGACCTAAATCATGGTCAACAACAACAGCAGCAGCCCCCTGTGCAAGGGCCTGTTCTGCAACGGTATGCCCATCGAATTTTTCGCCTTTTATGCAGACATAAAGACTGTCTTTCACAATCTTTCTGTTATCATCTGTAATCAGAGAAATTTCTTTATTTTTCAGATTCTCTGATACAGAAATGCGGTTTTCCAGTAATTCTGAAAGTTTCATAAACCCATCTCCTAAATTTTTAGCAATATATTTCTCAGTCGCCCTGACTGTTGAGCACATAATCCAGCTGTACTACAGTTCCCACTTCCACCATTTCTCCGGCTGGGATAGACTGTGTCTGCACTAATACATCTGTTCTGTCCGTAGATGCACCGACTGCCACATAGTTCAGCCCTGCATTCAGCATAGCCTGTTTGGCATCCGCAGCGATATAATCTTTGACATCCGGAACAGTGACAAATTCCGGTTCATAATCCGGTTCTGTATATAAAATCACTTTTCCGCCTGTAGAAATTGTATAGCCTGTCAGCGGACACTGGCCGACAACAGTATCACCATTACCCTTGATTTCATATGTCAGTCCCAAAGCCGTGAGGGTTTCTTCTGCGGCAGATACCTGACTGTCCAGCAGCAGGGGGACAGTCACATCCAGAGTGGCATATTCTTCGTCAGTATATTCCGGATAATAGCCCAGATATGGCAGGGCTTCTTCAAGTACCATTCTGGAATACGGTGCAACGACTTTAGAACCATAATAGCTTTCGCCCATAGGTTCATCAGCCATCATGAGCATGACAATTTCGGGGTCATCTGCCGGAGCAAAGCAGGCATACGAGGCAACATATTTAGTATCATCTCCGGTTTCGAGTTTCTGTGATGTACCGGATTTACCGCCGATGGCATAGCCTTTGATATAAGCATTAGAACCGCCGTTATTTTCCACAACGTCCTGTAATAACCGCCGGACAACAGCGGAACTTTCTTCGGAAATTACCTGTCGTTTGACATTTGTCCCGAAACTTTTGATGACATTTCCTTCGCTGGAAACGATTTTATCTACTACATGCGGTTCTACTAAATAACCGCCGTTGACAGCCGCAGCAATGCCGGTTATCATTTCCATAGGCGTGAGCGAGTTGGACTGTCCGAAAGCACTGGCAGCCAAATCGACAATGCTCATATCTTCTTCTTTCCGGTAGATACTTGCCCCCTCACCGGGCAAATCAATTCCGGTAGGTTCTGTCAGGCCGAAAGCACTGAAATACTGTGAAAATTTATGAATCCCGATTCTCAGGCCGACTTCAATAAAAGCGGGGTTACAGGAATTTGTCAGAGCCTCGGAAAACGTCTGTTCTCCGTGACCGGATAATTTATGACAATGAATCGGCTTCGGCATTCCCGGAATGGTATATGCACCAGTACAGAAAAATCTGTCTTTTTCAATATCGACCTGTTTTTCTTCAATAGCCATTGCTGTTGTAAAAATTTTAAATACAGACCCCGGAACATAAATTTCTGTAATGGCTTTATTTTTCCACTGCTGTTCACGGGCAGTAATATAGGCTTCCTGATACTGTTCCTGCGGCAGAGCTTTGAGAGCTGCTTCCGCAGCCTTGTCATAAATCACAGAAGGCTCATTCAGGTCAAAGCTGGGATAAGTCCCCATTGCATAGACAGCACCTGTTTTTGCATTCATGATAATACCGCAGGCACGGTTCTGCACATCGAACTGTTCGCACATAGCCTGCAAATTTTTTTCAAGATAATACTGCAAAGTCATATCCAGTGTCAGGTAGAGGGAGCTGCCGTCTTCTGCCGGATAGGTTGAGGAATACCGGTAAGGCATTTCATTTCCTTTGGCATCTGTGGCTGAAATCACTCTTCCGTTTGTACCGGAGAGATATTTATTATAATAGGCTTCCAGACCATACTGTCCTTCACCGTCACTGTTAGTAAAGCCGATGACCTGTGCAGCCAGTTCATTCTGGGGATAATATCTTTTAGTATCTTCTTCTGTTTTTACAGAAGTCAGCCCATACGTATCCAGATATGTCATTAATTCATCTGCAACATTTTTCTCCACCTGTGTCTGGAGAACATAATATTTTGTATCTTTCTCTGTTGCTTCTCTGACGGTATCCGGATTCAGCTTTAATTTTTCGGCGATTGTCTGAATAATTTCCTCTTCCAGCTCTGCAACCGGCATAACAATTTTATCTTCCGGCAGCTTTTTGCCTTTATCAAGCTGTTCCTGCCGTTCGGCCATTGTTTTTCCGATTTCTTCCATATCGCTCTGAAACTGGTTCGGGTCGATATAGACTTTATAGACGGTTGCACTTCTTGCGAGGGGTTCACCGGTGCGGTCATAGATGCTGCCTCTGTGTGCTGTGATAGTAATCTTGCTGAAATGCTTGCTGTTTGCTTTTTCGGCATAGACATCATGATTCACAAGGCACACAAGAATCAGTTTGATTGTTACTAAAGCAGCCAGCAGCATACAGCCGCCGAATCCCAGCCATACGGCACGGGCTGTCATACTTTTGGTAGGTTCATAATCTTTGTGTTTCTGGTTCAAAGCATTCACCTCTGGTTCTATCATATATCTATCTAAAAAACAGGCAGGTATTTTTTCTGTTTCCTGCCTGCTTATCCATCTTCATCCGGAGCGGAGTTCTGCCGCCGGAGTTCTCTCTGTACCGGCGGCACATCCGCACACCCGTTTGTCATATCCTTGTTTTGCTTCTGCCTTATTTCAGAATATGCATTTCAGCCTTTCATATATTCCGCAAAGCTTTCAAAAGCATTTTTTATGCTGTTAAAAAAGCCTTGTTCTTCTTCCGGCAGTTCCACTACATCGTCTGTCTGAATCTGAATATATTCCACCTGTGAGGGGTTGAGCACATGCATTCCCAGCACATTTTCGGCATATTCCTGTACTTTCTTGTTAGAGGCTTTTCCTGCAAGTTCTGTCTGCATACGGACATTTTCGCTCTGCATGTCGTTATATTCTTTTTGTTTTGCAGCGATTTCATTTGTCAGCTGAAGCTGCTGGACATTACTGAAAATCACAGCGGCCACCAGTGCAAAGCATACCAGTGCCCCAAAAATAAGTTTTACAGCAGCGGCGGCCGAAATTTTCTTTTCGGCATCTGGCTGCGGTTTGGTATTCTGATTCATAGAAATTAAAAAATTCAGCTCCTTTCGGGATACTGACAAAGAGAAAAAAACCACAAGCCGGAGTGACCGGAAAATTATTTTTATAATTTTTCAATCACTCTGAGTTTTGCACTGTGGCTTCTGTGATTTTGCTCCAGTTCGGATGCACTGGCTGTCACAGGCTTGCGTGTCACGAGTCTGGCTTTTGGTTTCTTTCCGCAGACACACTGCGGAAAATCGGGCGGGCAGGTACAGCCTTTGCACCATGCGGCGAACTGCTGTTTTACAATTCTGTCCTCAAGCGAGTGAAACGTAATGATGGCAAGCCTGCCGCCGGATTTCAGGCAGGCAAAAGCGGCTTCCAGACCGAGCCGGAGATGTCCGAACTCGTCATTGACAGCGATGCGGATTGCCTGAAATGTTTTTTTGCAGGGATTTTTTTCTCTCCGGTATTTCTGCGGCACAGCCTGCCGGACGAGTTCTGCGAGTTCTCCTGTTGTGGTAACAGGAGAATTTTCTCTGGCACGGACAATCGCAGCAGCGATACTGCCGGCGAACTTTTCTTCCCCATATTCATAGAGAATTTTTCTGAGTGCCTGTTCGTCCGAGGTATTTACGATATCATATGCGCTGGTACCTTCCTGACTCATACGCATATCCAACGGTGCATCTGCATGATAAGAAAAACCACGTTCCGGCTCATCGAGCTGATGAGAGGAAACACCTAAATCAAGCAAAATGCCGTCAGCAGAAGGGATGTTCAGGCCGTCAAGAATCTGCCGCATCTGAGAATAATTGCCTTGAATCACCTTTGCCGGAAATGCCTGCAAGCGTGCTGTAGCAACTGCCACAGCATCGGGGTCACGGTCTAAGCCGATTAACAACCCGTTTTTGCCTAATCGGGAAGCGATTTCTCTGGAATGCCCTGCACCGCCGACAGTACCATCAATATAAATTCCATCCGGACGGACTGCCAGATTTTCGAGAGTTTCCGGCAGCAAAACCGGAACATGTGCAAATTCCATCAGAGAGCCTCCTTTTTAGCATAGATTTTTCCTTTGTTCTTATCTTTCTCTATTGGCATTTTATCATATTTAAAATGCCTGATTTAATTATAGCACATTCAATAGATTCAGGCAACAGAATCGAGAAACAAATTTTATGAAATTTTATTTCTATTTTTTAGTCAAATTCAACAAAAATGATTTTTTGTTGAAAACTTGTCAAACTTACGCATTCAGAACAACTTACACGTTTTCGAGAAACTTTTGTTCTGTTTTGGGATTTCAAAAAAAACTGATTTTTTTCTGAAATTTTTCTTTTTTCGACTTTTGTTATTTTACACAAAGTTTTTAACTTGTTTTTATGAAATATTCTGTATTTTTTACGAAAAATTAGAAATTTTAAAAAAGCTCTTGACAAAGTAGCAAAAATATACTATAATCAGATTATAGCAAGTAGCAAATTAATACTAACTTAAAAGCAGGTGATGTATTTTGACAGAAGAAGAATATTTAAAAACTTATGACAGCTCTGAATTTCAAAAGCCGTCAGTCGCTGTGGATTTGGTATTGTTTACTGTACGTAAGGAAGAATTGCAGGTACTGCTGACAGAACGGGAACAATATCCGTATATCGGCCGTCCGGCTCTGCCGGGGGTGTTCGTCAGGATGGAAGAAACGCTTGATGAAGCCGCCCAGAGGGCTTTATATCAGAAAACCGGTCTGCATGATATTTATTTTGAACAGCTGTATACATGGGGCGGTCTTGACCGTGACCCAAGAATGAGGATTATTTCTGTTTCTTATTATGCACTTGTTCCGGAGTCACAGATTCCGGAAACAGAACAGAAAAAATTCTTTCCTGTCAGGGAGATTTTACAGCGTGAGGATATTGCTTTTGACCACCGTGAAATTATTGCTTACGGCCGTGAGCGAATCCGGAACAAAGTCAGTTATACAGATATTGCATTCTCGCTTGTTCCGGAAGAATTTACCCTCCCCCAGTTACAGAAAATTTATGAAATTCTGCTCGGACAGAAGCTTTATAAAGCAAACTTCCGGAAGAAAATTGCTGATAAAATTTATCAGACAGAGCATTTCACATCCGGAACAAAACACCGCCCCAGCAGAATCTACAGAAAGAAGGATTGATTTTATGATTCAGAATTTAACCCCTACAGAAAGCAAAGTCTTTCTGGATAACAAAACTGCACTTGTCATTGTCGACATGGTCAACGGCTTCCTGACAGAGGGCGTTTTGTCAAGTCCACGTTCGGCATCAGTTCTGCCAGAATGCGAAAAGCTCCTGAAACTCTTCAAAGAAAACAATCTGCCGTGTGTGGCATTTGCAGACTGTCATGAACCAGATTGCATTGAATTTCAGTCTTTTCCGCCGCACTGTATCAGAGGAACTTCAGAAAGCGAAATTGCTCCGTCTTTACAGAAAATCGGTGGCTATCTCAAAATTGAAAAAAATTCTACCAACGGCTTCCTGACACCGGAATTTCAGAATTTTCTGAAAAATACTCCCCAGCTTGAAAGAATTGTCGTGTGCGGAGTCTGTACTGACATCTGTGTGATGCAGTTTTGTTTGACACTCAAAACATTCTGCAATCAGGAGAATAAAAAATTAGAAGTTCTTCTCCCCGTGAATGCCGTTGAAACTTATGACGCACCCAATCACAATGCAGACACTATGCAGAATGCTGCTTTTGAAATTATGGCTCAGGCCGGAATAAAATTAACTTCGGAGGTAATTTATCATGAGTAATTTAAATTTAGATAACAGAAATTTAAGCATGTTAGTCGATTTTTATGAACTGACCATCGGAAACGGACTCCTTGAAAACGGCTGCGGAGAAAAAATCGCCTATTTTGATATGTTCTACCGGAAAGCTCCGGACAATGCCGCTTATGCCATTGCTGCCGGTCTGGAACAGGTTATCAAATATCTGAAAAATCTGAGTTTCTCAGATGAGGATATTAATTATTTAAGAAGCAAGAATTTATTCTGTGAAAAATTTTTAGATTATCTGAAAAATTTCAGGTTTGCCTGTGATGTATGGGCTGTTCCGGAAGGGACACCGGTTTTCCCTTCTGAACCGATTCTGACCGTCAGAGGGCCGGCCATGCAGGCACAGCTTATTGAAACAATGATTTTATTAAGCATTAATCATCAGAGTCTGATTGCAACAAAGGCGAACAGAATCGTCACCGCTGCACAGGGACGGCCTGTAATGGAATTTGGTTCAAGACGGGCACAGGGGTATGACGGGGCTGTTTTAGGGGCAAGGGCTTCTTATATCGGCGGTGTTGCCGGAACAGCCTGTGCGATTGCTGACAGAGCCTTTCAGATTCCCGCTCTCGGTACTATGGCACACAGCTTTGTACAGATGTTTGCTTCTGAACTGGATGCTTTCAGAGCTTATGCGAAAGTTTATCCGGATGACTGCACACTTTTGGTAGACACTTACAGTGTTCTGCACTCCGGCATTCCCAATGCGATTACTGTTTTTAAAGAACTGGAAGCACAGGGACACAAGGGCAGAGGCATCAGGATTGACAGTGGTGATATGGCTTATCTCTCGAAAAAAGCAAGAAAAATGCTTGATGCTGCCGGACTGGATTATATCGGCATTGTGGCCTCCAATTCGCTGGATGAATATATTATCCGTGATTTGATTATGCAGGGGGCACAGATTAACAGTTTCGGTGTCGGTGAAAGATTAGTGACTTCCAAATCTGAACCAGTATTCGGCGGTGTTTACAAATTAGCTGCTGTTGAAGAAAACGGCAGCATCATTCCGAAAATCAAAATTTCTGAAAATATTATTAAAATCACAAATCCGTCTTTCAAGACACTCTGGAGATTATTTGACAACGAATCCGGAAAGGCCATTGCGGATGTGCTGACACTGCATGACGAAGTAATTGATGACACACAGCCTTATGAAATTTTCGACCCGATTCACACTTACAAGAGAAAGACTGTCACAAATTTTACAGCCAGAAAATTACAGATTCCGGTTTTCCTGAACGGAGAATGTGTTTATGAAAGTCCGGAACTCCCTGAAATTCAGGCATATTGCAAAAATCAGCTGGAAACTCTCTGGGAAGAAGTCAAGCGTTTTGAGAATCCGCAGACCTATTTTGTAGACTTGTCTCAGAAACTCTGGGATTTGAAACAGGATATGCTGAAAATGAAATTTAATCAATAAGAAGAAAAAATATGGCACAACCAAATCTCCTCGGCGAGCAGTCTGTATGGAATATGACAATAAACACTTATCAGCAGTACTTTCCAGATGTCTCTTTTCCGGATACAGTGAAAACATTCTGTCAGACTCCTGACCAAATGCCCATACTCTTCAGCATCGTCATGCAGGCTGCTCTGGTAGATATTGCCGAAGCAATCGGGAAGGAAAAAAGCCTTACAATGGCTTTGGAATCTCTTCTGCTTTCTGCAAAACTGAATTATCAGATATAATACTAAAAATAACGCTGGTGTCCTGACATCAGCGTTATTTTATATAGTACACAAATAAAAACTCCCGATTCTCATTTCACGTTCATCGGGAGTTAATATCCTATTCAATTGTAAGAATCAGCGATTTTAATTCTTATATGTTGAAGCTGAAACGCTGATGTAAAAATCCGTATCAGAGACTTAATTGTGCATTGGTCACACTCGCCTTTCTAACTAAGGTTTTTTCAGAACTTGTTTCATAGCACTTTTCATA
>CADBOP010000241.1 GCA_902796255.1 uncultured Ruminococcus sp.
ATAAAGCCGGGAATGTCTATATTGTATTAGGCAACATTACAACTGGTGCGGCAATGTTCAATAACGAAGGCGAATTTCAGGGCTATTACGGAGCGAATACCGTAGAAGCGACTTCTGCTGTCATTGCAAATTATTTTTGGAAGCTGATTTCAACAGATGAAATGCGTTCGAGAACTTCCAGAACAGTGCCGTCCGGCATTACAAGCTTTGATTTGGATGATGAAGGCTTTATTTATACCTGTACACAGTCCACATCTCAGAAAAAAGATACTGTCAAGAAACTGAATCCGGCAGGAACAAATTTATTTTCGAGTCTGGATACCTCATGGGGTGATGTAGAATCTGTCTATGATTCCAATACGAATAAGAATTATCAGTCTATGATTTGTGATATTGAAATTGCAGATGACGGAAATATCAATTGTCTGGATTTGACATCCGGCCGTGTATTCCAGTATGATGAAGAGGGAAATTTATTATTTATCTTCGGGAGTGCCTCTGAACAGTTAGGCGGTTTCACAGAAGTCACAGCAATAGAGTCTATCGGGAATAACGTACTGGTTCTGGATACCAGAAAAAATACGGTTACTGTATTTGAAGAAACAGATTTTGGCCGGATTGTGCATGATGCCACTGTCAAGTATAACGGTGGCTATTATGAAGAAGCCCTCGAACCTTGGTATCAGGTTTTGCAGTATGACGGCAACTACCGGCGGGCCTTTTTAGGAATTTCGGCTGCATTGCTGGTACAGGGCGATTATGAAGGCTCTATGAAATATGCAAAACTGGCGGATTCTCCCTATCGCTATAACAGAGCTTTTGAAGGCTATCGTACAGAATGGCTGACAAAACATATCAGGGGTGTGACAATTACTGTAATTATTATTATCATTCTTATTATTGCCCTGAAAATGTATCTTAAAAAGCACTACAAGCCGAATCTGGAATATGATATTACCCGTACAGATGAACGCAAACGGCAGGAGGAGGGTGAATAAGCGTTATGATGGATTTAACTAACAAGCAATGGGTCAAACATGCAGTCACTCATCCGATGGAAGGCTTTGAAGACATGCGGTGGAAAAAAGCCGGTTCTATGAAATATGCTGTCGTGATTGTTCTGCTCTGGTTTGTGGCTTCTATATTCTATAACAGATTATATGGCTTTCAGTTCTATGCTGAAGCGGATAAGATGTTTAATATTATTCCCTATATTGTCCAGACGATTATTTTATTCTGTACATGGGTTGTTGGCAACTGGTCTATCTGTACTTTGCTTGAAGGCGAAGGGACAATGAAAAATATTTTTGTTTACAGTGCCTATGCCCTGATTCCCTATGTGGCGAGTATTTATATCGAAGTATTTCTTTCACATTTTCTGATTCGTGACGAGGCTGTTTTTATTGATGCTGTGCATATTATCGGCTTGCTGTGGAGCGGAGTTCTGCTGTTTTCGGCGATTAAGTCCGTCCATCAGTATTCGTTTATGAAAACAATCGGTGCAATTATTCTGACAATCTGTGCCATGCTGATTATGCTGTTTCTGTTAGTATTATTATTATCTCTGTTCCAGCAGGTATATGTCTTTGTATATTCGATTTATACAGAAATTGCATATCGTCTGAAAGTGTAGGTGAAAGCATATGAAATTATTGAAATACAAACGTGTATTAGCTTGTCTGCTTTCGGCTATGCTGTTATATTCAGCAAGTCCGGCAGCAGTCTTTGCAGAAGATGCTGTTCCGGAAGAAGCTCCGGCCGCAGAAGAAGTTCTCTCTGAAGAAGATGCTGCACTTTCTGAAGAAACTATTTCTGTTGAAGAAGAGGAAGAAGAATTTGACAGCTCTCCGGAAGAAGTCAGAGCTTATCTGACCTCTCTCGGCACAACAGACGGCTATGAAGTATATCTCCGTCCGGAGGACTACAAAGACAAAATTGAAGCAGACCTGAAGAAAAAATATTCTGATGAAGAAGAATTAAAAGATGCTGTCAAAGACACGGAAAAACATCTGAAACATGCCGAACTTGCCCTGATTGATGCCGAATCCGGCAAAATGGCCGCAGAACTTGAAGAAATCGAACATGACAATGACCAGCATATTTATTTCAGTGAAGCAGGAAATTATCTTGTTGTTTTAGATGCTGACCAGAAATCTGTGATAAAAATCAGATTCAGAGTTTCTACTCTGGACAGTGAATATTTGTTCTTAACCAAAGATGAAAATACACTGGAACTTTACAGCACAGATTATAAATCTGTCCGTGCCGAGATGCAGAACGTCTGGAGTGCAGGAGAAACAACACTCTACCAGAACGAAGACCGCAGCCGCTGGGCGGTTCTGGACGGCTATAAAACACAGGTTCGTGTCTGTGTCAAGACAGCAGCAGAGAATGACAATTTCCAGATGTACTATGATGAAGATACCGGCCTGATAGGTCTGGAAAATAAAAAAACCGGCTATACATGGTGGTCATCTCCTCCCACAGCAA
The DNA here is from genome assembly GCA_902796255.1 of uncultured Ruminococcus sp. GTDB lineage: Bacteria > Bacillota > Clostridia > Oscillospirales > Ruminococcaceae > UBA3855. The sequence goes on from CADBOP010000241.1 coordinate 2,491, forward strand.
ACCGTGATGTCACAGCTACGCCTTTAGTAGTGACAGATTTACAGTCTTCTGTAGTTCTGACATACGGCGACAGCAACAGCCGTGGCACAACAAGTCTGCGTTCCAGAAATGCCGCTGAAATGAAATTCAAAGAATCTGACAACGGCCTGACAATTGAATATCAATTTGATAAATGCGGCATTACTGTTCCGGTTGTATATGAACTGAAAGAAGATTATCTTTCTGTAAGTGTCAAATGCAGTGATATTAAAGAAACCATGACAGACAAAGGCCTTGTTGCTACACAGCTTACTCTGCTCGGAGCATTCGGAGCAGGTGAAAGCGATGAAAACGGCTATTTTGTGATTCCTGACGGATGTGGTTCTCTGATTAGATTCAATAACGGAAAAGAAACTACAAAAAGCTATTCTCAGAGAGTATACGGCCGTGATATTACAAATGTCCCCACAACAAAGCCTGCTGTGACAGAAGAAATTCTGATGCCTGTCTATGGGATTGTCAAAAAAGATAACGCTATGACCGTTATTGCAGAACAGGGGGACGGAAATGTTTCTCTGAATGCCAGTGTCAGCGGCCAGTCTCTGAGCAGTTTCAATATCTGCAATTTTACATTCCAGCTCCGTGGCTCTGATACGTATGCCATGTCCGGTGATTATGGTAATCTGACTGTATTTGAAGACGGTGATATCAAAACAGATACTATCAAATTAAGATATTACCCGACTGCAAATGAAAACGCCAGTTATATGGACGTAGCAGAAGTATACAGAAATTATCTGCTGACTGACGGCAAGGTTACAAAAAAGGCTGAAGCCAATTCCACACAGTTATATCTGGATTTATACGGCGGAGCACTGAAATCACGTTCTGTACTGGGAATTCCGGTTACTATGAAAACTTCTATGACAAGCTATTCTGAAGCAGAAAAAATCATTGCAGAATTATCCGGTCTTGGTGTAAATGACATGTCTGTGATTTACAATAACTGGACAAATGACGGCATTTCCGGAAAAGTGGATTATAAATCCAAGCCCTCGGCCACACTTGGCGGTGTAACGGCATTCAATAAGCTTGTCAAATATCTCGATGAAAAAAATTATGATTTCTATCCGGCTGTGAATAACAAGACTTTCGATTCCGGAAACGGATACTATACTTTTACAGATACGACTATCAGAATTTCCAATTCTTATTCCAGACAGATGACTTATAATCTTTCTTATGGTGTACAGAATACGAATGTCGAGACAAAATCCCTGTTGTCCCCTGGTGTATTCACGGATTTATATAATAAGCTTGCCAGAAACTACACCAGCAGAAAACTGACAGGTGTGTGTCTGGGTGAAATGACTTCTACCATCTGGGGCGACTATGGTAAACAGAACATGTCCCGTGATGATACTGTCACAGCTTTGCAGGAATCGTATCAGAGCATTCAGGATTCTGGTATTTCTCTGCTGGCTGATACCTGTGCCGCCTATGCCTTTCCCTATGCCGACAAGATTTCTGATGTGCCTCTGCATTCAAGCGGATTTGATATTTTTGATGAAGAAATCCCGTTCTATCAGCTTGTTATGCATGGCGTTCTTCCTTATTCCAGTACAGCCATCAATGCAAGTGCAGACAGTACAGAATCATTCCTGACTGCGATTGCAACAGGCTGCAATCCGGCTTATGATATGATTTATGCCGAAGCAAGCGATTTGAAAGACACGCTTCTTGATAAATATTATTATTCTAACTATGCATTCTGGACAGATACCGCCGCACAGGAATATAAGCTTGCAAAAGAAATTTTATCCGGTGTGAGTGATAAAGTCATTACAGACTATACCCGTGAGGGGGATATTTCCGTGACGACTTACGAAGACGGCACACAGGTTACTGTCGATTATGCAGAAAAAACAGTCACAGCAAATGGCATTGTCTACAGACTTGCCACTGCTGAGGAAGGAGCGTGAACAGACTGATGGCACAAGAAAAAAAGCAAATTAAAATGCCTTATGAAAAACGAAAAGCCATGTATGGCTATGGATTTATTGCTGTCTGGCTTGTCGGAACACTGATATGGTTTTTATATCCTCTTATGGAATCGCTGAGATATTCCTTCATGGAGGTCAAGCCGGAAAAAGGCGGTATGCAGGGTACATGGGTCGGACTGGATAATTATATCTATGTATTCACAGGTGATGCCAATTACAGCAAATATCTTGTGAGTGTACTGGTAGAAACTCTCTGGAAAACACCGTTGATTATTATTTTCTCGCTGTTTATTGCCGTTATTCTGAACCAGAAATTCAAAGGCAGAACTTTTGCAAGAGCTGTCTTTTTCCTGCCGGTTATCATTGCGACAGGTCCGGTATACAGCATCATCAACGGTAATATCTCCAGCAGTGGTGCAAACAGTGCCGGACAGTTCTCCACAATGTTTTCTACTGACCTGATGGGCGAATTATTCCAGTTTATCGGTCTGTACGGAATTAATGAAAATATCCAGAAGATGGTAGAAGCTGTATCGAACAATATTTTCGGCATTGTATGGAATGCTGGTATTCAGATTCTGATATTTTTAGCTGCTTTGCAGAATATTCCGGTATCTGCCAAGGAAGCTGCCCAGATGGAAGGGGCTACTGCATGGGAATACTTCTGGAAAATTACGCTGCCTTATGTCAGCCCGATGATTTTGGCATGTCTGATATTTACAGTTATTGACAGTTTTACTTCTCCGGACAATGCTGTCATGGGGCGTGTGCTTGATATGCAGAAAGACTGGCAGTATGGCTATGCAGCCGCTATGGCATGGGTATATTTTATTATTGTACTGGCCGCTGTCGGGTTGATTACTTTGATTCTGAATCATTTTATTTATTACGAAGTAGATTAAAGGAGGGACTGTATTTTGACTGCTATTTTCAAGAAAAAAGAAACACCTGCTGCGGAAGGCGAACATGTTGTCGGAAACGGCCTCTCCAAGAAACAAATCCGTCAGATTCATATGAGAAATATGAATAAAGAAGAAATTGCCTATTTAAAACGCAAAGAAGCTATGGATAAAGTCTGGCCGGTTGCAAGATTTTTTATCCTGTTCGGGTTATGTTTTATTATTCTCTATCCGCTGATTTATATGATTAGCTGTGCATTCCGTGCACAGGAAGATATGAGCGACCCCACTGTAATGTGGATTCCCAGACACCTGACACTGAAAATCATGAAACAGACAATGAATGCTATGGATTTCTGGCACACGCTCGGCAATACCCTGTTATTGAATATCGGGTGTTCGCTGGTGCAGGTGGTAACCTGTGCCGTGACCGGATATGGCTTTGCAAGATTTAAATTCAAAGGCAAGAATTTATTATTCGGCATTGTACTGATGATGATTCTTGTGCCGAACCAGATTATTGCAATTCCCCAGTATATGGAATTCAGATATTTTCTGTTCGGAGCATTTAATTTAATCGATACACCGTTTACGATGTATCTGCCTGCCCTGATGGCCAACGGCATCCGAGCCGGACTGATGATATTTATTTTCCGTCAGTTTTTCAAGGGTCTGCCGAAAGAACTGGAAGATGCCGCCTATCTTGACGGCTGCGGGCCGTTCCGGACATTCATACAGGTAATGGTACCCAATGCAGCTTCTTCTTTTCTGACTGTATTTTTGTTTTCTGTCGTATGGTACTGGAACGATTATTATGTCAGCTCTACATTCTTTACGAACAATTCAACGATTGCCCTGATGCTGAAAAACCTGAATACCCTGCTGTCACTGGAATTATTCAACAGTGCAACAGTAGAAGTTTCTCCCCGTGAACAGATTATCTGGATGGAAGCCGGCTGTCTGCTTTCTGTCACACCGCTTCTTGTGATGTATACGTTCTTACAGAAATATTTCACTGAAGGGATTGAACGTTCCGGTCTGGTAGGCTGAGTCATACAAAACAGCACGTTTTCTAAACAGCGTGCTGTTTTTTTTATTGGACGGGACGGCAACACGATTTCAGGAAACAGGAAATAAAAGCTCTCTGGTAAAAAATATCAGGGAGTTTTTGCACATCTGAACGTTCTGCAACGTTATATTATATAGAAGGGAGTGAACATGCGTATGAAAATTGAAGAGGAATATACAAGAATTTATCATTATTGTCTGTATTATCTGCATCATAAAGAAGAAGCCGAAGATGCTACACAGGAAACTTTTCTGCGATATTTGCAGCATCCTGAATATGAAAGCCATCCGAGACAGTATTTATATAAAATTGCAAAAAATCTCTGTATTGATAAAATGAAAAAAATCCGGCCGGATTTGCTTGAAACAGAAGAGACCCCTGCACATAATACAGATATTTTAACACATGTTGCCCTTCGGATTGCTATGAATGAATTATCTGACGAGGACAGAGAAATTATTTTTCTGCGTTATGTCAGCGGAGAGAAAATTTCTCTGATTGCTGCTATGTACGGTGTATCACGCTTTGTCATGAGCAGAAGAATCAAGAAGATTACACAAACTCTCAGAGAAAAACTTTGAAAGGAGAAATTCATATGAACAGAAAGCTCAGAAAAGCACTGAAAGAAATCTATGCTTCGGACAGGCCTGAACAGTTTCCGGAATTTCTGAAAGAGATTCAGAAAGAACGGAAGAAAAGAAAATTCCGGTTTATCATGCCTGTATGTGCCGCTGGTTTTGTCTGCATGATTGCCGGATATGGTTATCTCAGCATAAAAAATTCTTATCGGCCTGAAAGCAATATCCAAACTGCTGAAGAACAGATAGCTGTCACAGAACATACTGCAACTTCTGCAACGACTGTCAGCACAACTACAGTGGAAACATATTTCACAACAGTGCAGACAACATATACCACTCTCAGAACAGAAACAACTGTTCCGGCCACTTCCGTGACACAGATACATCTGCCTGTCCAGACCGTGACAGAAACAACAAGTTTTCAACCGGAAACAGAAACAATTCCGCCGGAACAAAATTTCGTTCCAGAAACAGAAACAGTTCCGCCTGAACCAGAACCGGAAGAAACCGTCATTCCGGAAACTCTGCCGGAAACACAGGAAATTATTATCACAAACACCACTCCCCTGCCGGAAACTACAACAATTCCTACAGAAACCAATCCGGAATATAAT
>CADBOP010000242.1 GCA_902796255.1 uncultured Ruminococcus sp.
CCTGAGCGGAAATCTCTTCCGGTTTCCGTACCCATGAATTAGAAGTCGGTGTTTCGCTGTAATCAATAATTTGATTTTCTGGTATGAGTGATAATTTCATGGTTTCTCTGGGGGTTAACTGCATGAGCCGAGTATCATAGGGGAGTGATAAGGCTGTTTCGTGCAATTCTAATTCTGCATAGTAAGCATTGGATTTTTTCACAGTCTGAGCTGCATTGTTAATTAAAATATCTAATTTATGATTGCACATTATTTCAATCTGACGGATTAACTCCTGAATACGGTCAACACGCATGAGGTCGAAGCCTATGATAAATAATCTGTCTTTAAAAGAAGCATAATCAGGTTCTTGCTGATAAGCAGCAAGAGCAGATTTCGGGTAGCGTGTTACAGCAATCACAGAAGCCCCCATCCGGAGCAGTCTCAAAACAGTCGCATAGCCGATTTTGATTCTGCCTCCGGTGACAACAGCAAATTTTCCGGATAAATCACAGGTTAATTGTCTCATGTCATCATTCATTTTCTGACAGGCAGGACAGATGCCATAATCTTCTATATTACGCTGACGGCAGATTAAACAGATTCTCATGATATAAAACACTCCTTGACAAAAAGAATAAAATATGCTATGATAAACATATCGGTAGTTTATATAAAACATCTCACCATAGAGAAAAAACGGCTTGCCGTCCGGTCGTCCTGTGTATAGTTCATCGGAAGAACAGCCGCCCTGCTAAGGCGGAAAACTGCGGTTCGACTCCGCATACAGACGTAAAATTTGCCGGTAGTTTATGAAAAAACACTTTCTCCTCAGGAAAGAGAAGCGAAAGCACGGTTTGTAGAGTAGCTCAATCAGAGTGTCAGACCCTCAATCTGGAAATGACGGTGAAAATCCGTCCTGTACACTTTACCGTTAGTTTATGAAAAACAGTATCCCCACAGATACAGAAACGGAGAAATCCGTCCGGCAGACGCACATAGCTCAGCGGTCAGAGCACCGGCCTCCAAATCCGGAAGAACAAGGGTTCAACTCCCTTTGTGCGTTTCAGCTGATAGTTTAAGAAAAACATCTTCCCGATGAAGAAGATACAGCATAGGCTGTTCAGCATACGTGTATAGCTCAGGGGTCAGAGCAACGCCTCTGCAAGGCGGAAACGAGGGTTCAAATCCCTCTGCACGTTTTCCGGTAGTTTAATCAAAACAGCATTCCGATGATGCAGAAACAGGATAAAAAGCCTGTCCGAGCAGCTCACATAGTTCAGTGGCAGAACACCGCCCCGCAGTTGGTGAGGCCGGTTCAATTCCGGTTGTGAGCTTTATTTTATTTTACTATAAAATCCATAAAAAAGCAAGTAGTTTCTGCAATAAAAAACGCCCTCCGGCTGGAGAGCGTTTTTTTGCATTTTATTTCTGAAAAATATGTCAGAATTACTTGTTGACAGCTTCTTTCAGGTTCTTGCCAGCCTTGAATGCCGGAGCTTTGCAAGCCGGAACATCCTGCATTTCGCCAGTTCTGGGATTCTTGCATTTTTTAGCAGCACGGTCACGTACTTCAAATACGCCAAAGCCTGTAAGAGTAACTTTATCACCGGCAACCAGAGCATCTTTTACACTGTCAAAAACAGCGTCTACATAGATAGCGGCTTCTTTCTTGGACTTACCAGTTTTTTCGGCAACAGCCTGAATCAGTTCTGCTTTTTTCATAATATGAACTCCTCCAAAAATATATTTGATATATTAGTATTATATACGATTTCAAGTGATTTGTCAAGGAAATTCCGGAAAATCGGCATTTCTGTGCAAATTCACGTCAAAAGCGGCTTAATTTTGGACAATATACTATATAAAATCCCTGAAAATAGAGAGTTAAGCCTTGTCAAGACCATTCCGGAGGTCCTGACAGAGAGCGGCAACATGGGGAAGGGCCTCCTGCTGATACTCGCCGATTTGGTTGACAACTGCACTGCCGACAATCACACCGTCACAGTAAGCCCCCATTTTCTGGGCGGCTTCGCCGTTGCGGATGCCAAAACCAACACAGTAAGGGATTTTAGAATATTTTTTTATTTCAGAGAAAAAGGCATCAAAATCAGTGCTGAATGTATCTCTCATGCCTGTTACACCAACGGAAGAGACACAGTATAAAAAGCCCTGTGCCGCAGAAGCAATTTTCTCAATACGTCCGGTAGAAGCCGGAGTTACAAGACTGATGTTGTAAATATGATTTCTTTCCGCAGCTTCCTGAAATTCGTCATGTTCTTCAAAAGGCAGGTCGGGGACAATCACACCGTCAATGCCGATTTCACGGCAGGTGTCAAAGAATTTGTCCGTACCGGAACGGAAAATAGTATTGGCATAAAGCATTAATAATAACGGCATATCCGTCTGTTCTCTAAGTTTTCTGACCATACTGAAAACAGATTTGAGAGTCGTATGATAATCTCGCAGAGAACGAAGGCTTGCTTCCTGAATGACTTTGCCTTCTGCGATAGGGTCAGAGAACGGCACACCGATTTCTACAATATCAGCACCGTTTTTTTCCATTTCCAGCACAGCTTTTTCTGTAAGGTCAAGACCGCCGTCACCAGCGGCAATATAAGTAATCAGTGCTTTTTTATTCTGTGCTTTGAGCTGTTTAAATTTTTCATCAATTCTGTTAGACATTTAAATTCACTCCTCTGTATTTTGCAATCTGCTGAACGTCTTTATCTCCACGGCCGGAGAGGTTGATAATCATAATCTGGTCTTTTTTCATAGTCGGTGCAATTTTCAGAGCCGCTGCTACTGCATGGGCAGATTCTACGGCTGGGATAATGCCTTCTGTTTTCGAGAGATATTCAAAAGCCTGTACAGCTTCTTCATCTGTAATGCTGATGTAGTCAGCACGGCCTGTCTGATGCAGATAAGCATGTTCCGGACCGATACCAGGGTAGTCAAGACCGGCGGAAATTGAGAAAACCGGTGCAATCTGGCCTTCTTCATTCTGGAGAAATACAGATTTCATTCCGTGGAAAATGCCCAAATCGCCTTTTGTCAGAGTCGCAGCATGGAAATCTGTGTCTGCACCCTTGCCGCCGGCTTCTGCACCTACTAATCTGACAGAAGTGTCCGGAATGAAATCATAGAAAATGCCCATTGCATTAGAACCGCCGCCCACACAGGCCACAATGCAGTCCGGAAGTCTGCCTTCAGCAGCAAGAATCTGCTGTTTCGCTTCTTCACCAATGATTTTCTGGAAATCTCTGACCATAGTCGGGTAAGGATGCGGCCCCATCACAGAGCCGATACAATAGAAAGTAGTAGCGATATTTGTTGCCCAGTCTCTCATGGCTTCGTTGATGGCATCTTTCAGGGTGGCTGTACCGGAATCCACACCCGTTACTTTTGCACCGAGCAGCTCCATTCTGTAGACGTTCAGAGCCTGCCGCTCCATATCTTCACGCCCCATATAGACTTCGCATTCCATATCGAAATATGCACATACAGTCGCAGTTGCAACACCGTGCTGACCTGCACCGGTTTCAGCGATAACACGCTTTTTCCCCATTTTCTTGGCTAAAAGCACCTGCCCCAGAGCATTATTGATTTTATGTGAACCAGTATGATTCAAATCTTCA
>CADBOP010000243.1 GCA_902796255.1 uncultured Ruminococcus sp.
AACAGCACACCGCCAAGAGCATCTTCTACTATTTTTTTAGTTTTCATAGCTGTCTGGCCTACATAGCCGCTGACAAGTCCGGAGCGGTCGACTTCTACCAGATGCCCCTTGCTCAGTACGCCGACAGATTTATAAATCTTACCCAGCATTCTTGCGACAGTTGTCTTCCCTGTTCCGGGGTTGCCGGAAAAGACCATATGCAGCGATACAGAAGTCTGCGGCATATTGCGTTCTGCACGGATTTTATGCACTTTCAGCAGATTAATCAGACTGTTCAAATCTTCTTTGACACTGGTCAGCCCTGTGAGGGCATTCAGCTGCTGCAACAAATCTTCCAGCGTTTCTTCCGGTTCATCCGGAATTTCTGTTTTCTGTGCATTTTCAGTTGTTTCAGGATTTTTTTTCTCCTGTTCCGGCACTTTTGCCGAGCGTTTCATACGCTGTTCGGGTCTGTCAGTCTCTGGCATAGCAAACGGATTAATCTTATCATGATGTACTTTCATCCAGTTCTGAAGATATGCCGAACGGAATGTTCTGAGCCGCTGCATCAGAACACCAAGAGCCCTTGTGGTTCTGTCATCGCTTCCGGAATTTTCATAAGTAATAAACTCCAGACCCAATTCATTCAGGAACTCCATCAGCAGAAATGAAGTACTGCCATATTTTGCTTCGTTCTGAATATCTGCTTCTGTAAACACAACAAGAATTCTGATAAAAATATCAAAAATTTCATCTGCCGAAACAGGTTTTTCCTCTAAAAATTTTGTAATATATTCTTTTGTGAACGGGATTTTATGGCAGTCGCTCATAAGCTGCACTTCATAATCTGTAATATTCTTGTCGTTTCCGACAAGATAGAGCATAAATTTCATCACGGCAAACTGTGTATAATCTCTCAGCGGCATATTGACACCTTTTGCCTGTCGTCCCTGTGCCTCATACTGGTCACAGAGTTTATAAATATACTGTAAAGTTTCGTTTCTGGAACGCTTCAAAGCATTCAGCTCCTTTATGTTATTTAGCACCTTTTTTCATAATTACTGCGGCGGCGGTCTTGAACATGAGGGAAATATCCAGTCCGACACTGCGTGTTTTTATGTAACGAATATCACTTTCCACCCATTTTTCAAACTCCATATCGCTTCTGCCTTCTGTCTGACAAATACAGGAGAGTCCGCCTTTGACTAATAATCTGTTCATCTGTTCAGGGGTATACAGAACGACTTCTCTGGGGAGCGGTGGACGAGGCCCTATCAAGGACATATCTCCTTTCAGAACATTCCAGAACTGAGGGAGTTCATCAATAGAAGTTTTTCTGATAAATTTGCCGATTTTTGTAATTCTGGGGTCATCATCACTTTTGAAAGCAAGGCCGTCACTTTTATTTTCTTTCTGCACCTGTGCAAATTTTGCTTCGGCATCCATGCACATTGAACGCAGTTTATACATGCGGAAAGGTCTGCCGTCTGTTGTCAGGCGGACTTGTGAAAAGACAGGGTTGCCCTTGTCTTCGATATAAATCAAAAAACAGACGATACCAAGAGGAAGCAGAAGAACCAGCAATGCAAGGGAGGAAACAATGATATCAAAAAAGCGTTTTAAGAACTCATAAAATTTTCCGCCGGAAATTTGCACATCGCTGTGCAGCAAAGTTTCATGTACACCCGTTGCGAGCAATCCGAGGGCATGTTCATCAAATTCAAGAATAGGGTAGTCTGTCACGCCTGTATTTTCTTTTTTGCCTTCTTTTTCTTCTTTCAGTGTTTTGAGCATTACTTCTGTTACATCGTCTTCTGACAGCAATGTTTTATTAAAGTTTTGATTCGGCATAAATACCCCCCTTTTTCTTATAATGATACACTTATTAGTATATCATTAAATCGCCTTAATGTCAAGCGATTTCACAATTTATTCATAGTTCATATCCGCCTGAACGATATAGCCGTCTTTGCCATTGCCTGAAACCTGATAATGACTGCATTCCGGAAAAGGGATTTCTGTATAGCCGAAAGCTGCTGCCGGAACAAAATAGATTATGCTGTCATGATTTTCATTATGATACTGATAGGGTTCAGAAACGGTATATGTTTTCAGTGTTTCAAGATATTCCGGCAATGTCAGATGTTCTTTCTGCATAACAGCAGCGTGCAGAGAACCGACATAATGAATATGATAATATAATTCCGGCACACTGAACACAAAACCGAAACGGGCGGCGTTTTCTTTCAGCCACGCAGCATTTTCTGCATTGATACCAGAGATTGTGCCATCTTCGTTTAAAAATGCTAAATCCAGACAGAAGCCAGTGCTTCTGTCTGGAAGAAAATCCGAATACATAGAATCAGCCACATCATACAGTTCTGAAGTACTGTAGACCAGAAGGTCAGAACGGCCTGTTTCCTGAAAATAAGCATCTGCGAGGGCATTCATGGCAGTAACGGCAGGTTCTTGTATTTTCAGTTTCATATTTTTCAGATGATAATATTCATTTTTGTTTTTAAAATCTGCAAGATTTTCAGCAGGAGGGATATTTTCAGCATATGCCAGCATACCTTGATAAATAGTTTCTTCTGTTTTTCGTTCTGTTGCATAGCCGGCCGGAAGACCAGCCAGACCGAGATTTGCTTCTCTGATAGCTATTTGTTCAGGTTCTTTTTCCGGCAGCGGCATTTCTTTTTCTGTAGCTGTTTCCGTTTCTGTCTCGGCACAGCGTTCATCAATACAAACAATTTCTTTATCAGAAAAATTCCTGAATATCCGATAAACTGTATCAAAAACCCAGACCAGTCCCAGAAGCAGACAGCATACCAGAAGCATCGCAGAAAAAACTCTTTCTTTATCGATTCTTCTTTTCATATTCCCCCTCCTGTTCCTTTACATTGGCAGCAGCTAAAAATCAAGCAGCCGGTGCATAATATTCCTGTGGAATTTCCACACCGGGAGCAAAAGTAGCTTCCGGAACAGGGGCAGCCTCCTGTGTATCAACTGCTTCCGGAACAGCTGGTATTTCTGTCAGAACATCAGTTTCATCCCCCATAGGATATGTACCTGTCACGCTGCCATATAATTTAAAGGCATCATAAACAGGCTGAAATCTGTCTGTTCCCTTTGAAGTAATCACAATATAACAATGTCCGTCAGGGGTCTGTGCATAACTTGCCAGACACTGGCCTGCCTCATCTGTAAAGCCTGTCTTGCCACCTAAAATTGTAATTCCGGGGACTTCTGTACCTTCCATTTTATTAAACATTGTATCTGTCAGATAGATTCCCTCCGGATGTTCTTCTGTCGGAGTGGTAGTATAAGCTGGTGTAGAAATCACTTTTCTGCAAAGTTCATTCTGAAGGCAATACTCTAAAATAACAGCCATGTCTTCTGCTGTTGTATAATGATTTTCATCATGCAGGCCGCTGGTATTCACGAAATGTGTATTTTCCAGCCCGAGTTCTTTTACTTTCTGATTCATAAGCTTCACAAATTTTTCTTCAGAACCTGATACATAAGTAGCCAGTCCGATCGTAGCATCTGCACCGGACGGCAAAGCAGCACCATACAGCATATCCATGACGGTTACAGGTTCTCCGGCACAGAATCCGGCCATAGAAGCATTCTGTTCCCAGCAGGATTCCAGCACTTCTTCCGGCAGTTCAAACGTATCCTGAAAATTTTCTGTATTTTCAATTGCCACAATAATTGTCATCAATTTTGTCATAGAAGCAGGATACATTCTGACATCTGAATTTTTCTGTGCTAAAATCTTATGATTATCACAGTCAATCAGCACAGCATACTGGGCATCAAGCTGTTCATTCAGCTGACGGGTTGCCACATCTGCAACAGCAATTTCTACTAACGGGGGGGGTTCTGTGGGAGGTTCTGTTGGTGGGTCAGTAGGTGGTTCTGTCGGCGGAAGGGTCTCTGTTTCTGTTTCAAGCAATACTGTACTTTCCACAGGTTCTTTATGTCCGGAAGGTGATGTCAGAAGTCTCACAACTCCATAAATCAGCAATACTGTAAACAGTAAAGCCACGAATATGACAAGCATACCGGCATTGGACATTCTCCTGCGTTTTCTCTTTTTTCTGGCTGCTATCTGCGACAATTTTATCTCCTCCTAATAATTTTAAAATAAGCGTTCTTTCCTATTATACTCCTTTTAAAATCAAAAGTCAACCAATTTTCGATATTTTCCTTACAAATTCTAAAAATTTCCTGTTTTTCATAAAAATTTTTTCATTATGCTCTTGACAAATTTTAAAACTTGTGCTATAATAATATAGTTGTATCGTACTACTGTCTAAAGTAACTGATGGGCTACTGTTACAAATTTTCATAAAATGCGAGGTGAATA
>CADBOP010000244.1 GCA_902796255.1 uncultured Ruminococcus sp.
ATTTCCAGCTCCGATATTGGCAGAATGGACAAGCACCTCAGCAGCATCTTTCGCATTGACAGTATTATCATGATTAGGGTCTCCCAACTGATAAGCAATTTCTTCTTCTGCTGAAATTACTGTTATCTTTACTTGAACAACATCATCGCCCTGATTGATTACAGAGATAATGGCATTTCCTTCTGTTAAAGCTGTAATCTTTCCGCTTAATGAAACGACAGCGATTTCTTTGTTATTAGAAGAGTAGTTTAAATTTTCCTGATTTGCTTCAATCTGATACTGTTCACCAGCTTTCAGCGTGATTGCTGTTTCTTTCAGGATGACAGGGGGATAGATTGCTTTAAACTGGTATTCATATTTTCCAGCATATTTCTGTGCAGTAGAATTTAAATATCCATAAATTATTCCATTAAAACTTATTATTTCCTCCTCTGAGTCATGGCTATTACAAATAGTATAGGCATCATCATAAATTTCACAATTTGGATTTTTTATAGTGATGGATGCTAAATTCTCACAGTCCAGAAATGCATACTCTCCAATACTAATTACACTATCTGGAATTATGACAGAAGTTAAACTTGTACAGTGAGCAAATGCACCTTCTCCAATATTAGCTACACTTTCTGGAATTATGACAGAAGTTAAACTTGTACAGCCATTAAATGCACCTTCTCCAATATTAGCTACACTTTCTGGAATCGTGATAGAAGTTAGATTTGTACATTCATAAAATGAAAAATCTCCAATACTAATCACACTCTCTGGAATTATGACAGAAGTTAAACTTGTACATTCTCCAAATGCCGAATCTCCAATGCTAATCACACTATCTGGGATGATTATATTTCCAACACATGTCACTCCATCAATTAAAATATGATTTACAATTACAAGTGGATTTTCTTTTTGTTTTACTTCCAGCCAAGGTGTATCTTGAAATGCGTGAGCCCCAATATGAGTCACACCATCTGGAATAGTGACAGAAGTTAAACTTGTACAGCCAGAAAATGCATCCTCTCCAATATCAGTCACACTATCTGGAATCGTAACAGAAGTTAAACTTGTACATCCCCAAAATGCACTCTCTCCAATATTAGTCACACTATCTGAAATTGTGACAGATGCTAAATTTTCACATAAAGCAAATGCACCATCTCCAATATGAGTCACACTATCTGGAATGACTACATTTCCAACACATGTTGTTCCATCAATTAAAATATGATTTACAATTACAAGTGGATTTTCTTTTCGTTTTGCTTCCAGCCAAGATGTACGTAAAAATGCATCAGTTCCAATATCAGCTATATTCTCTGGAATTGTAACAGAAGTTAGATTTGTACATCTCCAAAATGCACTATCTCCAATATGAATCACACTCTCTGGAATTGTAACAGAATTTAAACTTGTACATCCCCAAAATGCACCACTTTCAATATCAGTCACACCCTCTGGAATTGTGACAGAAATTAAATTACATTCAGAAAATGCATTCTCTCCAATGTGAGTCACAGGATAGCCGTCAATTTCAGAAGGAATTTTAACTTGTGAAACAGATTTGTCACAACCTATAATAGAAATTTCTTCATCTATTATTTCATATTCCAAGGCATCATATGTGTATGTTGCTGCATTGGCTGAAACAGGAACAACATTCAAGTCAGAATATCCTGTAAAAGGTACAGGAATAACCATCACAGCACCAGCCAAAACAACAGCAATGCATTTTTTAAATAAATTCATAAAATTCCCTCCCTGCTTTAATATATCAATATCATGGGCTTTTTGGTTTCATCCAGCCAGTACAGAATCTGATACATGTCGTTTTTAGGAACAGCGACACAGCCGGCAGTGTAAGAGCCTGTCTGACAATGGAGAAAAATCGCTGAACCGGCATAAGGAACAACAGGATTCATATTGTAATTGATTGCCACTGTATAGCGGTAAGCTGTCGGGTAATCCGCTAAATGCTCCGCACTGTCCCAGTGAATCTCATCACTTTCCACCCATTGGTTGTAATATTCTGATTCAGGGTCATCCACCCAGTAGCAGTGAGAGTTCATCTTTCTGTACTCAATAGACAAATCTTCAAGGTCTTCCGTACCGAAAGCAAATCCAAGCGGAAACAAGCCTTTCGGAGTACGGTAATCACCTTCCCTGCTTTCTGCACTGACTCCATATTTCCCGACAACACCATAAGTATGAGAAACTTCTGTCCAGTATTTTTCGTTCAGCTCATACAGATAAACAGAGGCATCCGAGCCGGAAGATTTTACGATAATCAGCTGTTCAGAATCCTGTACTTCCGAAATATCTATACCGCTGTCCTCAAAGAAAGAAGCAATTTCCTCTGTATGGATACTTTCCTCTGTGGTAGGTTCTTCCGTAGTAACTTCTTCTGTTTCTGTAACGGTTTCTGAAATAGATTTAGATACTGCTGTTTCTGTGGGAATATCACTTTCAGTGAAAGATGCAAGAAATTCTGAAGCAATTGTTTCAATGATAACAGCCTGTTCCTGTTCTGGAATACCATCAATATTCTGATTAGAACAGGAGCAACAGCTGACAAGCATTCCTGCTATTAACAAAAATAATACTTTCTTATCTTTCATCATATTCTCCTAATTATGGTCCATCATAAAATTCATAAAATTTAATATGCCCACTGTCTACCCAACCATAATAATCACCATCATCAGTATCATACAATTCATACCACGTTTTTCCGTTTGCATAGCAGTATTGAGAAGTAGTAACATGCCAGCCATTGCCTAACTCCTTACGAACTGTAGATTTTGAACCGCCATTAACAATATAAGAAGTAGAATATCCCGGAACACCTGTTCCGTTGATTTCACCGACCCCATAGCATACATATACAGTGGCTTCTTGGTTAGCATAAATCTCTTCATCTTCACCAGGTCCATCTGCCCATAATCCCTGTGGGTCAGTCAATTTAGTATATTTTTCTTTAACATAGCCGGAATAACTACCATATTCCACATAAATCCAATCACTATCACCAATATAATACATAGATATTGTTGCACCATTTGGAATTTGTGTGATAATGTTGCTGTCAGAAGAAATACTTTTACTGCTTCTGAGATTTAAGAAACCATCACTTGAAACCGGTGTGCCTCGTCCCATCCATACACATGTTGAAGGCGTAGGAACTGTGGTTGTTTTTTTCTGTTCAGGCTGTGATGCTTCACAAGTAATTGTTTTTCCTTTGGTTCCATCTGAATAGTAAGGTGTGACGGAAGCTGTAATATATTCCATGCGTGAACTGGATGACAGATGAAGTTCAGACTCTGTTTTGTTGCCAGAAACAATTATATTATCACTATTGCCGTCAAAGCCATGATTAACGCATTCTATATGGTAATAATCATAATTTCCACTGACATAGAGCTTATAATAATAACCTCCTCCATCCATTTCACTTATTTGCCCTTTAATTTCACAGCTAATACTTGGCGGATTTCTTTTTTCTGTTGCTGGAATAGTTTCCACCGGAGCAGTTTTTTGACAGAGTGCATCATAATACAGCATTTCAAGCTTGCTATAGTTTCCCCCTTTTGTCTGAAATCCTGCCTGTGAAAGCATATTCTGAATCTCTTCTTCGGAATATCCGTCAGAGAAATCCAGCTCATTTCCGGTCTGAGGATTAAAAACTCCCTGTATGCTGTGGTGCATATATTCATCATAATAATAAATATAATGTATTCCGTCCGTACCGGTTATGTCGTAGAAATCATCATCACCCCATGCCAGAAAACTTCCAAAATGAGTCATAGATAAATTTCCAGATTTGTCATGTGTGTACAGGATAAAATCCATTTTATCTGTATCTTTCAGAATCATGTCATCTTTTCCATCATGGTCAATATCATACAGATAACCGCCCGGAGCATCACTTTTCTGCAAAATCTGATAGAAATCAGAATATACTTTTTCAGCGGATGTTCCTGTACCTGTAGAAAGAAGTACCGGAGTATTTTGTATAACAGACGATACAGGAGAAAAAGCTTCTGTTGCTGGAATATCAGCAGAATTTTCAGCAAGCCAATTTTTCACCGGCTCAACTGGGGTATCTGATGATAAACTTTCCTGACTGTTTTGATTTTTCCTGATATATGAAGCAAATGAAATACCACCGACAACAATAACCAAAGTCATTACACCAATCACCGCATATAATACAGTAGCCTGAGGAATTCCAGAAGTTTCCCGATTGGCATATTCCTGCGAACTAATTTTGCTGAATGTGGATGTAATTTTTTCTTTGAAACTATTTTCTGAATTTGTTTCTTTCTCTTGTTCATGTGAACCAATTTTGCTAAACGCAGAAACAGCTTTATCTTTTAAGAGGTTTATTTTTTCTGTCGTCTCCCAGGAATGCAAAGACATGCTCACATTTGATGTACTTTCTGTATGGAAAGGAACGGAAGTATCTGGAACTGGCACTTCAGTTTCGGAAGTCATCTGCACATTGGAAAAATTTTTCTCTTCACAGTTTGAATTATAAGCAATACTGCTGTCCATCATCCACATAAATCATCACCCTATTTCCGAATTTTGTTATTGAAATCAGTCTCTAAAAAAAACAAGTACGTCAACTACAATATGACTTGTTTTAGATTTTCCCCAAAAAGCATCCCAGCATCCTGTGGCATCTCTGTTAACATCAACAGTATGAATTCCTAATAATTTCCATCCCTGTGAAGACATTGTATTGATTTCGTTTTCATATACATCTGCAATTGACATTGTTTGATTTTTATGTGTAAACCGATAATGGTCAACCTGAATTGTTTTATACTGCATAAAATTTCCTCCTAAAAATAAATTTTTTCTTATGGTTCATCAATACCGCCATTTGGATAGCGACATCTTGAAAGACGTTTCAATCCTCTTATCAATCCCCTAGCTGTTCCATATTTTTCAAGAGAAATTCTCATATACTCCGAACAGCAGGGTTCAAACAGACATGCTCCTCTGACATCTTCCGGAGCATATTTCTGATACAGAATAATCATTGTGATTATTATTTTTTTCATAAACAGTTTGCAATACAGCAGTCCGCCGCAAAAACAAAATAGCAGAAACCACCCACCAAAAAATAGATATTTTCCAGTTAGAATAACTACAGAAAAAAATATCATCAGAGACAGAAGAATTTTCTGTACATCTTTCCAGACAGAAACTTTCGGACGAACGACAATCCGAGAAGGCGGTTCAGTTATCTGCTGAAGTATAATTTTTTCATGTGCCAGAGCTTCTTCAAGGGTTTTATCTTCTGTTTCTTCATAGACAGAATATTGACAACGCATAGCATCATCTCCAAATTAAATTATATCAGAATTATTTTTCATTATCTGTTGCTTCTGTTTGTTTCATTTTTAAAATCTACATTTCTCATTTATTGATTTATTTTAGATTTTGATGTATGATATTGATAAATATTTATACAATAACCGCAAAAGGCGGACATCTAAGACAGGATTCTGATTTTTCGCATAATACAGGGATATTCTGATTTTAACTGACGGAATTTTTGACGGTCAATTTTCTTTTTAAGCAGCGAGTTTCAGTTTATTCATGCATTCTATTTTCCGCTCCATAGAGGAATGCACATACAGTTTCAGCGTCGTTTCGACAGATGCATGGTCTAAAATTTCTGAAAGCGTTTTTACATCAAATCCGATTCTGATGCAATTCGTAGCGAATAAATGCCGGAGGCTGTGATAATTCACTGACGGCAGACTTGCTTTTTTAAGAATCGCTTTGAATCTTCTTTGTAAAGTTCTGGGTTCTGTGGGTTGTTCTGTTCCGGACAGAAGATAAATATTATCCTGATTTCTGAACTTTTTCAGAAGAGGCATCATGAAATCCGGAATCGGTACAGAACGCCTTGAACTGCTTGTTTTCGGTGCATCTGTCAGGAGTTCTGTTCCGCTTTGACTCTGTACTCGCTGGACGGTTCTCCTGACGGTCAGAATCTGTTTTTCAAAGTCGATATCTGACCACTGCAATCCGCAGATTTCTCCGATTCTAAGCCCCATGTGCATACTTATCAGAATACATAAAGAAGTCAGATTCTGATTTCTCATCAGATAGCTGCAAAGCTGTTTCTGCTGTTTTTCTGAAAGCAGATGCATTTCTTTTCGCTGAGATTTCGGCAGAATCACATCTGCAAGCGGATTCCGGAAGTCATGCACACGGCTG
>CADBOP010000245.1 GCA_902796255.1 uncultured Ruminococcus sp.
TGCACCGTATTTCATTAACTGCGGAAATTATAAAACCGGCGGTCAGCTTGCCCGTCTCGGTGAGTATTATGCAGAATGCATTCATGAAAATCAGATTCCTGTGGAAACCCTGTTCGGGCCGGCTTACAAGGGCATTCCGCTGGCTGTTTCAACCGTAACAGCATTGTATAATAAATTTAATATTGATATTTCTTACTGTTTCGACAGAAAAGAAGTCAAGGACCACGGCGAAGGCGGTATGTTTGTAGGAAAAGTCCTGAAAGATAACGAGAAAGTAATTATTATTGACGATGTAATGACCTCCGGAAAAGCCCTGAGAGAATCTCTCCCGAAACTCAAATCTGCTGCGGATGTTGATGTAACGGGTATGGTTATCACTGTGGACAGAATGGAAAAAGGCACAGGCGAACTCTCTGCTGTACAGGAAGTCAAGCAGGAATTCGGCATCACAGTTTATCCGATTGTGACAATGCAGGATATTATTGATGCAATTCAGAACGGTATTGTAGACGGTAAGGAATATCTTGACAAAATGCTGGCTTACCGTGAACAGTATGGTGTAAAATAAAAGAACTGAATGATAGCTGTCGAAATTTTATGGACAATGTTCATGCTTACCGGAACAGGCGTTCTTTTTCTGGATGCTTATGAAAAAATGATAAATTTTATTTTGCATTATCATATTTATCGGAAAGGAAGAAAGCTTTCCGGTACATGCACGGAAAAAATTCTGCATGGAAAAAGCATGTATCTGTCTGTTGTCTGGACAGAGAAAAATCAGGAATATACAGGGGAATATCTGGCTTTATCCAGACCGGAAAAATTTCCATATCCTGTCACAGTCTATCAGTTAAAGGAGAAAACCTGTCTGGGGGTTTATAGTCTGATTTATGACGGCTTCTGGTTTGTGATATTCTTATTAGCCGGTCTTGTTTCTCTGCTGACAGTGATACAGACATTGTGGACATTCCTGAATCTGTAAAAAAATTCAGCCTGCTGTGCAAGAATGCATGGCAGGCTTTTTAAAGAGTATCTTTCCGGAGACTTTCAATCGCTTCGGTGACAGTCTCCAGACAGGGCAGGGGAGTGTCTTCTGTCTGAAAAACAGCTATCAGAAATTTATCATATTGCGATAAAATTTTTTGATTCTGGTGCAGGAGCAAATTCAGATATGCTCTGTGAATCTGCAAATTATCATGAAAATCCAAAATCATGATTCTGTGCAGAAGTTTCCGGATATTCATCAGCAGATAGGCTTCTGTTTCTGCACTGATGTTCTGAAAACCGTTGTCAAAAGCATTCAGTGTTCTCTGCTTCTGTACAAACAGTGCCAGCTGGTGCAGAGCTGTCCGGATTTCAGGCCGGAACGGACTGGCTTTTTTTATCCAGCGTTTTAAAGCAACCTGATATTCTTCAATAGAAGCTAAATTTTCCGGAAATTGCTTTTTCTCGTTCTGATGCAGAAAATATAGATTTCCTGCCCAGAACAGAAATACACCGACTAAACCGATAGACAATCTGGCTTTCGGTTTTATAGTATTATCTGTAAAATTAATAAATTCTATTAAAAATAGAATAAAATGAAATAAAACCCGTTTCAGGAAAATCCCCCCTGAATGATTGAAATCTGTAAGGAGTGAAAATACATGTCAGAATTAATTCAGAAATTAAGAGAAAATCAGAATCTCACAGAAGAAGAATTTAAAAAAATTCTGTCCTGTGAGGACTATGACAAAGAATTGAAACAAAATGCCGATGAAGTCCGCCGTGAACAGTATGGAAATAAAGTCTATCTCCGTGGACTGATTGAATTTACAAATTATTGCAGAAATAATTGTTATTACTGCGGTATCCGGAGAGATAACAGAAATGCTTCACGCTATCGCCTGACACAGGAGGAAATTCTGGAATGCTGTCAGGAAGGTTATCAGCTTGGCTTCCGGACGTTTGTACTGCAGGGCGGAGAAGACCCCTATTTTGATGACAGAACTGTCTGTTCCATGGTATCGGCCATTCATCAGACATTTCCTGACTGTGCAATTACACTTTCTGTCGGTGAAAAAAGCTATGAAAGTTATCTTGCTTATTTTCAGGCTGGTGCGGAACGTTATCTGTTAAGACATGAGACAGCCAATCCGGAACATTATGGCAGACTGCATCCGGCTGAAATGAGCTGTGCCAACCGGCAGAAATGCTTATTGGATTTGAAAAAAATCGGCTATCAGGTCGGGGCGGGTATCATGGTCGGAAGTCCGTATCAGACAACAGATAATATTATCGAAGATTTGCGTTTTCTCCAGAAACTTCAGCCACAGATGATAGGCATCGGCCCGTTTCTGTCCCATCAGGATACCCCTTTTAAAAACGAACCCAATGGCGACTTGAAATTAACACTCAGATTGTTATCTGTTTTAAGATTGATATTCCCCAAAGTTCTGCTTCCGGCTACAACAGCCCTCGGAACAATTCATCCTCTGGGACGTGAAATGGGATTGCAAGCCGGAGCAAATGTTATCATGCCGAATCTTTCCCCTACCAGTGTACGAAAAAAATATATGCTTTATGACAATAAAATCTGTACCGGAGAAGAATCCGCCCAGTGCCGGCAGTGTACGGAAAAACGTGTTGCAAGTATCGGCTATGAAGTCGTAACTGACAGAGGAGATGCAAAAGATTTTAAAAATTCACAAAAAAATTTAAAAAACACTTGAAAAATTTTAAAGACTATGCTATAATAGAATTACTATATTATTTTATATAAGGGGAATTATACTATGAATATGAAAAAAATTGTTGCAGGCATTTGCAGTATGGCCTTACTTGCCTCAGGCAATATGCTGAATCTGTCAGCATCTGCTGCATCCAAGGACAGGAATTATAATCAGGAAACAACAGAAGAAATCCAGCTTCCTGAAAATTTTGCCGGCTATATGGGCGATTTGGACAGCGATGTCTATGTTGGCATTACAGATATTATCCTGATGCAGAAATATCTGCTCGGTATCCAGTCGCTGAATGCAGACCAGTTCTGGTTTGCAGATATGAATTTCGATGAAACTGTCAATATCTATGATTTTATTCTGCTCAAACGTGCCGTTCTGTCCGGTGACTGGACAATGACAGTTTATGAAGAAGAACCCGAAACAGAAGAAACAGAAACAGAGTCAGAAACAGAGACACAGGCATCTTCTGAAGGGTCAGAAGAGTTTATTGAAGCACCGATTAAACAGCTGCTTGCAAATCTGCCGTCACAGGGAACTGGAAATGTGATTATTTTCTATATCGATTTGCCTGACCAGCAGTACAGCTATTCGCCTACAGCAGAACAGCTTAATCAGATTGCTTTCGGGCCGGAAGATGAATCAAATCAGAACTATCCGTTTGAGAGCATGAAAGCTTTCTATGAACGCTCTTCCAAAGGTACAATGCATCTGGACGGACAGGCTTTCCGGTATACAGCGAAAAATAATATGTCTTATTATAGCGATAAAAAAGACGAACTTGCTCAGGAATGCTATGCCGCTTTTGATGAACAGGTCGATTTCAGCCAGTTTGACGGTGATAAGGACGGCGATATTGATGTTACTCTGCTGACTGTCCCCAATATCGAAGGCGGTGACGAATGGGCCAGCGACTGGTGGCCTTGTGCAGGTGCATCAGGTTATGACGGTACAGTTGCAGATAATATGAAAATGGGGCATCTGATTACGGGTAATGCTCAAATAATATCAGAAACAAATTATAGTAATTTTGCTTCAAGTTATCAGCATGAAATGGGTCATTGTATGGGGCTGCCGGATTATTATTTGTATTACAGCGATGACGAAGGCTTCCACGGTGAAACCAATACCGCCGGCGTGGAACTTATGGATATGGACGCTTCTACCGATTTCGGCTGTTTCTCAAAATTAATGCTCGGCTGGTACAGACAAAATCAGATTCTTGCTTATGATACAGCTAAAGGCGGAGAACAGTCGTTTACACTCTCCAATGCCCAGAGAGATAACGGAAATTGCCTGATTCTGCCGTATGGTGATTTAAGCTATACGGGTGAATATCTGATTCTGGAATACATGACAAATGAAAGAAATAACAGTAATGCAGTCTATACACCATGGATTACAGCCGGAAACGGTATCAGGGCATATCATGTCAAGGCCGATATCCATGACAATGGCTGGTGGAAACGTTTCAAATATGAAAACGGCTCGGAATTTACAAATGGCGATGATAACGGAATCCGGCTGATTCGGCTTGTAAATGATGCCGAGGGTGGAGATGTCTTTACAACAGGACAGGTGCTTGACGGCAATATTTCCGGCTGGCACTGGTATGCGGCAG
Source organism: uncultured Ruminococcus sp. (assembly GCA_902796255.1). Taxonomy (GTDB): domain Bacteria; phylum Bacillota; class Clostridia; order Oscillospirales; family Ruminococcaceae; genus UBA3855. The sequence goes on from CADBOP010000245.1 coordinate 4,342, forward strand.
ATGAAAGTGAATCTGTAGATACAGGATATTCCGTTACAATCGGAGAACTCAAAGACGGAAGCTATACTGTAACAGTAAATAAAAATTAAATCTTCTATCTTCATAACAAAATTCCCCTGATGGCTGAAAAGCAAATCAGGGGAATTTTTTATATGAGGGTGGAAAAGTAAACAGGAGAAGAATCAGGTCTGCTCTGAGAGATAAATGCTCACACGGGACTGAATCATGTCGGCAGCAGCCTGAGCGGTCTGGTCTCCGGAGAAATATTTCTGTGCTTCTTCATTGACGATATTATAAACCTGTTCGTTGTAATAAACCGTTTCTTTGACATTTTCGATATAAGATTTCACAGAATCGACATCAGCCTGTGTCGGCAGAGGCAAGTGAATTTCTTCTTCCCCTCTCCAGATGCTGATATAATCCATGGTTTTTTCATTTCCTTCTTCATCGTAGTAAGTATCCGGTTTCAATGCATTCTGGCCAAGTTTGTCAAATGCTTCTTTGCGAACAGGAAGTGACCAGTTCAGGTGTTCCTGTGAATCTTCGGAAAGCATCTGCTGGAAAAATTCCCAAATCTGGTCTTTTACAGCAGAATTTGCAGAAACGGACATCGTATATTCAGGAACAAATTTTCCGCCGTTGCTGCCTTCGACAGCTGTCGGATAGCCTACGAGTGTCACATCGGCATCACCGAAATACTGTGCTTTCTCATGCAGATAATCACCGATATCATTAAACTGTGCCCCATGGAACAATACTTTGTCATTGATATACTGATAGCTTTCTTCTGCCCAGTATTTTTCCCATTCTTCCTGCTCCCAGTCCTGTCTGCTGTCTTCCTCATCAGAGGGATAAGAATTGCATAATTCCAGAAGCTTGACAAAATCCGGAGAATTAAAAGTACATGTTCCGGTATTCACATCGATGAAATTATTAATAAAAGTTGTTCCCAGTTCAGACAGGGCAGAATCTTTTGTCAGTTCAGAGAAAGCTTCTGTGCCCTGCGGAAGATTGAAAATCAGGTCAGTAAATTCCTGTAAAGAAAGACCGCTTTTGCCGTTGACTTTATCGGTTTTGGCCTCCAGACTGGCAACAGAATAGGAAAAGCCGATTCTGTAGAGCTTATCGCCGTATCTGAGAGAATCAAAATAATTTGTAAAATATTCATCAGGGCTTAACTTGCTGACATAATCGCTCAAATCAAGCAGAAGGCCTTTATTGGCATAGCGTTCATAGGGCATATAATTCAGGCAGACAATGTCTGCGATAATGCCGGATGTCATATCGTTCTCAAATTTTTTGATACCGGCTTCATAGTCATCTTCTGTGTTGTATTTTTCATAGTTCATTACACCGATTCTGTAGTCATTATGTGTTCTGTTGAATTGATTGACAGCTTTTCCGAGGTCAGTCGGCATCCACATAGTAGCAAGGCTGATGAGCTGGACATTTTCAAATTCTTTCGGGTCACGTTCATGCAGAATCCAGACCTCAGAAGAAGCATCATTACTGGTATAATCATTATCAACAAGAACAAAACGACCGTCAGAAAGCTGAACCATCTGTCCGACAGAATCGCCCATGAAATCAGAATTGACCCAGTTAATCACTTCTTCACATGTGCCGGCTTCAAGATTAATGCCATAAGCCGATGTAGAATCACCGACAAATAAATCATAATCTTTTTTTCCTGCAAAAGAAAGATTGAACCACTGCGGCATACCATCAACTTGGATTTGTTCCAGACTGTTAGTATCTGTATTCAGGAAACCAAAGCAGTTATTCCATTCAGAATCCTGATAATTCAGGACGATTTTCCCGTCCTGATTCAGGAACATCTGCTGTACATACTGCATATTGCCACTGACTTCTCCGGTTTTCTTGAAGTCTTTGTCATAAACATAAATAGCCCCCTCTCCGGTCATACTGTTCTGAGCAGAAATATAATAATTTCCGTTATTATCCTGAATTATCTGGGAGCAGTAAACATCTTCAGGCAGCACGTCTTTCAGTTCTCTGGTTTCGATGACATTGAAATCAGAATCATAGATTTCCATTATGTAGCCTAAATCCTGATAGGGATTTTCTTCATTTTTTTCATCATAAGAAGAAGCATGATAAACAAAAACAGGCTGATTCTCCGGACTGACAAAACTTGCTGTGATATAATAATCTACATTTTTTTCAAGTGTTTTGGGATAGGCCAGTTCTAACGAACGGTATTCACCGCTTTCGATGGTATAGAGATATATTGCCATGCCATCATCTTCCGTATAGCCGGTAAACAGTAAATTTTCACCCATTTCTGTGATACTGCTGAAGTATGTCAGGCCTTCGATATTCAGTTTTTCCGAAGCATAGGAATGGTCAAATGAGATGTCCAGACCCTGAGCCGATTTAGTCGAGCCTGTGCCCCCGCTGCCGTTGTTATTGGTTTCACTGCTGTCATTTTTATTGCAGCCCGTAAAGGCAGTCAGCAGTAAAAAGGCAGATAAAAAAGCGGCTGTATGCTGATAAAATTTCTTTCTTGTTTGTTTCATATGCAAACCTCCTGTGAAGTATATTTTTAAACGTGTACTATTCTGTTTAATACAGTTATCAGTATAGCACACAAAAAAGGCTTTGTCAATAGAAATTACAGAATTGTTATGATTCTTAATCAAGTCTTAAATATTTAGCTGTAAATAAAACAATTCGGAAAAGCAGATTATGACAAATTTTAAAAAAATTTTCATGAAATAGGCAGAATGCATAAAATATGGATATTTTATTTATTTATTATGACGAAATTATTTATTTAAATTTTTTAATTTATTAAACAGCTTGACAAAATCAACAAAATTTTATATAATAAAACTAATAATATATCCCATCAGTAAAAATGAAAATCGATTTATAAAATTTATTTTATGAAAAAGGAGAACGGTGTATGAAAAAAATTAAAGCATTGTTAGCCGCTGTCATGATGCTTGCTGCACTTCCGGCAGGGCAGGGAATGGCTTCTGTCACTGCTTCCGCTGAAGCAGAAAATTATAACGGCTATTATGTTATCCGTAATGTTAACAGCGGAATCTATCTGAGCCAGTCTGAAACATCGGATAATGTTGTACAGAGCAGCCCGAAAACATTAAGTAATTTTAATTTCTGGAAGCTGGAAGTCAATGCAGACGGCTATTATCAGATTCTGTCACCTGATGGAAAAGCCCTGAGCCTTGACAGTACAGGCAATAATATCAGCGTTGCCGATGCCAAAGGCACAGAAAATCAGCTGTTCAATCTCTCTGCTAATGCAGACGGCAGTTTCAAACTCGTGATTAAATCAACAGAAAAGGCTGTCGAAGTCATCAACGCTGAAACAACAGATGGTGCTAATGTTCAGCAGTGGGAAATCAACGGTGCAAACTGTCAGGACTGGGAATTGATTCCTGTTATTTATACAGAAGAATCAGCAAAAGAAACTAAAGCCAAGGTCACCGGAGATGATTTCATTGCCGGAGATTTGAACGATGACGGCATTGTTAATATCTATGACTTGGTGTTATCTAAAAAACTCCTGATTTCCGGAAAAGCAACCGACCATCAGAAACATGCCGGAAATGTTACCGGAGACGGTAATTTTGCTGCGAAAGATATCATCACCCTGACAAAATATCTTCACGGAAACGGAAATCTTGTGAAAGCTCCTTCTGATTCTGAAAGAAGATATGCCGCTGTTGACGGAGAATTTACACAGGCGTATGTCGAAACAACAAATGCAGGCTTTACAGAAGAAGCTTACCTGAATCTCTATAATGAACTTGGTACAGAGGCGGTATGGAATGTTTCAGCATCTTCCGGCGGTGTATATGCTTTGACTGTCCGCTATGCAAACGGCGGTACTTCTGACAGAACTGTGGCTGTGACTGTAAATAATCAGATTGTTTACTGGACTCTCGAAGGCAAAACCACAGGGGCATGGACAACATGGAACGAAGAAACAATTTATATTCCGCTTTCTGCCGGCGTAAATTCTGTTAAGTTCACTTCCATGACAGCAGACGGTGCGTCCAATATCGACTATATTGCAATTGCCAATACCCAAGAGAGTGAAAGCCCTTCTCAGCCGATTTCACCAATTAAAGGCAAACCCCTGAATCTCAATGACAGAAATCAAAAGGGTGTCGGTATGCAGATGGAATATCTCAACCGTGGTGTTGTTGCTGCCAAGACCGCTACTGGTATGCTGGTAAGCTGGAGAAGCCTTGCTACTGATAACGAAAATACTTATTTCAAACTCTACAAGAACGGCGAATTTGTCGCTCAGATTAATGCCGGAGAGGCAACAAATTATCATATTGACGGCGGTACTGCTGCGGATGTCTATACAGTAGATACTTTTGTCGGTACTACTATGACAGAATTTGCAAATACAGCCACTGTCTTCGGTACAATGAACAGTGACAAACACGGAGCTTATTTCGATATCAATACACAGAAACCTGCTGACCAGACTATGCCTGACGGCACAACCTGCACGTATACAGAAAATGACTGCTCTGTCGGTGATATTGACGGCGATGGCCAGTATGAAATTTTTGTGAAATGGGACCCCTCCAATTCACAGGATAACTCCAAAGACGGCTATACAGGCACTACTTTCTTCGATTGCTACCGCTTGGACGGCACTCTGGTATGGCGAATCGACCTCGGAATTAATATCCGTTCCGGAGCACATTATACACAGTTCTTGGTTTATGATTTCGATGGTGACGGCAAGTGTGAATTAATCTGCAAGACAGCTGACGGCACTAAGGACGGTCAGGGTAATTATATCGGCGATAAATCCAAAGATTACCGCTCCAGTGCAGGCCGTATCCTGACAGGCCCTGAATATATCACTCTCTTTGATGGTGCAACCGGAAAAGCCCTTGATACACAGAATTATGACCCCGCCCGTGGTACAGTCGGCGACTGGGGCGATACTTACGGCAACCGTGTGGACAGATTCACAGCCTGTGTGGCTTACCTTGATGGTGAACATGCAAGTGCTTGCTTCGGTCGTGGCTATTATACACGCTCTGTAGTTGCTGCATGGGATGTCAAAAACGGCAAACTCTCGAAACGCTGGACTTATGATACAGGCAACAATGCAAGCACTGCCGGTTATGGTGACGGCAATCATCATATTCTCGGTGCAGATGTGGACGGTGACGGCAAACAGGAAGTTGTAGTCGGTTCTGCTGTTGTGGATGATAACGGAAAATTATTATATACAACCAGCAATGCACATGGTGATGCCATTCATATCGGCGATTTTGTACCCTCAAATCCGGGGCTTGAAATCTTCCAGTGCCTTGAAGATGAAAAGCACCCGAACGGCAAGGCTATCAACTATGGTACAGAACTCCGTGATGCCAGAACCGGAAAAGCACTGTTCCGTGAAACAGCCGGAGGAGATACCGGCCGCTGCGTAGCCGATAATCTGATTGCTGGCAATGACGGTGCAGAAATGTGTGGTTCTCACAATGGTATTCTGTATGACTGCACGACCGGAAAACAGATGACAGATGCTTCCGGCAACGGCATGACATACAGCAGCATTACCAAATGGGGACAGAACTCCGTTATATACTGGACAGGTGTACTTGAAAGAGCTGTCCTTGACAGAACTATGGCTGACCAGTATGGACAGGGCAGAGTCTTCACGGGGGATGGTGTAACATATAATAATTATACTAAATCCAACGCCTGCCTGACCTGTGACCTCATGGGTGACTGGAGAGAAGAAATGATATTCCGCAAGTCTGACGGCGGTCTGAGAGTCTTTACAACGACTTACAGCACAGAATATAATATCTACAGCCTGATGCACAATCCGCAGTATCGTGTACAGGTAGCCGCACAGAACAACGGTTACAACCAGCCGCCGCACACGGATTACTTCCTTGGCACAGGCTATGCCCTCCCGACACCTCCGACAATTTATGACTACAAAGCTGAATAATTTTTGATTTTAATAAAAATTCCCTGTTTGTGTGAATCACATGAACAGGGAATTTTTTTATTGAAAATTACAATCAGGATAATATTCTGCTTGATTTGTGCAAAAATCATAACAGAACGGATATTTTTACTATCTGGATTATGCGAAATTTAAAAAATAATAAAATTATGAAAAAAGTATTGACAAATTATGAATAATATGATATACTAATTGTAATGAAAAAGCGTATAAGAAAATCAGCGATATAAAAGCATTAAAGCGATTTAATTGAAAAACAAAAAGGAAAAGCCGGATTTTAACGGCGGAAAAAGCAGAATCAGAATCGATTAAAAATACAAATAGTATATATTTGATGCTAATTTAACTATATGAATAAAATATGAATAATTTATTAAATTTATACGAAAAGGAGAATTTTTATGAACATGCCGAAAAAACAGTATAAAACCAATACTTCGCATTATGCCAGATGCCGGACATTAATGCTCAAATTAAAAAATATGCACAGAATCAGATTCTTTCTGACAAGTGTGATTCTGTTCGCAAACTGCTATTTTCATGTCATTACACTGCCGATTCTGTATTATGGCGATTTGGACAGAGGTACGGCTCTGTTATGGGGGATTTTCGCATTTGTCATTAATCTTGTGATTTTGGGTACAGCCTTTTTCGCTTCAGCAGATAATATCAAACTGGTGTATTTATTATTGATTTTAATCATAGCCGCTTCTGTAAAAGGCTTCCTGCATCCGTATGCCGGACTGGTTCTGGGGCTTCTGTTCCTGTTGCAAGTGCCGGAATGCATGAAAATGAACTGGGTCAAAAAACAACAGGGATATCCGTATTTTAATGAACGCTATCAGCTCCAGCAGGATTATAAACGCATGACTTCAGATTTTATTGATTCTGAAACCAGAGAGCAACCGCCTGCACATAAAAAATATCGCCAGAAAATTGTGGTGTTCTCTATGCCGGATGAGAAAAAAGATAAGAAAAAGCTGTCCTGATTTCAGGATAGCTTTTTCTTGCATCGGACTTGACGAATGCTGGAAATTATGCTATACTTAAAATAATCATGATAATAAAAACAGAAAGTGAAGTGAGAAATTTATGTTTGCAGTAACAAATAGTATCGGTATGTTCGGCATGAATGCTTTCCCTGTTACAGTAGAAGCAGAAGTATTTAAAGGCCACCCGCAGTTTGACCTGAGTGGCTTGCCAGATACTGGAATTAAAGAAAGCCGTGACAGAGTAAGAAGTGCAGCTTCTTCTGTAGGGATTCAGTTCCCCAAAGGCCGGATTTTGATTAATCTTGCACCGGCTGACGTGAAAAAATCCGGTTCGGCATTCGATTTGGCAATTTTTGTCTGTCTGATGCAGGCCATGGATATTCTGTCCCTGCGTATGCCGGAACGTATTTTTATTGGTGAACTTGGGCTGCATGGGACTGTCCGTGGTGTGCGTGGTATTATGACAATGACCATGCTGGCAAGAAAAAATGGCTGCCGTGAAATTTATGTTCCGAAGGAAAATGTCAGGGAAGCGGCTGTGATTGATAATATTCAGGTATATGGCATAGAATCTGTTGAAGAATTAATGCTGCATCTTGTCGGACAGCAGGTGTTGCAGCCAGAACCACATTATGAACCGGAATTTCAACAGAATAATCTGGATATGATGGATTTTTCAGATGTGCGTGGACAGTTCAAAGCCCGAAGTGGTATGGAACTGGCAGCTGCCGGAGGGCATAATATTTTGCTTGTCGGCAGTCCGGGCAGCGGCAAGAGTATGCTGGTTAACCGGCTTCCGACAATTCTGCCCAAAATGACAAAAGAAGAAATTTTAGAGACTTCTAATATTTATTCTGTTGCCGGATTGCTTTCACCGGAAAGGCCTCTGATTACACAGCGGCCGTTCCGTGCTCCGCATCATACAATTTCAACTGCCGGTCTTGCCGGCGGCGGCAGTATCCCCGCACCGGGAGAAATCTCTCTGGCACACAACGGTGTACTGTTTTTAGATGAACTCGCAGAATTTAACAGAAAAACACTCGAAGTTTTGAGACAGCCGCTCGAAGCAAGAAAAGTAACCATTTCCCGTGCGGCCGGAAGTGCAGAATATCCGTGCAGTTTCATGCTCACGGCTGCAATGAATCCTTGTCCGTGCGGATACCGTGGCTCACCACTGAAAAAATGTACCTGTACACAGAAACAGATTAATCAGTATATTTCACGAGTGTCCGGACCTATGCTGGAAAGATTTGATTTGCATATCGATGTTGACCCGATTCGTTATGATGAATTTTCAGCAAAAGAGAAACCAGAAAGTTCTGCTGTCATTCGGGAACGTGTGGAAGCGGCAAGAGAACGGCAGGCATTTAGATATAAAGGTCTCGGATTTTATAATAATGCTTCGATTCCGGATAAGCTGATAGATAAATTTTGTCAGCTGGATGCAGCAGCAGAATCGATGTTTGGCCGGATGTATGAACATTATCATATGAGTGCCCGTGCTGGTATCAGAGTCAAAAAAACAGCCCGTTCCTCTGCTGATTTGCACGGGCGTGAAAAAATCCAGTGTGAGGATATTTCAGCTGCTGTACAGTTCCGTGGATTTGAAAGCAAATATTTATAAAATATAGCATAACTTAAAAGAAAAGAGAGACAGCTTTCATGAAGAAATTTTTCAACGGGCTTCAGAAATATCTGAAAGCTTCAGATAATGGGCTGGTATTTGCCTGCGTGCTGTGTTCTGTCATCAGCTGTATTATGCTGTGGAGTATTGCCAAGAACGGACTGATAGACCGCTGTGATTTCGGCACTGTACGGACACAGGCTGTTGCAAGCGGAATCGGCCTTGGGATTATTGCTGTTCTGAGTGTAATAGATTATAATAAAATAATTCGGCTCTGGTGGATTTATGCCCCTGTTGCCATTGCTCTGGTCGGTCTGACATTTACCAGCTTGGGCTACCGCCGCAGCGGTGCAGATGACCAGGCATGGATTGCTATAGGAAATTTTTATCTTCAGCCCTCCGAATTGCTGAAATTAGCCTTTATTTTAACTTTTTCATTTCATCTGGCTAAAATAGAAGAAAATATGAATACACTCTGGAATATGCTGCTGTTATGCCTTCATGCCGCTGTGCCGGTTGGCCTTGTGGCAAAACAGGGAGATTATGGAACAGCGATTGTATTTGTGATTATTTTTCTGGCAGAAATATTCAGTGCCAAAATTGCATTAAAATATATTCTGGCAGCAGCAGCAGCAATTCCGGCAGCCTGTCTTGTGGCATGGAATTTTCTGCTTTCAGATATGCATAAGAATCGAATTTTAGTGATTATTCATCCGGGAACTGACCCTGATAATCTGGAATATCAACAGGATTTAGGCATTGCAGCACTTGCAAACGGAAAAATTTTTGGTACAGGACTGCAAAGCGAAAATGGCTATGTCCGTGTGCCGGAAATGCATAATGACTTTATTTATGCGTATTTAGGGCAGGCATGGGGGCTTGTGGGTTCGGTGCTGGTTTTGCTGCTGCTGACTTATATTTGTCTGAAAGTCCTCACAGACAGTATGCAGGCGAAAAATTATCAGGGAAAATTTATCTGCATTGGTACATTTGGAATGATATTTTCTCATTGTCTGATGAATATCGGAATGGTGCTGAAAGTGATGCCTGTCATTGGTGTGCCTCTGCCGTTTCTGAGTGCCGGTGGTACGGCCGTTGTGTGTATGTATACAGCAATTGGAATTGTAAACAGTACCCGATGCCATAATGTCCGGAAATATCGCATGTTCTATGATGCCGAGCCGGAACGATAAGGAGGAATTTATGAAGAAAAGACATATTTCTGTAATTCTGATTCTTCTGATTGCTTTGATGATTGTGATTTTCTGTTTTTCGGCACAGCCTGCGGAGGAAAGTACTGTGACAAGCTCTCGGGTATGTCAGTTTATTGCCAAGAGAATATTCAGCAATTTCGATTCTTATGAGGATGACTTGCAGAAAAAAATCATCAGTGGCATGACACATGCTGTGCGGAAAACAGCACATTTTGCAGAGTATGCCCTGATGGGGTTTCTCTGGTATCTGCTTCTGAGAAAGAAGAAATTGAATATATTGCTTGCTATCAGCGGAACAGCTGTTTATGCGGCCAGCGATGAACTGCATCAGAAGTTCGTTGCCGGTCGTTCCAGTCAGCTTTCTGATGTGCTGTTGGATACCTGTGGCGGGTGCTTCGGTGTATTGGCTGCTTTTATTTTATTGTGTATTTTATATTGCTGTACAGATAAAAAAATTATGCACTGGGGTGTGTGGAAAAAATGAAACGATGGAGCAAGCTGCAAAAAAAATTATATGAAATCATAGACCCGAATATAGAGTTGCAGATACATCTGACAATGTACAGAATGCAAAGTGCATGGGGCTCAACAGATTTGCCAAGATACTGGATTACATTGCATCAGGAAATTATTTTTGATTATCCGGCAGATTTTATGAACCGGAAAGGGCTTGTGCAGAATCTTTCCGGAGAGGAAATATATTATCCTTATGGAAATGATATTTCAGCTATTTCAAATCTGATAGAAGAATATTTAAATACAGAGAAAGAAAACCTGTTTTCTAAACATTTTGAACGGGATTTCTGGGGGCTGGCAAATATTCTGAAAGCAGCTGACAGACGCATCGGAAAAAGAAGACTGGAACAGCTCAGAAGAAAAACACATAATCAGGCAGCACAGAAAATTATTGCAGAAAGAATGCATTAAAAATACCGGCAGAAACAGGATTCTGCCGGATTGCTTTTTTATTTTATTTTGTTTCTGCCCATGCCTTTTTGAAAGCTTCCAGAAAATCCTGAAATTTTTCAGTTTCTGTATTTTCTTTCATATACAGGAATACCAGAGAACGCTTTTCATCAAAATTAGAAATATCCAGTTTCTGCACCCTGTCTTCCATGCCCTGCATACTGCTTTCATAAGCAAACTGAATGCCAACACCGGCAGCTGTCAGTTCACGAAGTGATACAGAAGAACCTGCTGTCATAATATGTTCAAATTCATCTGTAAGCAGCTTATGCTGGGTAAGAATTTCTTCCAGCACAACACGGTCAGATGCACCGGACTCATTCATCAGCAAACGTTCCGGTAATAACTGCGAAATGGCTTCAAAAGCCTTGCTATGATTCTTGGCAGCATAACATCCGAATGCAGTTTCTCCGGCAGGAATGCTGGTAAATTTAGAATCTTCGCTGATGCTGTCAGCAAGAATGAAGTCCAGCTGTCCGTTTTCAAGCATCAAAAGCAATTCATCGGTTTTCTTGACAAATAAATTAATCTCAGGTGCTTTGTCCTGTTTCATGATACCAGCGATGATTTTTGCAGCAGCCACCTCGCCGAGTTCTTCCGGATAGCCGAACCGCAGAGCCTGACGGGTATCACCCATACGCTTTAAATCGGCAACAACTTTAGAACTCATTTTTGTCATGGCTTCTGCCTGACGGCGGAGATATTCGCCTTCAGGTGTCAGACGGAGGGTTTTTCCTTCATAGCTGAATAATTTACATTGATATCTTCTTTGCAGGTATTTGATATGCTGCGTTACAGATGGCTGTGTAATATCCAGCAATCTGGCGGTTTTGGTGTAGCTCTTGGTTTCGCAGAGCTGTAAAAAAGTAGCAATTCTGAAATCTAACATATTTAATTTCTCCTTCTATTATAAAATTTGATTAAGATTATATAATTATTTTACACATTTTTTTTATATTTGTCAAGCATTTTTAAATATTATATATAAAAAATTTAAATTTCCGACATATTTTATTATATAATTCATAAAATATAACTATCTGGATAATAAATTCAGGAAAGGAAGGATTTTTATGTGCGGTATTGCAGGTATGATTGATTTTTCACAGGATATCAGACAACAGCAGAAAACAGCAGAACAGATGCAGAATACAATAATCCGCCGTGGCCCTGACCAGAAAGGTATTTTTCTTACAGAACATGCAGGTCTGATACATACAAGGCTTGCTGTCATCGACCCTGAAAACGGAAAACAGCCTATGCAGCTGACAGACGGTGATGAGAGGTATACTATCATATATAACGGTGAATTATATAATACGCAGGAAATCAGAAAACAGCTTCTTGCAGAAGGCTGTGAATTTGTAACACATTCTGATACAGAAGTATTGCTCAGAGCATATATGCTGTATCGGGAGGACTGTGTGAAATTATGCAACGGTATTTTTGCTTTTGCTGTATGGGAGGAGAAAAAACAGAGATTATTTCTTGCAAGAGACAGAATCGGCGTGAAACCTCTGTTTTATTATCAGACAGATACAGGATTGATTTTCGCTTCAGAATTAAAAGCCATTTTAGCACATCCGTCCGTGCCGCATGAAATGGATATGAATGGCATCAGTCAGATATTACTGTTCGGCCCCGGAAGAACACCGGGTTGCGGTGTGTTCCGGAATATGAAAGAGATACTTCCTGCCCACTGTGCCTGTTATACCAGAGAAAAAGGCCTTGAAATTTCCTGTTACTGGAAACTGAAAGCAGAAGAACATACTGAAAATTTTTCGCAGACAGCAGAACATGTCAGATTTTTGCTCACAGATGCAATTAAAAGACAGCTTGTTTCTGATGTGCCTGTGGGAACTTTTTTATCCGGCGGACTGGATTCCAGTCTGATTTCTTCTGTTGCTGCACGGGAATTTTCTGAAAAAAATAAAATCCTGCATACGTTTTCAGTCGATTACAAAGAAAATGACAAGTATTTCCGGAAAAGTAAATTCCAGCCGAACAGTGACCCTGAATTTATCCGCAGAATGCAGGAGTATTTACATGCGGAACATCACTGGACTGTGATAGAGACACCACAGCTTGTGCGTGCATTGTTTGATGCTGTCGATGCCCGTGACTTGCCGGGGATGGTCGATGTCGATGCTTCTTTATTATTATTCTGCAAAGAAATTAAAAAGCATGTCACAGTGGCTCTCTCCGGAGAATGTGCTGATGAGCTTTTTGGCGGGTATCCTTGGTATCGTGACCCCGAAATCAGAGCCGCCTATGGCTTTCCATGGTCACAGAGCACAGCTTACAGATTACAGTTTGCCAAGCCGGAAATCAGAGAGATTCTCGAATCCCGTCAGGATATTGACCGAGAATATCAGGCAACACTGCGTAAAACTGCTCTGCTTATGCAGGAATCAGATACAGAAAAGCGTATGAAAGAGATGATGCGGCTGAATCTTGACTGGTTTATGCAGACACTTCTTGACAGAAAAGACAGAATGTCCATGTGGAATGCACTGGAAGTGCGTGTGCCGTTCTGTGATTACAGAATTGCACAGTATCTGTATAATATTCCGTGGGAGTTCAAAGAATATAAAGGCTATGAAAAAGGCCTGCTTCGGGAAGCTATGAAAGAGTATCTGCCGGAAGAAATTCTCTGGAGAAAGAAAAGTCCTTATCCGAAAACTCATCATCCGGATTATCTTGCAGCAGTCACAAAACTGCTTGAAGACAGAATTTCCAATCCGGATGCCCCTGTTCTGCAAATCATCCGGAAAGAAGCTCTGGAAAAGCTGATGTACGGAGAAGAAAACATGCAGTTCTATGGCCAGCTGATGACAAAACCGCAGACAATAGCCTATTTTCTGCAAATGGACTACTGGCTGGAAAAATATCAGATAAAAATTTGTCTGTAACCGGAGGGGAATTGCTGTTGACTTTTTCTGGATTTCATGCTATAATGATATAAATTCTATTTTTATTTTCATGAGGAAGCATATCGTTTGGTATGCTTCCTTATGTAATGCATGAACAGAAAGGAGTTTTTTATCATGCCGGAAGGCAGGAAAGATGACAAGAGAATTTATATATTAAGTCAGGAAAAGCCGGCAAAAGCCGTTGTTCGGCTGGGTGTGCCGCTGATTGCAGGAATGTTTATTATGGTGCTGTATAATTTGGTAGATACTTATTTTATCGGCCTCATGAAAGATGATTATCAGCTTGCCGCTGTGAATCTCGCTTATCCGGTTATGATGATTTCTATTGCAGTTTCTAATATGACAGGTGCAGGGGCATCTTCCCTGATTGCCAGAAGCCTCGGTGCAGGAGATACAGAACAGGCGAATCACACAGTTACAGCCGGTTTTGTGCTGACTGTCATCAGCAGTGCGATAATTACAGTTTCAGGAATTTTATTTCTTCCGTTTATTGTAAAAGGTCTCGGAGCAAAAGAAAATACGTTCGCCTATACAGAACAGTATGTGCTGATTATTTTAGCAGGCAGTATTTTTACAATGGGAAGCTATACATTAGGCCAGCTTCTGAGAAGCGAAGGCTCTGTGAAACAGTCAATAGCGGGAATGATTGCCGGAACAATCACAAATATCATTCTTGACCCTGTTTTTATTTTTGAGTTTGACATGAAAATCAGGGGTGCAGCTCTGGCAACTGTTATGGGAAATGCTGTGAGTATGGGAATTTCATTGTTATTCTATATCAGAGGAAAAACACTCCTGAAGCCATGCTGGAAATATATCCGCCCGACAGCTGTAATTTTAAAGGAAATTTTCTGGGTGGGCGTTCCGGCAACACTGGAAACACTTCTGACTTCAGCAGCTTATATCATAAATAATAATCTTGCTGTCAGCTATGGAGAACTGACTGTTGCAGCAATGGGAATTGCTCAGAAAATATTATCACTGGGAAATTATATTTATCAGGGGTTTGCCGCAGGTACACAGCCGCTGATGGGGTTCAATTATGGGGCAAAAAATTACAGCCGTATGCTGAAAGTTCTGAAAGCCGGTGTGCTGGTTGTCAGTGGTACAGAATTATTGGTCATGGCAATATATGCTGTATTCGCTCCGCTTCTGATAGGAATTTTTACAGAATCAGGGCAGGTAATTGCCACCGGCAGCCAGATTCTCAGGACACTCATGTGGATTCTTCCGTTTGTGGGAGCGGTTTCTATGAGCAGAATGTCTTTTCAGGCTATGGGAAAACCTTTGTATGCGTTTGTGATTACACTTGTCCGGCAGTTGATTCTGTATGTGCCCTTGCTGTTGATTTTGAATCATTTGTTTGCATTCAATGGTATGATATGGGCACAGCCTGTGACAGAACTGCTTATGATGCTTGCTTCTGTTTTTTTGTTATATCATGTAATCCGGACAGAAGAAAAAATGCAGAAAGAGACATAAGCAAAACCTCCTGAAAACTTCCGGCTTTCAGGAGGTTTTGTTATTTATCATAATAAAATACCAGATTTTCTATCTCTTGTTTGAGCAATGCAAATTCTTCACAGACAAGTAAATCTGTAAAATAATAGGCCATATAAAAAGGCGAGTCTTCATGGCTGGTATGAAACGGCAGTATGTCCCATAATTCAGCAATAGTTCTGGCAAACTCCATGAAAGGCATTTGCAGATAAAATGTTTTCAGTGTCAGAATCAGATATTTCTGCAAACTTTCCTGATTAAGACAGGAATAACTGAAATGATTCCGGAGATAGGCCATAGCATCCGGAACAGCCATACATTCCATTTCAAGAAAATCTTTGTCAATTTCCGGATTTTCCAGAAAAAGCTGATTTAATCTCTCTTCAAAGATTTGTTTTGTATCAAATCCCGAAGCGGATAAAATTGCATAAGCCAGAAGTTCTTCACTCATGGGGATATATCCTTTCCGGCGGAAGCAGGGGAAGAATATCTTCTCCATGTTCTTTTCGGATTCTCAAATCTGTGACATAATCAGTAATATCCTGAATTTTCACAATCCAGTCAGAAACGAATTTCTTTACGGCCTCGCCTCTGATTCCAATCTGAACAGAACGATATTCCAGAGCATTTCCGAAAATATCTCTTTCAGGGTCCCACTGTATACGAATATCAGAAGTTTGAATCTGCTTCTGCCATTCCTGATAGGGAATATCTGTATTTGCGGAATAACTGGAAATCACAGCATTCTGAATCATAGCATCAAAAGCAGTTCTTTTGATGTCAATAGCAAGGATTCTTTCCTGATTTTCCTTAGTTGCCCATCCGGAGCGGTACATTGCCCATAAGAAAGAAGGTTTTATCCATGTCATACGGGTTAACTTGAATCTGCTTCCGAATGTGCCGAGCTTTACCGCTTCTTCGGCAATAGCCGGACAATAGGCCTGATAGACTCTGACTGTTTCATCATCATAAACAGCTCTGATAGATTGATATTCCATAGTAATTACCATACAGGGTCATCAATATAGATAACCTTTTCAAAAAGCTGACGTTTTAATAAAAGCAAATCATAGATATTGACTTTGTTATCCTGATTCATATCAGCATTCTGAAAAGCCTGACTGCTGATTTTTTCTTTTCCCAGCAGATATTTCTGCATTAAGATAATATCCGGAAGGCTGACAGCAGTATCAAGATTAATATCACCGCTAAGAAAATCCGGAAAAAATGCAGAAGATTCTGTTTCGGATTCTGTTATTTCTTCTGATTCAGATTCGGTTTCTGAGTTAGATTCTGTTTCAGTGGGAGTTTCCGGCTGGCCATCAATAAATTCTGTCAGCTTCTTGTACCAGTAATTTCCCATTTTTTCATAGCCTGCTGCACTGGGATGAACTCCGTCTAACAAATCTGCTTTTGTCAGGACAGAATTAATATCCGCCTGTGCGATGGGCTTGCCTTCAGCCTGCTTTCTGGAGACGATTTCACGGATTTCAGAATTATAGTCATCAACAGCCTTGTCCATTTCTTCAACTGTATAAGCATCTGTATAATTCGTGATGTCAGCATCCATATAGGGAATGGTAGAAACATATAACAAACCGTCTTCGGGAATATATGTCAGAATCGTATCAATTAATAATTCCAGTCTTTCGTCCATGCCGTCAAGGGCACTGGATAAAATATCATTCGTGCCAATCTGGAGCATGACAACATCTGCCGGATATTCCTGCATAAGCCATTCTGAAAAATTATAGATTCCGGAACGCTGATTCGGAATATCGGCGATAGCATAGCCGGAATAGCCTGCATGATTCATATCACTGCCGTTGCTGTCCCAGACGGTACTGTCAAGACCGTTAGGGCCGACAAAGTCGATATTGTCAGTATAGCCGTTTTCTTTGAGCAGATTCCAGAGTGTCAAGCGATAACCGCCGTCCGGCTGGCCTGTGAAACCGTCTGTGATAGAATCACCTAAGGGCATAACACGGAGCTTCTGTACTTCGGCATCTTCCGGAAAAGCTACAAGGGCAGAAGTCATGCAAGCTGTGAGTGTGCCGGCAGTCAGTCCGGCGAGCATTTTTTTCATTTTCATACATCAAAATCCTTTCTTGTTTAAATTAACTTTTATGTCATCAGAAATATCCGGAATTTCCGGCATCTGGTCTTTCGGTCTGACAGTAAAATCCGGAGAGGAGCATTCAGGTGCATCCAGCATCTGGGCTTCATGGATATTATCTAATAAATGGTCAGGCTGATAGTCTTTCTGATAATATCTCATTTGTTCATCAAAGCGTTCGTTAAAATGCGGATAGCCTTCCTGTTTTTTTATCCAGAGGGCCTGTTTGCATTCAGGAATTTCTGTAGCACAGGCAATCAGCAGAGGGATTCCGGTAATCAGGTAAATAAAATCCAGCAGTATGCCTGAAATTATCAATAATATGGCAAGTGCCAGAAGTTTCGGTTTTTCCGGAACAGCAAACAACAGCAAAACCAAAAGCAGAACGCTGTACAGAACTGCAAATATGCCGAATGTTACCCCCTGTAAAAAATTTCCATAGATTAAAGAAAGATGATATTTCACGGGCAGTGCGATGGAAAGATAGAGATTCAGCAGTATCACAACAGCAAAGAAAATCATTCTTGTATTATGATGTGTTTTATGGACATTCATAAGTGTGCGGCATTTGTCGTAATGAGAAGTATCTTTTCCGATTTCAATTGGCATGAGAATCCGTCCTTTCTGAGAGTTCCGGCATCGTTTCTGCGGAAACAGTCTCCGGTTAGTATTGAAATTGATATTCTTTTTCTGTCAAGCAGGGTCTGTATCAGAAGCAGCCAGAAGCAGGATGTTATAGAGCAAAGCAAAAATAGTGACCAGAATGCCGGACTGCATTGTTATGATAATCAAAATATAAAAGAAATTTATGACAAGAGAGACTGCTGCGACAGAAATCCGAAGTGTATTATGCTGTTCAATTTTTTTCAGAATTTCACGGCATTTCCCGTAATGAGAAGTATCTTTTGAAATTTCAGTCGGTATGGAAATCAGTCCTTTCTGGAATTTCCGGAGCATCAGGCATCTGGATATTCTGTGCAGTACTGACAGATTGTTCGGCCGGAGGTTCTTCAAAAGCGTCTTTCATCTGGGATTCATGGATATGGTCAAAAGAGTGTTCAGGCTGGTATGCTTTTCCGTAGTTTTGCATCTGTTCATCGAAGCGGATATTGAAATGCGGATAGCCGGACTGTTCTTTCAGCCAGCTTAATTTTTTGTAATCTGCCAAGACCCATACTAAAAGCAGCAGAAGAATTACTGCAAACAGAAAGAAAATCCATCCGCTGATAAGTCCGAGAAGAAGCAGGACTGCCGGAATGATACAGAACTTCGGTTTTTCCGGAACAGCAAACAGAAGGGAGACAAATACGCCGGCTGTATAAAGCAAAGCGAAAAAAGCAAAAATAATTCCGTATTGTCTGGCCATAGGGGTGATTGCCAGAGGAATGTTTAAAAAAAGCAGTATCAGATTGGTAATCATCCGGTGGGTATTATGTTTTTCTATTTTTTTCATGAGCATCTGACATTTTAGATAGTGGGAAGAATTTTGTTCTGCCGGCATAAGAAAACCTTCTTTCTGATAATTTTCTGATAGTTTCAGTATAGCATATTTATCTTGATTTGTCCATAGTTTTTTTATTTTTTGTTGACAGAAAATTCAGAATCTGTTATAATAAAAATAAATGAAATTATGCAGAACAGGGGATTCATGTTATGAAAAAAATAATAAATATGATAATGATAATATCTGTGCTTCTGCTCACAGGATGTTCCGGAACAGTGCCGGAAACTTCTCAGAGTGTTGCTGAAACAGAAGCAGTGTCAGAATCAGAAACTGCTGCTGTTGAAAAACAGACCGGTATTTTTGACGGCCTTGCAGCAAATACTGTAATATCGACAGGAAATAATTATATGACAGATGCCAGAAATGCAGTTACATTCCGGATATATTTTCCGGTTGAACAGTACGGAGAATTAGAATATCAGTTCTATTTCTCAAATACAGTCGATTCGACTTGGGAACGTGGCAGATATTCCTATGCCGGAAAATCCGGTGGAGCATATCAGATTCTGAATGCCCGTATCTGGACGGCATCTTCTCCGGATTCTGATGATGCGTCAGAGCCTGTAGAAATTACTTTTGATGGCAGTACTGAAAAATCTGTTCTGCCGGATGAAACTTTCTGGAGCGATAAAATAAATTTCAGCGTTCCGGAGGGAGAATATCTCGTCTGGGAATGGACAGTGCAGGGCGAAGCTATCCCCTGCAACAGAATGACAGAACTTGCATATTCTTATATCATAAAAGAAGACGGCTCACAGGAATATAATATGGATGTGCCGTGTCCGCAGTTTATCGGGACAAACCGGAATGTGAAGAAAAAAATTGTCTGCTTCGGGGATTCCATCACACAGGGAGCACAGACAAGTGCCTATGCACAGAATTTCTGGGTATCAGAAATTTCTGAAAGCTTAGGCAGTGACTATGCTGTCTGGAATATTGGCTGCGGATATGCAAGGGCAAGTGATGCCGCTCTTTGTGGAAACTGGCTCGAACGTGCCAAGAGCGGAGAAATTGTCACACTTGCATTCGGTACGAATGATTTGGCAGTCGGACAGTACGGGCAGAGAACTTCCAGTTCTGCCGATGAAATAGAAAGCTGGCTCAGGACACTGATTCAGGAATTACAGAATGCGGGCTGTCATGTGATTTTATTCAATCTTCCGCCGTTTGATTTCGAGAGCGAAACAGAAGCAATCCGGACGGAAATCAATACCAGAATACCAGTGATTGCAGAAGAAACCGGCTGTGATTTCTTTGATTGGAATGTCCTGCTTGAAAATCCGGACAAAGCCGGAAGTTCGCTTTACGGCGGCCATCCAAACGATGAGGGCTGTAAAGTTATCGCCGAAGCTTTTTTGAAACAGTTTGCTGATATATTACAGTAATAAAAAAACTCTCTGGTATCTTCCGGAGAGTTTTATATTTTATAAAATAAAAACCTCACAGAAAATCTGTGAGGTTTTCAAGTGACCCCTACGGGAATCGAACCCATGTTGCCAGAATGAAAATCTGGAGTCTTAACCGCTTGACCAAGGGGCCATATTTTATTTTTATAACAGAAAAACAAATATTATTTTTCTGGAATGATTAAATCAAGATGACCCCTACGGGAATCGAACCCATGTTGCCAGAATGAAAATCTGGAGTCTTAACCGCTTGACCAAGGGGCCTTATGGTAGCGGCAGCTGGATTTGAACCAGTGACCGTTCGGGTATGAACCGAATGCTCTAGCCAACTGAGCTATGCCGCCATATTTTTTACATTCGCTGTAACCAGCTTTTATATTATAGCACGTTTCAAGTAATTTGTCAATAGTTTTTTTCAAAAAAATATAATTTTATTTTAAAATAAAATAATAATTTAAATTTATATAAAGACGTGGCAGGAAATGGTTCAGAAGGGCTTGACTTTTTATTTCAGATTCTGTATAATAAATAGTAGAGAATCTATCTTTAAGAAAGGGGAATGCCAGTGAAAAAGAAAACTTTCATGATTCCGGCAAGTGTGTTATTATTGCTTGCAGCAGTGTTATGTTTCGGATTATTATATCTTTCATGGAATTTCACATTACCACAGAAAGCCTCTGCTGCTGCTGTCATATTGGAAGAGCCGGCTTTGACTCGTGCCGAATATGTACAGCCGACTGAACCGCCAACTGAGCCGGAAACAGAAACAGAGACAGAAACAGAACCTCCTCCA
>CADBOP010000246.1 GCA_902796255.1 uncultured Ruminococcus sp.
CAAAAGAAAGACGATATTTTATGTCCGCTTTATTATAATACACACTGTTTTCGGGCTGAATCTGATATACCAGCTGGCCTGTTCCCATCTTGGTATTTGTATAGACTATCTTGAAACCGGGAATCGGCACTTCAGGAGCGGCAGGAGCGGGAATGGTTTCTTTTTCCGGTTCTTCGGACGGAGTTTCTGTAACCGGCACTTCCAGAGCCTGTACGGCCGGAACGGTCTGAGATTTCTCAATACTGCTCTGTTTCGGAGCAGAAGAAGAAACTGTTTCAGTAGTTTTTGCAGTTTTTGCAGTTTTTGTAGTTTTAGCTGCTTCTGTTTCTTTTTTTTCAGAAACTGTTTCTGTTACGGCCGGAACAGTTCCGGCGATGACAGTAGTTTTTTCTGATACATTATAAACTGCTGTTGTCTGATAATTTTCTTTTTCTGTACTGCTTTGTGTTTCGGTGAGTGATTCTGCCGGAGAATCTGCATTTGTCTGCATCGTTTCTGCTTTTTCGGCTTTCTGCTGATGTTCCTGTTTCTGGACTCTGGGCAGATTTGTGAACAACAAGCCGTTTCCGACAATCAGGGCAGATACAGCTGCTACAGAAATCACACTGCTCCATTGAATAGAATGTTTTATCGGTTCGGCTTCAAAAGTTTCAGAATCGATATAATCCGGAAACAGTTCTTTCTTACGGGTTTCCGGAGCAGGATAATCACGGGCGATTCTCTCCAGAGCTTCTTTGTCTGCATGTTGCAGGAGATATTTCATAGAAACTTTCTTTTTCATGATAGCACCTTCTTATCTGATTTATACTGAGATATCAGTATCTTTGAGTATTTCACGGAGTTTTTTCAGGGCTCTGTGACAGCGTGAACGGACGGCAATCGGGGACAAGCCGACTATTTTTCCAATCTCACCGGATTTGCTCTGATAGAAATATTTCTGAATCAGAATCGTGGCATCCGGTTCACCTAAGGACTGAATACTGTCAAGCAGTAATTTTGTCAGCTCATTCTGCTCGATATCGGACTGAATATCTTCTCCGGAAGCGATTGCGGAAAATTCAGTATCTTCGGCATTTCTGACATGAGTCGCTCTTGCGGTCAGCGAAGCTCTGCAATTAAGAGCCTTATTTCTGGCAGCTGTGCCGAGGTAGGCTTTTAGCGTATCGCTGTGGCTGAAATCATAATGCCGGAATACATCTGCAAACACATCATTGATACATTCTTCAATATCTTCTGTTGTTCCGGTATTCCGGAGAATATGAAACACAATTGTATATACATATTTCCAGTAAGTATCATAAATTTTTTTTTGCTGTTGCTGTTCTGCAGTCATGTTGTTTTCCTCGTGTAATGCCGGTTTTCTCTGATAAAGAAAGCCCTGACAGTATTCTTCTTTTATCATCATAATTCCCCCTTTTTTTTAATTGGGACAGCTTTTCATGCACATGATTGCTTTTCACTTACTACATACAGTATACCAGAAAAAAACGTTGCAGAAATCAGAAAAAATTTTTTTCTTTCTTTCTTATATCAATTTTTTACTATTTTTATCAAAAAATTGATATTATTTTATTCTGTTTTTTGCTATACTCTAATTGTAACAGAGATATTTTTCATACATCTGTTCCCCTATGTACTTCTTTATGATAAACCCAGCTGTAAAAAGGAAGTTATGCCGGACTGCCCCCTTTATGCCGGCTGACTTCTTTTGCAGTATCTACAGGATTTTTTTGATTCTTTTCTTTAGAAATTATGCATTTTGTCCACCTAATCTGCAAAAAATGGGTTGCAGATTGCCTTATAATCATGTATAATATGTATAATTTGTGAAGAAACCGTTTAAAAATTTTATATTAAATTAAATCAATCAACTGGAGGGTTATTTATGAAATTTAAAAAATTATTGGCTGGTATGACAGCACTGCTCTGCTGCACCGGAACACTGGCTTTTATGCCGGAACTGACACAGCCGGTTCATGCGGAAGAAGTTGTCAATAATGATTTTGAAATCAGCTATGGCGGCTGGTACGGAAATGCCGATACAATGATTCTGACACCTGTTGAAGACAGCTATCAGCATTCCAGAAGTATGCTTGTTACAGGACGTGAATCTGCTGCTGACGGTGCAAGTTCTTCCAAAGGCTTTTATCTGTACGGCGGTGTGAAATATCATTATTCTGTACAGGTATTCAGCGAATCTGATGAAACATTCCATTTATCCCTGCTGTGCATCAACGAAAAAACAGGGGAGGAAACTGTAAAAGAACTGACTACAGTTTCTGCAAAGGCCGGCGAATGGACAGAACTTTCTGCGGATTATACTGCTCCGGATGAAAGCTATGAATTCAGATTAACAATCACAACAGATACTACTAATGATTTCATGTTTGATGATATGAAAATTACTTCTGAAGATGCAGATGCTCTGACAGCAAAAGCCGCAGAAGCCGGCCTGAAAGATAAATTTGCCGGTTATTTCAAAGTTGGTAATATTCTCAACGGCGGGACTGTAAAAAATTCTGCTATCACGGCAAATATTCTGAAAGACTGCAATTCTGTAGAATGCGAAAACGAAATGAAACCGGATGCAACTCTGAACCGTGCTCAGTGTTCCGGCACAAATATCGGTGTTTCTCTGAACAATGCAGCAGCTATCATGGATTTCTGCTCTCAGAACGGCATTTCAATGAGAGGTCATACTTTTGTATGGCACAGCCAGACCCCCAGCTGGTTCTTCAAGACGGATTTCAGTGACTACGGCAACTGGGTAGACAAAAATACCATGAATGCCCGTATGGAAAGCTATATCAAGAATATGTTCAATGCTATCAAGCAGCAGTACCCGAAACTTGACTTATATGCTTATGATGTCTGCAACGAATGCGTTTCTGACAGTGACCAGAGAACAGCCAACAACGGCGGTGCAAGAGTCCCTGGTGACAATAACATTCAGGGACACGGAGGGGAATCTGCATGGGTTCAGGTTTACGGGGATAACAGCTTTGTTGAAAAAGCTTTCACATACGCAAGAAAATACGCTCCGGCCGGATGCGACCTCTATTATAATGACTATAACGAATACTGGGACCACAAGAGAGACTGTATCTATAATATGTGTAAATCTCTCTATCAGAAAGGCTTGCTTGATGGTGTCGGAATGCAGTCCCATGTTCCGGCCAATGCTACTGGATTCGCTGGCACAGATTCCTATATCGAAGCCATGTATAAATATCTGTCTATCGGCTGTGACGTGCAGGTAACAGAGCTTGATATTTCTGTAGAAAGCGGAAAATACAGTTTCCAAGACCAGGCTAACAAATATAAAGCTATCTTCCAAGCCGCTATGGACTGGAACAAAAACCCGAAATCTGACGGCCGTGTGACTGCTGTCTGCATCTGGGGTCCGAACGATGCCAACTCGTGGCTGAAAGCCGGTTCTGATGCATTACTTTATGATAAAAACAATAATCCGAAGCTTGCTTATAATACTTTGATGAGTATGGAAGTAGACGGCAGTACAACTGTAGAAGTAAAGCCGATTGAACCGAATCAGTACGGCTGGTATTTTGCTGACGGATTTGAAGGCGATTTGTGCGACTGGAGCGGCCGTGGTGCGGCAGATATTCTCACAAGCGGCAGAACAGCTTTTGTCGGCAGTGAATCTCTTCTGGTCGAAAACAGAACAGCCGCTTGGAACGGTGCTTATAAAACACTTAATCCGAGAGCTTTTGTCCCCGGCAACGAATACAGTTTC
The DNA here is from genome assembly GCA_902796255.1 of uncultured Ruminococcus sp. Lineage (GTDB taxonomy): Bacteria > Bacillota > Clostridia > Oscillospirales > Ruminococcaceae > UBA3855. The sequence goes on from CADBOP010000246.1 coordinate 3,755, forward strand.
AGTGCCATTGTAAGCTATTTTGACGGCGATGCAACAGATAAGTTCTATCTGAAATTGCAGTACAAAGATGCTAACAATAATACACAGTACAGCACGATTGCAGAGGCTACCGGCGTGAAGGGCGAATGGGTTCAGCTTGCCAACAGCAAGTATAAAATTCCGGCAGATGCTTCTGATATGCAGCTCTATGTTGAAACTGCGGAAACAACAAATAATTTCTATATTGACGAAGTAATCGGTGCAGTAGGCGGCACAGGCATCAAAGGCCCTGACCCTGTAGAAATTCCGACAGAATCCCAGCCGGAAGAAAAGCCGGACGATTCAAAAATCAAGGGCGATGTCAACGGTGATGAAAAAATCAATATCTTTGATTTAATCGCTGCTAAAAAGGCTGCTGCCAGCGGTACTTACAATAAGGCTGCCGATGTTGATGAAAGCGGTACAGTTGATGCTGCTGACATCAAACAGCTTCAGGATTATCTGCATGGCAGAATTCAGGTTTTCACTGTCGTAGAAAAGCCCACTGCCAATGTAGATGTGACAAAATTAAATCAGCTGTTCGGTTCTGTGACTCCCTCTGCCAGCTATAAAAAAGAAGGGGAAAGCAATCCGCTTTATACACAGCGTTTCGGTGCTGACCCCGGTGTTATGGAATATAACGGCCGTGTCTATGTCTACATGACAGATGATACTATCGAATATGATTCCAACGGCAAAGTGAAAGAAAACGGTTATGGCCTGATTAAACGCATCAACTGCATTTCTTCTGACGATATGGTGAACTGGACTGACCATGGTGCTATTCCGGTAGCCGGTTCTGATGGAATTGCTAAATTTGCCGGAAACTCCTGGGCACCTTGTGCAGCTCACAAGAAAATCAACGGCAAGGAAAAATTCTTCCTGTATTTCTGCAACGGCGGCAATGGTGTATGCGTGCTGACTTCTGATTCTCCTACAGGCCCTTGGAAAGACGAACTGGGCGGCCCGCTGGTTACAAGAGCTGTTCCGAACTGCGGCAATATTCCGTGGCTCTTTGACCCTGCTGTATTTGTAGACAATGACGGTACAGGTTATCTGGCATTCGGCGGCGGTGTTCCTGAAGGCAAAAATGCGATGCCTTCTACTACAAGAGTTGTCAAGCTGACAGATGATATGCTGCATCTTGACGGTACTCCTGTGACGATTGATGCACCATATGTATTTGAAGATTCCGGCATTAACAGAATCGGCAACAAGTATTATTATACTTACTGCTCGAACTGGAACACAGGCGGCAATCAGTACGGCCTTTCCACAGCCGGCATTGAATACATGGTTGCAGACAATCCCCTCGGCCCGTATACTTATACAGGTGAAGTTTTCAAGAATCAGGGTAATTTCTTCTTTGGTATGACAGGAAACAATCATCATTCTATTGTAGAATTAAACGGCAAATTATATCTGTTCTATCATTCCCGTCCGGTAGAAAAGGCTATGGGTATTGACGGAAACTACAGAAGCCCGCAGGTGAATGAGATTACTATGACAGGCGATAAAATCAATGCAGTTACTGGTACAATGACAGGTGTGCCGCAGCTTAAGAAAGTCAGCCCGTATCAGACAAATCAGGCAGAAATGATGTCCAGTCAGTCCAAAGATATTTCCGTTTCCGGTCTGGGTGATACTACTGTATCCGGCGGAAAAGGCAGCTGGCTGAAAGTAACTGGTGTGGATTTCTCCAAGGGTGCAAAGACTATGACTGTAAAAGCTTCTTCCAAGAGCGGTGCAGCTATTAAAGTAGCAACAGACCTCAAAGCGGATGCTGTTGCTTATGCAGAAATTCCCGCAGGCGGTATGACAGAAATTACTGTTCCGGTATTAAATGCCCCCAGCGGCAGCAAAGATTTATATTTCCTGTTCAGCGGAGATATTACTATTGATGCATGGTCTTTTGAATAATTTATCCTCCCGAATGATTGATATGATAAAAAAATATTCCCTCGAAATGATTCGAGGGAATATTTTTGTTCATGTATATTTTATTGCAGCGAGGTAATCAGGCCGACAATAAATTTCATAATCATCAGGGAATCTGTGGAATCAGGTGTATTATTTTGATTAATATCCGCTGCTTTTACCTGTTCAGGGGTCAGGCTTTCCTTACCGAGGACGGCTTTATTAATACTGATGACATCCAGAATATTAATATTGTCGTCACCGTTTACATCTCCAAGCCTGATGTCAGAAGCTGTTACGGTAATATTAACGGAAACGGTCTTTCCGTTTTCGAGCATTGCATAAATATCCGCATTGCCGGCTTTGATTCCGGTGACTGTTCCATCAGAGGAAACTTTGAGAATATCTGTATCGGAAGAAACCCATGTTACAGTGCCCTGATAATTGGAAACACTCAGCTGTGTGGAAGTGCCTTCTGCAATGGTCTGTGTATTTGCGGAAATTTCTGTTTTTTCAGAATTTTTGACAGTAATATCACAGGTTACTGTGACATCTCCGGCTCTGGCTGTGACTTTTGCTGTACCGGCGGAAACGGCTGTGATGATGCCAACTTCATCTACTGTGAGAACGTTCTCATCTGAAGAACTCCATACAGCAAGCTGATTATAGGCTTTCTTGTTATTTTCAGAATATAATCCAAGCTGATACTGCTGGCCGGCAGTGAGATTCAGTTCTGTCTTGTCGAGGGTATAATTATAATTTACTTCTACAGTTGTTTCCACACGCTGTTCACCGCAGACAGCATAGATAGTGGCTGTTCCGTTGCCGACAGCGGTCACAACGCCGTCTTTTACAGTAGCAACACTGGTATCGCTGGAAAGCCATGTAATCTTTCCGTCATATTCGACATGCAGAGTGGCAGTTTCTGTATATTCTGTCAGTTTCAGAATTTGTTTTTCCGGTTCTGTTGCAGTTTCAGTTTCTGTGTCAGAAGGGTCTTCAGTAGGTTCTTCTGAATATCCTGTTGTGATTGTGCAGGTCAGTACAATATTTCCTATGGTGGCAGTAATTTCTGCTGTTCCAAATCCATGTGCTGAAACAAGGCCGTTTTCATCGACAGAAGCGACTTCTTCATTGGAAGACCTCCAGACGGCAAGCGAATTTACTGCTTTTTTTGTATTATATTTTGAGTACAGATTTAACTGATAACTATCTGACCTGTCAAGCATTATGCTATTATTATATGAAGAAAGACAATAATGAAAAACATTTAAAACAGGGAATTCGATACGCTGCTCACCGCAGACAGCGTAAACAGTGGCTTCGCCGTTACCGACTGCTGTAATCAGACCGTCATTCACGGTGACAATGTCTGTATCACTGGAAAGCCATGTAATCGGGCCGTTATAATCTACATAAACAGAGGCTGTCTGTCCATACTCTGTGAAGGTGCATTTTTCTTTCTGCCAAAGAAATGCAAGGCCTGTTTCTTTGGTATAGCTAAATACATCACTGTATGTTTC
>CADBOP010000247.1 GCA_902796255.1 uncultured Ruminococcus sp.
CAAAAGTTATCATATTGAGAATGCGGACGAGCTTGACACTTTAGACCTGTCTGATGCCGAAAAAATCGGCATTACTGCTGGTGCTTCCACACCGGCACATATTATTAAGGAGGTAATTCTTACCATGGAAGAAAATCTGAACAAAATTCCGGAAACGGAGGAAGACATCGATTTTGCTCAGGCAATCGAGAGCGAAAATTTCAGCAAAAAGCTGAGAAACGGAGATAGAGTGAAGGGCTATGTAATGTCTGTCAACAACAGCGAAGTCATCGTTGACCTCGGTGCAAAGCAGACAGGTACTGTTCCTGCCAGTGAACTGACAAATGACCCGACCAAAAAGCCCTCTGACCTTGTAAAAGAAGGTGACGAAATCGACCTGATTGTTATCAAAGTCAGCGACCAGGACGGCATTGCAACACTTTCCAAGAAGAAAGTAGACGAACAGGCTGGTGTAGACAAGGTAATCAAGGCCAAGGAAGAAGGCACAGTACTCGAAGCTGTTGTTACCAACGTAGTCAAGGGCGGCGTAAATGTATATTATGAAGGCGTACGTATCTTTATTCCTGCTTCTCAGACAGGTCTGCCCCGTGAGGCTTCTCTCGATGAGCTGAAAGGCCAGACTGTAAAGTTTGTTATTTTAGAAGCTCCGGAACGCAAGAAGAGTGCTGTCGGCTCTATCAGAGCGGTATCCCGTCAGGCTAAGGAAGCAGCCAAGGCTGAATTCTGGAAGAATGCTGAAGTTGGCAAGGAATACGAAGGCGAAGTAAAGTCCCTGACAAGCTATGGTGCATTCGTAGACCTCGGCGGCATTGACGGCATGGTGCATATTTCTGAACTGTCATGGAACAGAATCAAGCACCCGAGTCAGGTAGTTTCTGTTGGTGATGTACTGAAAGTTTACATCAAGGATTTAGACCCTGAAAAGCAGAGAATTTCTCTGGGCTATAAGAAAGCCGAAGACAATCCGTGGGAAAAATTCAAGGCAAACTATGCTGTTGGCGATGTTGTAACAGCCAAGATTGTTTCTATTACTTCTTTCGGTGCATTTGCACAGATTATTGAAGGTGTTGACGGCCTGATTCATATTTCCCAGCTTGCTGACCGCCGTGTAGAAAACGTAAAAGACGTTGTTGCTGTCGGTGATGAAGTACAGGTAAAAATCATCGGCATTGATTTGGACAACAAGAGAATCTCTATTTCCATGAGAGAACTTCTGGACGATGCTGATGAAGAATCTTATGATGACGAAGACTGATTTTTAAAATCAGAAATACAAAAACCCTGACAGTTTTCTGTCAGGGTTTTTATTTTTATATTTTTTCAACTTTCATCAGGTTGGTCATACCGGAAATTCCCAGAGGCACACCGGCAGTAATGACAACCAAATCGCCTTCCTGCACATAACCGTGTGCTTTGGCAGCAGCAACCGCTTTGGCAAAGAGCGTATCTGTATTATCTTCTTCATCAATCACAAACGGTGTCACACCCCAGCTCATATTCATCTTCCGCTGGTTGTCTTCATCCGTAGTACAGCCCAGAATCGGCACAGACGGGCGGAATTTCGAGATTAATCTTGCTGTCTTGCCCCGTTTGGTTACAGCGATAATTGCTTTTGCATTCAGGTCATGTGCTGTCGTCACAGCTGCATGTGCAATTCCCTCATCAATTGAAACATTATCATTTTCTTTTCTGGAAGCAAATTCATGTTTATAATCAATATTTCCCTCTGTCGTGGAAGCAATCAAATCCATCGTGCGGACAACATCTACAGGGAACTGTCCGGCAGCTGTTTCACCGGAAAGCATGATTGCACTTGTGCCGTCATAAATCGCATTGGCAACATCGGTAATTTCCGCACGGGTCGGCCTTGGATTATTAATCATAGATTCCAGCATCTGTGTAGCTGTGATAACCTGTTTTCCGGCATTATACCCTTTCTGAATCAGCTGTTTCTGAATAGCGGGAATCTGTTCAAAGGGAATTTCCACACCCATATCCCCTCTTGCAACCATGATACCATCAGCCGCTTCGAGAATCTCATCAATATTATGCACCCCGTCCAGATTTTCGATTTTAGCAATAATCCGGACATTGAACCAGCCAAGGCTTTCTGTAAATCTTCTCAGATAATTAATATCCGCTGCCGAACGCACAAAACTTGCAGCAATAAAATCATACCCCATCTTTGCCCCGAACTCAAGGTCATTCATATCTGCATCGCTCAGATACGGCATAGACAACCGTACACCCGGCACATTAATGCCCTTGTTATTGGAAAGCACACCCCCGTGAATTACACGGCAAATCACATCTGTTCTGGTAATTTTTTCAGCAAGGAGTTCAATCACACCGTCATTGATTAAAATTCTTGTCCCGACACTGACATCCTGCGGCAGATTCTTGAATGTAACACTGCCAATTTCTGCTGTACACGGCACATCATTTGTTGTGAGTGTATACATATCGCCGTCATGAATTTCAACAGGCTTATCCTCCACAAATTTTCTGAGTCTGACTTCCGGCCCTTTGGTATCCAGCATTGTTGCAATCGGCATACCAAGTTCCTGACGCAGTTTGACAATCTGTTCAAATCTCTGCTTATGTGTTGCATAATCGCCATGCGAGAAATTAAATCTGGCAACATTCATGCCGGAGAGCATCATTTCTTTCAGAACCTCTCCTTTATCTGTTGCAGGCCCTATTGTGCAGACAATCTTTGTTTTTCTTTTACTCATACTCATAAAAATCATACAGCTCCGTTTCTGGCAATTTCAAAAAATTTAAACCATTTTAATTTTATCATAAGCATGTGACAGATGCAAGTAAATTTTAAGAATATTCTGTAAAAATCATCAAATTCAGCAGTTTGTGCAAAAAAAGTTCTGTTTGACATAAAAATAACAATATTCTGCCAAATTATTCAGAAAAAATCAGAACACTTTCTTTTCCTGTACTTGACAATATCTGAAAAATATGCTATCATAATAAAAACAGAAAAAAACCAGAAATGAGGTATTCGCTTTATGAACCCGCTTGCATTAATGCATATCAAGCCTTTGCTGGAAGGCTTTCAGGAACGTCATCCGAAATTTATCCAGTTTTTCAGCTATGCCGGTCAGAATGTCGATGAAGGCAGTTTAATTGAAATCAGTGTCACTTCTGCCGATGGTCACAAGGCTGTAACAAATATCCGCATTGCACAAGAAGACTTGGAATTAATGGATAAATTAAAAGCCCTGATGAAATAAAAAATTCCGGACAGATTTTCTGTGTCCGGAATTTTTTAAAATTTTTTTCAAAAAGCTCTTGACAA
>CADBOP010000248.1 GCA_902796255.1 uncultured Ruminococcus sp.
AAGCAGATAGCATTTCAAAATTTCCGGCATAAAATCAAGGATATAATCCAGATATTCTTCTTTAGAAAGCAGAATTTCTCCATTCAACCACTCATAGCCGATATAAAATGCACCATCATAAAAAAATCTGATACTGAACAATAATTCTTTAGATAATTCCTGTAAATTGAATTTTTCTTTAATATATGCCTCTGTTGTGTCTGATGAATATTGACATGCTGCCAGTATAAAACTTTCACACCCCACAATATTTCTAAATGCACTTAGATATAATTTGCGTTTTTCAATGAAAATTTCAATTAAATAATTGCACATTTCACGAAATAGCAGAGAATTTCCAGCCTGTTTTATATAGCTTTCCAATTTAGAAGAATACGTCCAAAGAACCAAATCGTATTTATCTCTAAAATGATTATAGAACGTCTTCGTAGTCATGCCACAGTTTCCGGCAATATCTCTGACAGTAATTTTCTCAAATGATTTTATTTCCAATAGTTCAATCAAAGATTCTTCAAAATAGTCTTTTGTATTTTTTCGTATCATGTGACACCCTCTCATAGATTAGATCAATCTAACCAAATGTTATAAATTATCTCTTTTTCAAAAATCCCTGAACCGATAAACAGCTAATCTGTCATTGAATTTTCTGAAAAACAGATTCCCGATTTTGCCGACAGCGGAATATTTTTTCATTTCCTCAAAGAAACTGATTTCACGGAGCGTTTTATAGCCACTACACAAAAATTCGAGGTCTCTGCCATCAGCAATTCCCCAATGAAACTGTGCATTCGTATTTTTGACAGTATCATGATATTTTCCGTTATCCGCAGCCATAGGGTGCATCAGTTCGGCTAACAGATAGCCCCTCCCGAAATAGTCACGGATATGATGCAGTAAATGTTTCACTTGTTCTTCTGTGAAATACATCAGCAGACCTTCTGCAATGATAATTGTCACACGGTCATTAGGGATATTTTCTGTCCAAGTATCGCTGAATAAATCGCCCTCAATCAGAAATTCACGCTCACGCTCTGCAAAGCATTTTCTGCGAATTGCGACAGAATCAGGCAAGTCAACATTATACCAGAGAACAGTGCCGTTATCCACTCTTGAAAATCTGTCATCAAATCCACAGCCGATATTGACAACAACCGCATTCGGATACTGTTTCAATGCTTTTCTGATTTCGTTATCAAACAAAATCGTCCTCGCAACAACACCCTCATGAGATAAAAATTTGTCATACTGTTCCGTGTCAATGCCAAGACTGTCAATAATTTCAATGGATTTTCCGTCGTAGATTCTATGATTGGGACGTTTGCTTTCATTTGCTTTGATTGCAAGCGGAATCAGGGCAGTTTCCTGCACATCGCCCAGCTCCAGATTCACAGATTTTTTCGTTTCAGAGGGCTTTCTTGCAACACAATGCAGACGGAAAAAATCACGCTTCTCAAACAATTCCATATGCAGACCGGCATTTTCGCAGAGTTTCCGGACATCTTCTTTTCCGTAAACTCTGACATCACCCTTTCCGAAAAGATTCACTACCGGAAGTTCCACATGATTCATAAACCAGCGTACAGGTGTATATTTCGCCGTCATATCACGCAAAATCAGCCGACCATCCGGACGGAGAACACGATACACACTATTGAAAAAATCCTGCACATTTGGATAATGATGGAAACTCTGACAGCAGATTACCACATCAAACGAATTTTCTGCAAACGGCAGATTTTCGCAGTCACCGACAATCAGCTCCACGCCCTGCATTTTCTTTGCTTTTGCGACTTCTATCATTTTCGGAGTCAGGTCAATGCCCGTGTAATGCCTGTCAGGATATTTTTCATGCAGAAGTGTCAGCATGGGAGCTGTTCCGCATCCGCAGTCGAGCAGGTCGGTGAACGGCTCTTTTTCGAGTTCCTCCAGTACATCCGGATAATCTTTTTTACACATATTGTATACCCCTGCATGGTCAGTTTCATAGACCTCAGCGGCTTTTGTAAATTCACTGATTGATAAATTCTTGTATTCTTTGCTTGTCATGATAATGACTCCTTTCATGGTTTCAGACATAAATTCTTATTTTCGGGCTGTATCGGAATCAAAGACATACTTTCGGAAGCCAATCAGAAATACGCAGATAAGCAATTTCATTTCCAGTTCTTCCTTCTGTATGAGCTTTTTTGCAAGATATTCCAGTATTTTCACCTAACTTTCACTGCTGTTGATTCTGTGAGAAATACCTGCAATTTCTTCAGGATCGCCCCAGTCACACATAATGACACGATTAAGCTGAAATTTGCATCCTGATTTAGATTGTATGTACCTGTTTGAACTCCACCTTTTGTGTAATATCATATTTTTTTATCATACATCTCTCCTTTAGTAAGCGGTTGCTAACAATATTATAGCACTGTTATATGAAAAAATCAAGTCTGTGTTTCGTCATTTTACAAAAGCGTATGTGTTCAAGAAACGTTGGCAATCCTATTTAACGCAAAATAGGCGAAATAACTCCTTCTTTCATTCTTGCCCACATACTTTCACAGCGGGCATTATCATGGCATCTTCCGCCTGCACTGTTCATGCTCTGCCTGATGCTG
>CADBOP010000249.1 GCA_902796255.1 uncultured Ruminococcus sp.
GCCTTCATAGCGGCAGTCGCTGACATGTGTATGGCCATATAACACAATATCTGCCTGATTCTGCTTTGCTTCATAAGCAATGCGGGCAGTGCCGAATTTCACCTGAAAATAATCTCCATGTGCAGCGAATATCTTATGTCCGTAGGGCAGGTCCAGTGTCAGTGTCCGGAACAGATTCATATCCTGATTGTAATCACAATTGCCTTTCAGGCAATGAAACTTCTGTTCTGTCCATGGCTGATTGCTGAAAAGATAATTCAGCTCCCGTTCTCCGTCACCCAAGTGAATGAACATATCGGCTTCCTGATGCAGAGATGTCACCTGCCATAACTTTGCATAATCGCCGTGTGTATCAGAAATTACTACAATTTTCAAATGCAGTCCCTCCTTTATTTAGGAATCTATTTTATTATAACACAAACTGTCAGAAATTACAATACAGTTTTTAAGAAAGATTTTCAGAAAGAAAGGTGTTTTTTTATGGATAATTATAATATCCAGAATCTCAGCGGTTTATTGCAGGTTGTCAGTCAGAAGCTCGGCGTTCCGCCGGAACAGCTCCGGAAAGAACTCGAAGCCGGAAAATTTGACAGTGCAATCAAAAACATGACACCTGCCGAAGCAGGAAAATTTCAGCAGGCAGTCAAAAATCCGCAGATGCTTGATAAAATCATGAGTACACCGCAGGCAAAAGCCCTCTATCAGAAACTTTCAGGCGGCAAATAATGGAAAATCTTCTTGGCAGGATGCAGGAAGTATTGTCTGACCCCGAAAGTATGAAGCAGATTTCTGAACTTGCCCAGATGTTCAAATCCGGCGAGTTTTCCACTTCTCCGGAAGAAAAGAAACCGCCGCCGGATGCCGGCAAAACAGAAAACGCTTTTCCGGATTTTGACCCGACACTGCTGCTCAAAGCCGGAGAGCTTTTCCAGCAGCAGGAACATGATAAAAATACAGATTTGCTTCTGGCACTGCGGCCACATCTGCGGCAGTACCGGCAGGAGCGTCTTGACAGAGCCGTCAGAATGCTGAAATTATGGCATATCTGGAAACAATTACAGGCTTCCGGAATGTTACAGCATTTCTTATAATTACTAAATTTCAACAGAGGTGACAGGGTATGGCACAAACTCCACAGCAGAATTTTGATGCAATGCGTCAGGATGCAATCCGCCGCTCACGGGAAATGCAAAGACGTGCTGTACCCATGCCGCCGCCTCCGCCGCCGGCACTTCCTCCAAAGCCGCCGGAATCTCCGGTATCTGACGAACTGCATCATCTTCTGACAGGGTGGGACAGTGAAAAGCTTACACTTCTGGCATTATTATATCTGCTTTACAAAGAAGGTGCTGAACCGGAACTTCTGCTTGCACTGGCCTATATTTTATTATAAATTTTAACAAGAGGCAGTATCATGGAATTTTTCAGAGAATATTTTTATTATTTATTATGGCTGACAGCCTTTCTGATTTTACTATGCTTTTACATAAAACGGCAGAAACCGTTCCGTACTTTTCTGCTTGGCGGCAGTACAGGCCTGACAGTCTTGTTTCTCCTGCATTTTTATGGAGAGGCTCTCGGCTATGCACCTGCTCTCTGTGTCACCAATCTGCTGACAAGCCTGTTTCTGGGCATACCCGGCACAGCCCTGATTCTTCTTTCCCATGTCCTGACCGGATAACACAAAAAAGCGGAGATGGATTTCATCTCCGCTTTGAATATCCCGTAAGTAAAACTTACTTGATTTCGATTGTTGCACCAGCTTCTTCGAGCTTAGCCTTGAGTTCTTCAGCTTCTGCCTTGGAAACGCCTTCCTTCAGAGCCTTCGGAGCTGCTTCTACAACTTCCTTAGCTTCCTTCAGACCGAGACCGAGAACATCCTTAACAGCCTTGATAACGCCCATCTTCTTGTCACCAAAGGAAGCGAGGATTACGTCAAATTCAGTCTTTTCTTCAGCTGCTGCACCTGCACCGCCTGCTACGGGAGCTGCTGCTACGGCTGCTGTTACGCCGAATTCTTCCTGAATAGCTTCTACCAGTTCTGCGAGTTCCAGAACGGAGAGAGCTTTAATATCTTCAATAAATTTCTGTGTCTTTTCAGATGCCATGATAAAAAACTCCTTTTCAAAAAATTTTCAAAAAATAATTAATTTGTGATTGCTATGCTGCAAATCTTATGCAGCTTCGCCATTTTTGTCCACAACAGCCTGCAACAGAGCAGCCAGCTTCTGAATCGGGCCCTGTAAAGAACCAACGAGCTGTGCCAGCAGAACGTCCTTGGACGGAATCTTGGACAGAGCCATGATTTTTGTTTCATCATAAAATTCGCCTTCAACAGAACCTGCTTTCAGTTTGAAAGCCTCATTCTTTTCAGCGAACTCACCCAGAATTCTTGCCGGAGCAGTCTGGTCATCAGCAGAAACTGCAATTGCAGTTGTACCGTTGAGTACATCATCAAAATCAGTTACACCGTTTGCATTGAATGCTCTCTTGAGGAGAGTATTTTTTTCAACGAAGTACTTAACATTAGCTTCACGCAGATTTCTTCTCAGAACAGTATCCTGTTCTACAGTAATGCCTTTGTAATCTACGAGAACAACAGAAACACTGTTTTTGAGCAGTTCAGATAATTCTTCTACTCTGGCCTGTTTGGATTCAAGAACCTTAGCACTTGGCATATTCATTCACCTCCGCAGAAATATTGTCGTACCGGAGAGAAACAAGAAAGCTCCTCCGGAGAACACAGAGGAGCAGAATCGACTTGATAAAGAATCAATCAAAAATTCATATGCACTCCTCGGCCGGATTTACGGCAAAGCCACCGGCTGTCTTAAGAATGTTACATTCACGACTTTGTTATTATAGCATATTTCAAAAAATTTGTCAAGTATTTTTTTAAATTTTTTTAAAAAATTATTTTTGAAATATATTTTATGGCAATTTAATTATTTTCCTCGGCGAAAGCAGCAGATGTATTATTTTCTTCTACCGGAATTTCAATCATGAGGCTGCCGTTATTTCCGCTGGTAACTTTGGGCATAACGCCGTTCCATTTGTCAATCTGGTTATACATCAGGACTTTATCAGAAAGCGAAGCTTCAATTTTTTTATTGGCATCGGCCTGTGCTTCCGCTTTGGCCAGAATGGCTTCTGCTTCCGCATTGGCAGCAATCACTTTCTTTTTGGCTTCTGCTTCAGCGATAACAATCTGCTGTTTCTGTTCGGTCTGTGTTTTAATCAGGTTCTGTTCAGCAACCTGTTTGGCTTCGATAGCAGCATTAAATTCAGCAGAAAAATCAAAATTGACAATATTAAATTTTTCTATATAAATCCCATAGTCATTCAGCTTATTATCCAGTTCTGCCTTGACCTCATCGCCGACAGCAGTACGTTCTGTAATCAGCTGTTCCGCAGTATATTTAGCTGTAGCGGCTTTCATGCACTCCTGTACAACCGGAGTAATCAGCACAGTCTGATAATCCAGACCGACATTCTGATACATTTCAGCAGATTTTCCGGAAACCAGCCTGTAGTTAACAGCAATTGTGCTGCTGACGGTCTGCAAGTCTTTTGACACAGCCGAAGCCGGTGTTTCGTAGACCTGAATTTTATTGGAAACATTCTGCACACTCTGGATAAACGGAGCTTTGAAATGAAAGCCCTCATCAAGAACATTCTTGGAAACTTCCCCAAGTGTTACAATTACACCTGTATGACCAGCCGGAACGATAGTGGCGGTATTATAGGCAACTATCAGAACTGCCAAGACAATCACAACTGCCGTAATCCCTGCTTTTGTTTTAGACTTATTCATGCCTTGCTCTCCTTCTCAGTCAAATCAATCACAGCAGGAGAATTTCTTCTGTTTTTCAGATTTTCCTCCTTACGTAATCTGCCGTCACGAATCAGAGCATAGACCGCCTCCCTGTCTCTGGCAGCAAGGGCTTTCTGATACTCCTGTAAATGCTGAATTAAAATATCCAGTTCATAAGACAAGCTTTCCTGATTTTCCATGAACAATTCCGCCCACATATCTTCATTCATAGTAGCAATACGGGTCATATCCTGAAAGCTGCCGCCGGAAAAGCCGCTTTCAAACTGGATTTCAGGGCTCTGCACATAAGAACTTGATACAATATGTGCTAACTGCGATGTATAGGCAATCATTCTGTCATGCATTTCCGGAGTGGTAATCACGAACTTGCGGAAGCCTATCTGATGTGCAAAATTCTGCACCTGAGCGATAATTGCCTTGGGGGTTTCCGGCAGGGGGGTCATAATAAAATTTGCACCCTGAAATAAATTTTCATCGGAAACATCGAAACCGGCACGTTCTTTTCCGGCCATCGGATGTGTACTGAGGTAATACACACCATATCCGGCACAGAGTTCTGTCATTTCTTTCGGGAGTGTAGTTTTCACGCCGCTGACATCCAGAACAACTGTATTTCTATCCATAGAAGCGACATGATTTCTGACCCATTTTCTGGTCAAATCCGGATAAAGAGAAGTAATAATCATATCAAATCCGGAACAATCCTCTCCGGCAACAGCATCAATTGCATGTTCAGCAAGTGCTTTTTCAGCGACAGCTTTTGTTCTGTTCCAGCCATAGACAGCATGGTCAGTATAAGCATGAATGGCTTTACAGAGCGAACCGCCGATTAATCCCAGTCCGGCAACAAGAATTTTCATCTTCTGCATCCTCCTTGATGATATTATTAAGCATTCTTTTTTCTGGCGACAATTTTCTTTCTTTTCTTTACGCCTGTCACAGCAATGGTTTCTCTGGCAGAAGCCGGAGCAAAGCTCAAATCATGTTTTTTCTCTTCTGCCGGAACAGCATCCGGATTTATCACGACTTCTGTAATATTTTCCGGCGGCTGGTACACACGTTTTTTCTTTGTCTGTTTTTCCGGCTGTTCCTGTTCTGATTCTGTATCAGAATCTTTCGGGCCGAATAACTTTCCAAAGAAAGAAGAAACTTTTCCGGAAGATTCTTTTTTTTCTGGTTTTTCTTCTTTCTGTTCCGGTTTTTCTTCTTTCTGTTCCGGTTTTTCTTCAGATTTTTTAATTTTATCCGGATTCTGAGACTTTTTTTTCTTTTTCTTCTTTTTCTTTTTGGGCTTCTCACTGTCCAGCTGAGCAGACATTTCTTTCAGAAGCGTATCTTCTCCGGAATATTCCGGAATATCCGGAATATCTGCCAAAGCCGGAATTTCTGACTTTTCAGATTCTTTTAAAACTTTTAACTGTGCAGAGTTTTCTTCTTCTGCCTTTTCAGCAAATTCCGAGAGTGTCTCTTCCCATGCCGGAATAATTTCTTCCGGTTCAGTGACTTCGGGGACAGGTTCAGGCACAGGCTCTTTTTTCTGACGCATCTGCTTTTTCATTTCCGCAGCATATTTTTTAATTTTCTCCTGCCGGAGCTGTTCAGGAGTGCGTGGAGGTGTAGCCTCAAGGACAGCTTCTAATTTTTCCTGTTTCAGACGGTCTGCAACAGTGGTATCTCTTGGAATATCCGGCGGCAGTTCTTCTGTAATTTCGACCTGAAATCTGGAAGAGGGCTTTGTATTCTCTGATGTTTTATTCTTATTTTGTTTTGTTTTAGATTTGGATTTTGTTTTAGATTTGGACTTTGTTTTTTCAGGACTGATTTCTGCTACAGGATTCACAGCAGGTTTCTGATTTCCATTCGGGTCTGGCAGGGCATTTTCCAGCAGTCTGTCATGCATTCTCACAACGGGATTCTGTGAGGAGGAGTCTAAAAAATGGCTGACTGGTTCAGGGACAGTCACAGCCGGACGCTTACGTCTGGGCGGCTTACTGTATACAGGTTTCGGCATTTTCGGGGAAGCCGGATTCTCCTGATTCATTTTCTCAATAATTGCATCTACTTTCTGACGTGAAGCATCACTGACATCTGCTTGCGGTTCAGGAGCAATTTCAGAATCTTCCACTAAATTATGCAATAAGTCTCGGATTTCTTGCTTCATAGCCGCTTACCCTCTGATTTGACCGTTTCCGGTAATTCTGTACTGTGTTGTTGTAAGTGCAAGCAATCCCATAGGCCCTCTCGCATGGAGTTTCTGGGTAGAGATACCAATTTCCGCACCAAAGCCGAATTCTTCCCCGTCTGTGAATCTTGTCGAGGCATTGACATAGACAGCAGCAGAATTTACATGATTCAGGAAATATTCTGCATTCTGCATATTTTGTGTCACAATTGCTTCCGAATGACTGGTACTGTATTTCTGAATATGGGAAACCGCTTCTTCTACAGAATCCACAATCCGGACTGCGATTTCATAATTGCCATATTCTTTGAAATAATCCTCTTCTGTGACGGGAATCACACAGTCACCGAGAATTTTTCCGGTTATTTCACAGCCGTGAATAATCACTTCATGTTTATCAAATGCCTTTTTGATTTCCGGCAGAATTTTTTCTGCAATATTTTTATGAATCAGGAGCGTTTCAATTGCATTGCAGACAGAGGGTCTCTGTGTTTTGGCATTATCTGCAATGCTGACAGCCATATCCGGCTCGGCAGACTCATCAATATAAACATGGCAGTTTCCTGCCCCTGTTTCAATAACCGGCACAGTAGCCTGTTTCACAACTGCCTGAATCAGCCCTGCACCACCACGAGGAATCAGCACGTCCAGATAGCCGTTAAGTTTCATCATATCTGCCGCAGTTTCTCTGTCTGTTTTTTCAACAAGCTGTACTAATTCTTTCGGCAGTCCGACACTTGCAAGGGCATCCTGCATTACCTGCACCAGACAGAGATTAGAATTAATTGCTTCTTTGCCGCCTCTCAAAATCACAGCATTTCCGGCTTTCAGGCAAAGCACAGCAGCATCTACTGTCACATTCGGGCGGGATTCAAAAATAATTCCGATAACCCCCATCGGCACACGCACCTGACGGATTCTCAGGCCATTCGGACGAAGCCAGCCTCTGACCTCTTCCCCTACAGGGTCATCTAAAGCGACAACTTTCAGCACAGCATTAGCGATAGCCTGAATCCGTTTTTCATCGAGTTTCAGTCTGTCCTGCATAGCGGGTGTCATATTGTTTCTGACAGCGTTTTCCATATCTGTCTGATTTGCCTGTATAATTTTCTGTGTATTCTGAACCAGAGCTTCCGAGATGGCATGTAAAGCCTGATTTTTCAAAACTGTTCCGGCAGAAGCAGCGGCATAGCTGGCCTGCTTTGCCTTCTGACCTAATTCTTCCATATAATTCATAAAAAATCTCCTCTCCTGTATTTTATGCTAATTATTTTCCGGCCGGAAAATATGTTCCGATTTCCTCGCCGTCAAATAATTTATATAAATCTTCCGGATTTCTGCCGTTCATGATAATCATATCCACTCCGGCAGAAGTTGCAATTTTTGCGGCATTGATTTTTGTCGCCATACCGCCAGAGCCTAATTTACTTCCTGCACCGCCTGCGATTTCTTCGATATGTGCATTAATCTCTTCCACAACAGGAATAATTTCCGCATTTTTATTTTCATGCGGGTCTTCAGAATATAAACCATCAATATCTGATAAAATAATCAGAGCTTCTGCACCGGCGATAGAAGCCACAATTGCAGAAAGCGAATCATTCTCGCCAATTTCGAGTTCCAGTTCATCAATAGCGACAGTATCATTTTCATTCACAATCGGAATCACACCAAGTTCCGTAAGCGAATCAATCGCATTCCGGACATTATCAATTCTGTCAGGAGAACTGATAATTGTCTTTGTCAATAAAATCTGTGCGACAGTGATGCTGTATTTAGAAAACATCTCATCATAAATATGCATCAGTTCACACTGTCCGACAGCAGCAGCGGCCTGTTTTGTTGGTGTATCTTTCGGACGTTCTTTCAGATTCAGCTTGCCGACACCTAAGCCGACCGCTCCGGAAGAGACTAAAATAATTTCATGGCCGGCATTCTGCAAATCGGCCAGAACTCTGGTTAAATTTGTCATCCGGCGAATATTGAGCTTTCCTGTTTTGTGTGCCAGTGTAGAAGTCCCGAGCTTGATGACAATTCGTTTTTTATTTTTTAAATCTATCATAAAATAAATCCTGCTTTCTGTTAATTTACCTGATTGATGGGGTTTCCGGCCAGATAGGCTTTCAGATTATCAGAAACTATCTGTAATAATCTTTCTCTTGTCTCAACAGCTGACCATGCAATATGGGGTGTAATCAGGCAGTTTTTCGCTGTTTTCAGAGGGGTATCTGGAGACATTGGCTCTTGTACAAGCACGTCCAGACCCGCTCCGGCGATTCTGTCCTGATTGAGTGCATCTGCCAAATCCTGTTCATTCACGATTCCGCCTCTGGCTGTATTAATCAGATAAGCAGAAGATTTCATGAGATTCAGATTTTCCTTGCAGATTAAATTGGCTGTCTGGTCTGTCAGCGGACAATGAATGCTGACAACATCTGACTGCTGAAAAATTTCTTTCTGCGAAACAAGAGGAAATTCACAGTGTTCTGGTATCGTTCTGGTATGAACCAGCACACGCATTCCCAGTGCATCAGCCACTCTGGCCACATTCCGGCCGATACTGCCATAGCCGATGATTCCGAACGTTTTCTGATATAATTCATGTACCGGATAAGGAAAATAAGAAAACACAGGACTGCGTTCCCACTCACCGGCTTTGACGGCTTTGTCATAAATATTCAGATTTCCGGCCAGACTGAACAACAATGCAAATGTATGCTGTACTACTGCATGAGTAGAATATGCTCCGGCATTGCAGACAGTAATATTTCTTTCTGTTGCAGCCGGAATATCAATATTATTATATCCTGTTGCGAACAAGCCGATATATTTCAGATTCGGACAAGCCTGTATTACTTCTCTTGTCACAGGAGTTTTATTGCACAATACCGCATCAGCATCACCGATTTTTTCAGCGACTTCCTCCGGTCTGGTTGTACCATTGCAGACAACTTCGCCATACTGGGAGAAAATTTCTAAAATATGCTGTTTCATATCCGGCAGGGCGAGCGTGTCACCATCAGGGATAACTATTTTCATGAAGTCTTTTCCTCCTGTTTTGTTTCCTGTGTATCAGGATTTTTATTTTTATCCACAGTCACAGACAAAATCAGAGATAAAATCAAAGCGGCAAATTCGGCAACACCAATTCCGTAGAAAAAGCTCATACTGCTTGAAAGATATGGCAGGAGTGTACACGGCAGGGCAATCGCCAGCACAAGATGATGACTTTTCCGATACCGGATAAATTGCAGCCCGAATACTAAAAAGGCCAGCAGTCCCAGAACAATATGCATTCCCATGCGAATGGGAAATAACGTATTTTCAACAGTTTCCATAAAAAAATCAGTCTCCTTTTTATTTTATATTCTTATCTATTATAGCACAAATATTTCCGGAATGCAATAGCGAAATCTTATTTTTTTGCATTATCCTGCAAACTGTGAACGGTATAATTCCGCATAGAATCCATCCTGTGCAATCAGTTGGGCATGTGTTCCCTGTTCGATAATATTTCCCTCACACATCACTAAAATCAAATCTGCATTTCTGATAGTTGATAATCTGTGAGCAATCACAAAACTGGTTCGCCCCTGCATGAGCGTTTCAAATGCTTTCTGGATTCTCTGTTCTGTTCTCAAATCAATACTGCTGGTGGCTTCGTCCAGAATCAGCATCGGCGGACTGGTGAGCATAATCCGTGCAATACACAATAGCTGTTTCTGTCCCTGCGACAAGCCTGAATTATCAGAAATTACAGTATCATAGCCGTTTGGAAGTCTTTTAATAAAGCCATGTGCATGAGCAGCTTTCGCAGCCTGTATGATTTCTTCTCTGGAAGCAGCCGGCTTTCCGTAGGCAATATTTTCGGCGACTGTACCAGTAAAAATCCAGGTTTCCTGCAAAACCATGCCGAACTGATTTCTCAGGCTGTCACGGGTAAAATTTTTTGTATTCTGATTATCCAATAAAATTTCGCCTTCCTGAATTTCATAGAATCTTAACAGCAGATTAATTACTGTTGATTTTCCGCATCCGGTAGGGCCTACAATTGCAATTTTCTGTCCGTGTCCGGATTTCATGCTGAAATGCTGAATCAATGGCTTTTCCGGCAGATATGAGAACGAAACATCTTTAAATTCCAGTTCTCCCCGACAGGATTCCAGAATTTCACACTGACTGTCATCGGATTCAGACGGCATATCCAGTACTTCAAATACTCTCTGGGCACAGGAGACGGCATTCTGCAATTCCGCCACAACTCCGGAAATTTCATTGAACGGCTTGGTATACTGATTCGAGAATGCTAAAAAGCTGGCCAAATCTCCGACAGTCATCACACCCACCCAAGGCAGAGCACCGACCGCACCCAATGCACCGACTGTTCCGACAGCGGCATAAATTAACCCGTTTACAAATCTTGTCAGCGGATTGCTTACAGAAGAGAAAAAAGTAGCTTTCAGTCCGGCTTCTCCAAGTTCCTGATTTATCTCTGAAAATCTTGTTTCTGCCCGTTCTTCATAGGCAAAGGCCTTGACAAGTTTCTGACTGCCGACAAATTCTTCTGTCAGTCCGCCGATACGGCCTCTTAATTCTGACTGTCTCTGAAAGGCATGATGTGACAGAGAGGTAATTTTTGCGGCAGCTATCAGTGACAGTGGGGTCATCAGGACAACTATCACAGTAATCTTAATATTAATCATCAGCATAAAAATCAATGTGCCGATAATCGTCACAATTCCGGTGAATAACTGGGCAAATCCCTGTAACAAGCCATCAGATAAAATTTCAATATCTGAAATCACTCTTGCTATCATATCGCCTCTTGCGTTACCGTCAATATAAGAAACGGGCATTTCTTCGAGTTTTGCCGTCAGTTCCGAACGTAAATTCTTTACTGTTCCAAATGCCAGTCTGTTAATAAACAGGCTCTCCAGAAACTGAAAAATACTGCTGATAAAAATCATAATTCCTAAATGCAGGGCAATTTTTCCAAGTCCGCTGAAATCCACCTGCCCCCTGCCAACGGCATAATCGACAGCCCTGCCAATCATCACCGGAACTAACAAAGAAAGCGAAATACCGATTAGCGTGCAGAATATCGTCAGAATCAGATACCCCCAGTAAGATTTACAGTATTTTAAAATTCTCCTGACTGTAGTTAGCATAAATACTCACACTCCTGACTGCATCTGTGAATGATAAATTTCCCGATATACTTCACAGCTTTGCATTAAACTTTCATGTGTCCCCTGTCCGATACAGATACCGTCATCAAGGACTAAAATCAAATCTGCATGAAGCAGAGAAGTCGCTCTCTGAGAAATAATAATTTTTGTCATATCCTGACATTCTGTCTCCAGAGCCTGTCTTAATTTCAAATCTGTAGCATAATCCAATGCACTCATACTGTCATCAAGAATTAAAATATCCGGATTACCTGCCAGTGCTCTGGCGATAGTAAGCCTCTGTTTCTGACCGCCGGAGAGATTCCGTCCGCCCTGTACCAAATGCGTATCCAGCTGATATTGCAGAGAGCTGACAAAACCGGCCTGTGCAATCCGGAGTGCTTTCTGCATGGCAGATTCTGAAATATTTTCATCAGAGAGTTTCAGATTTTCTCTGACTGTTCCGGTAAACAGCACGGCTTTCTGAGGCACTGTACCGACTTTCCGATGCAAAGCTTTTAACTGATATTTTTTGATATTTTTCCCAAATATTCTGACTTCCCCTTCTGTTGCATCATAGCTTCTGGAAATCAGACTTGCAAGGGTGGATTTTCCTGAGCCTGTACCGCCGATAATCCCGAGAGTTTGGCCTTTTTTCAAGGTAAAGCTGATATGCTCCAGAGCCTTGTCCCCTGCTCCGGCATAAGAAAAGCTGACATTCTGAAAAGCCAGTATTTCACCAGATTCCGGCACTTCTGGAATTTCTGTTCCATCCTGCATAGAAGAATGTGTTTCCAAAATTTCAGCAACCCGCAGAGAAGAAGCCTGTGCTTTTGTAAGAATCACAATCAGATTGGCAAGGGCAATCATAGCCAGTAAAATCTGTGTCATATAATTGGTAAATGCCGTCAAATCGCCCTGAGAAAGCCTGCCTGTGTCAATATGCACACCGCCGAACCATAATACAGCAACGATTCCCAGATTCATAATCATGAATGTCAGCGGATTCAGCACAGCAGAAATTTTTCCGGCATGTATCATACTCTGTTCAAGTTCTGCACATTCTTTCTGAAAATTTTTCACTTCCTGTTTTTGTCTGGCAAAAGCTCTGATGACTCTGATACCGTCTAAATTTTCTCCGGTATGTCTGCCAATGGCATCTAATTTCTTCTGATTCTGTGTATATAACGGGATAGTCTTCTGCATGACAAAATACAGCAAAAATGCAACAATCGGTGCAATTATCAGAAAAATCAAAGCTAATTCTGCATCAATTATCAAAACCATCACAACCGCTCCAATCACTAAAAACGGAGCTCTTGAAGCAAGACGAATAAACATATTCACACCGGACTGTGAAGCTGTGACATCATTTGTAATTCTGTTAATCAGTGTTGCTGTGCCGAATTTATCAATTTCTGTTTCTGACAGCTGGTTAATATGATGATACAGAGCCTTTCTCAAATCCGTTCCGTAACGGAATGCACATCTTGCAGCGAAATACTGACAGGTCAGGGCAAAGCACAATCCGCAGACACCCAGCAGAACAATCAGCCCGCACATTTTTAAAATATAAGTCTCATCCCGATTTGCAATGCCATTGTCAATAATTTTAGCCATTACAACAGGAACAATCAATTCAAAAACGGCTTCCAGCAATTTAAAACAAGGGCCTAAAATCAATTCTAACCGATAGGGCTTTAAAAATTTCAGCAATTTCTGCATAGATAAAAAATTCCTCCTTGAAGCATTTTCTATATTATACACTATCTGAGAGATTTTTGCAACTGTGAATATTTTTTCTTTTTCTGACAAAGCTATCCACAGAGGTGATTATATCATGAAAGAACATGCAATCAAACAAAAAGCAAAAAAGCATATCGGGTTTTATCTGGTGTTGCTGCTCTGTATGGCCATGATTAGCTTTGCCTGCTGGTATGCCTATGAACAGACTAAAAATCAGATTCGTTTTGATTTGAACTCTGCCGTGGGTGATATCAAAGTTATGGAAGTACAGACAGATATTCCCAGAGCTACAGAACCGGAAACTGTGCCGGAAACAGAAAAAATTCCGGAATCCAGACCGGAAACCATTCACACGCAGCCACTGATTGTACAGCCGATACAGACAGCACCTGTTCAGACCCAGCCGCCTATGCAGCAGGCCGCTGTCGTGGATGCCCCTGAAACTGCTCCGGTTGTTATGGAATCAGAAACAGCATCTGTCACGGAAACTCTCACAGAAACTATCATACCCACTTCTGTCGAACCGCTTCAAATGCCTGTGCAGGGCGAAATTATTGAAAAATTCAGTAATGGCGAACTGGTCAAATCACAGACCACCGGTATCTGGCAGACTCACAACGGCATTGATATCGCCGGAAATTTAGGAGATACCATTTGTGCTGCCGGTGCAGGCATTGTCACCAATATTGAAAACGATGCTCTCTGGGGTGTAGTTATCACTATCGACCACCAGAACAATCTGGTCAGCCGTTACTGCAATCTGAACAGCGGACTGGCTGTCAGTGTCGGCGATAAAGTCGAAACTGGTACAGTATTAGGTGCAATTGGGGATACTGCTGATATTGAAAGCTCTCTGCCTGCCCATCTGCATTTTGAACTCTTGCAGGGCAAAACGTACCTGAATCCGGAAGAATATCTCCTCATGCCGGAACAGAATACAGAAACAGCATCATAAAAAACAGCATAAAAAAACAGGTTTCTGCACAGTCACATGCAGAAACCGTTTTTATTGAAAAATTAATTATTGGTATGCGGAATATACTTGTAAACTTCCATAGCCAGATTATAAATCGGCATGGACTGCAACCAGATTCTCACAGGCCTGTCCGGAGGTGCAGTTACTTTTGTATTGAATAAACCTTCACCGCCAAACAATACGTTCTTAACACCTTTGATTGTCTGTACTTCTACTGAGCAGTCGCCGTCCATTGCAACCAGATAACCAGTATCAATAATCTGTACCTGACCGGGCTGGAGTACTTTTTCAATTACACTTCCGTAAGCTTCTACCAGCAGTGTACCATTTCCGGTAAACTTCTGCATGATAAAGCCCTCACCGCCGAAAAATCCGGAAGAAATCTTTTTCTGGAAATAAAGTTCAAAATTTACAGTAGGGTCAGAAGCAAGAAAAGCAGATTTCTGTGCAATCAATGTTTCACCGGGAGTA
>CADBOP010000250.1 GCA_902796255.1 uncultured Ruminococcus sp.
CTGCATGAAGAAAGCAGGAAAAAAGTACAGGCACAGCAAAAAGCAATTAATTTTTTCATATGTGGGCTTCCTCCTCTTTGATGTGATTTCGGACAGGCTGTCCGATTTTTTCGTAATATTTTCTTTTTTCATCGTACATGTGGACTTCGGCAGTTTTGATGATTTCTTTGAGCAGCATTTTTTGTGTACCGATACAGTAGCCGGCAGAAATATGATATTGATTCCGTTCGATGTTAGATTTTACATTTTCTAAAACAGGCTGTATCTGTGCATCAGATTTATTTTTATCAAATATGACAAATTCATCTCCGCCGATACGATAGACAGTTTCTTCGCCAAAATAAACTTTTAGTGTATCTGCAATAAAGCGAAGCATCTGGTCACCGGCGAGATGGCCTTTTGTGTTATTGAGTTCATGCAGGCCGTTTGCATCAATATAAATACAGACCAGATTTTCCGTAGATTTGAGCTTAGCACAATAAGCTTCATAGCAATTCCGGTTTTGCAGGCCGGTCAGGATATCAATATTGGCCTGCTTTCTTGCATGAATGATGGAATGCCGGTTAATCCGGAACATCCATATAAGATATGCGACAAGCAGGATAATGATACCAGCAAGAAACCATTTCATAGAACTTTCGATTTCTTTAGCAGAAGCAAAGACTTCATCAGCACTGACACAGACCATGATTTCCCAGTTTTCCAGCTCCATAGGCATATAAGAAAGGAAGAAATCACCAGCTGCTGTCTTGATTTCACGGAATGCCGCTTTTCCTTCAGTGATGCTGTTTTGCAGAGAAGAAGAATCCAGTTCGGAAATATAATGTATTTTTTCATCCCAGTTATTGACAATAAATTCTCCTGTATCTCTGTTGATAATGCAGAATGTACATGAGCCGTTATAAATAGAAGGCGACCACGCTCTTGCAATATTGGCAGGGGACATTTCCGCATACAGCAGGCCGATTGTTTTTCCGCTTTTCCGGACAGGCATGAAACTGCGGATAACCATAGAATCAGAAACACCAAGTGCCGGCTGTAAACTGCTGATATGTTCGCCGAGAAGTACTTCTGTTTGATAGTTCATGACACCAGTAGAATCCTGTTGTTTTCCACGCAGCAGGATACAGGTATTTTCCGGAGTCAGGATACCGATATTGGAAACAAGGCTGTTAACATCGTAAATAGCCAGATAATTACTGACATCGATAGAAGAGAGGCTGTCTTTCTCAGCAATCATGCTGGCAAGCATCCGGAGATTGACACGGTCACTCCGGAAATTATTTTCCAAATCCTGCATAGCTTTTTTAGTAGAATCAGAAAGTTCCGCATAGCATTGTTTAGTTGTGAGGGTATGCGTTTTCCATGCAAAGCCGAACAGCAGAAGCATAGCCAGAAAAATCAGAATTACAGTTGCAAGAAGGCTGTACCCATGATAGGAAGGAGTTTGTTTTTCAGAATTTTTTTTCATGCAGTTGTCACCTTTTTCAAATCTGGATAATTCAGAAAAAACCTGAGTAATTATGTTTTATTATAGCATAAAATGAACGAAAATGCAAGTAAAAGTATAAAAAGTTCATGAAATATTTATATATATGCATAAATAAAAAGCTGTGCATTCTTATATTTGAATATGCACAGCTTGATTTAAAAATTTTTAATAATTAAAAATGATATTCAAACGGGTCATAGCGTTTGAAAGCAGCATTGTTTTTAGAAACTGTCAGAGCAGCAGACCACTCGTCCATTTTAGCTTCATAGTCTTTCTGATATTTAGCATAAATAACATTTTGAACAGCAGTTTCTGTCCAGAGGTCATCTTCTGTCATACGCTGTGTAATATCATAGCGAGCGGCGAGATAATATACTTCATCTTCTTCGATAAAATAAATTTTTCCGTAATCGGCTTCTGTAATGGAAAGAAGCTGATTATAAACAGTTTCATCAGGTGTATAATTAATATCTTCTTCGTTATCATAATCTTCTTTATTGACTATGCTGATAATATTTTCATTCTGATAGGGAAGGGAAGCTTCTTCCAGAACGGCATCATCGTCTTCAGCATCGGTATCGGTATCAGTATCTGTGTCGGTATCAGTATCTGCATCGGTATCTGTATTTGTATCA
>CADBOP010000251.1 GCA_902796255.1 uncultured Ruminococcus sp.
AATTTTTTCTTCTTTTCAAATGAAATCACCTGCCGGATTTCGGCTACCGGATTTAAGCACCGTTGTAATGATGGATAGTAATCACGTTGGGGCCGGTATGTGCCCCGATGATAGGCGACAATAGCTGTATTTTAATATTAAGACTCGGGTTTTCTTTCCGTACAAGTTCCCGAAGCAGAACAGCATTCTGCGGGTCATCAGAGTGGGTGATATAAACAGATGTTCCGTCCATAGCTCCGCCGTTGTTGAGATATAAATCTCTCAGTACTTCACAGGCTCGTTTAGTTCCGAAGCTTTTATTAATCTGGCGGAGCTGACCGTCACTGGAAATTTCAAGAATCGGCTTAACACCCAATAATGTTCCGAAGAAAGACTTGCTTGCAGAAGTTTTGCCGTTACGACGGAGATATTCGAGGTCATTTACATAGAACCAGCTTTTAATATGGCCGGACAATTTGCTGATATCCTTTGCATTTTGTTCCAGAGAATAGCCACGCTGTTTATTGGAGACAGCTCTTTCAATCATGATACCCGTCCCACCGGTAGCAGACATGGAATCCACGACATAGAACGGCACATTTCCATATTTACTCATCATAGCCCGTTTGGCCTCTTTGGCATAATGATTGGACTGAGACAGCACACTGGAGATAGAGATATACAGAACCCCAAGACCATGGCGAACAATATTTTCAAATTTCTGGTTATAATCCTCCTGTTTCAGTGAAATGGTTTCTGTCAGTTCGCCATTTCTCTGGCTGTCATATATTTTTTTTGCAGCAGAATCTGTTTCTGTTCCTGTCCATTCAAAGACTTTCCCATTCAGCGTATAGCCCATAGGGATAACTTCCACTTCACCAGATTCAATAAAATTCTTATCGAAATCAGCACCGGCATCAACAAAAATTTTATAATTATTATTCAGCATCATGTCACAACTCCTCTGTAATATAATTTTTATAAATAAACCATAGATGGAAAATGCTTTTAGTTCTCTTTCAGGACATTCAATTTTTCAAGTGTACCATCTTCCGGCCCTTGCATGGAACAGCCCTTTTCTTTCGAGTACAGAGTATAATCAATAATTTCTTTTGTAATCATCTCACCAGGGGCAAGAATCGGAATCCCCGGCGGATAGCACATCACAAACTCACCACAGATTCTTCCGGCAGTTTCTCTGATGGGAATCAGTTCTTTTTCAGAATAGAATGCTTTCTGCGGTGTTGTTGCCACGATAGGCGTAATATATTCTGCACTGTGCAGACCAGTAATATCATGACTGTATAATCTTTTGATATCTTCCAGTGCCCCGACCAGTCTTTCAATATCCTGAATCCTGTCACCAATAGAGATATATGCTAAAATATTGCCGATATCGCCAAATTCTATCTGAATATCATATTCATCCCGAAGCAGGTCATACACTTCAATGCCAGTCAGGCCGATGTCACGGGTATAGACCGATAATTTTGTGACATCATAGTCATAAATACTGCTGCCATTGACAAGTTCTTTTCCGTAAGCATAATAGCCGCCGACAGAATTAATTTCATCACGGGCATATTCTGCCATACTGGCGACTTTTTCAAAAGACTGATGCCCACGGAGTGCAAGATTTCTACGGGAAATATCCAGACTGGACAATAACAGATACGAAGCACTTGTTGTCTGTGTCAGATTAATAATCTGCTCGACATAGCGTGTATTCATGGATTTGTTCAATAACAGCAGAGAACTCTGTGTCAGGCTTCCTCCGGATTTGTGCATAGAAACAGCCGCCATGTCTGCACCGGCTTCCATAGCCGAAACAGGCAGTTTCTCATGAAAGTACAAATGTGTCCCATGGGCTTCATCTGCCAGCACTAACATATGATGTTCATGTGCTAATTTCACAATAGACCGGATATCTGAACAGATACCGTAATAAGTCGGATTATTGACAAATACCGCCTTGGCATCGGGATTAGCAAGAATGGTCTGCTCTACCTGTGAAAGCTCCATTCCCAGAGCAATCCCAATATGTGAATCCACATCCGGATTGACATACACAGGTTCTGCACCGCACAGAACGAGGGCATTAATCACACTTCTGTGAACATTTCGGGGTAAAATGATTTTGTCTCCGGCCTTACAGGCAGTCAGAATCATAGCTTGTACAGAAGAAGTCGTACCGCCTACCATGAAATATGCATAGGCTGCCCCGAATGCATCAGCAGCCAGCTGTTCTGCATTCATAATTACAGAAACCGGATGACATAAATTATCCAGCGGTTTCATCGAATTGACATCAAGTGAAACGCATTGTTCGCCTAATAATTTTACCAGTTCCGGATTGCCACGGCCTCTTTTATGACCGGGGACATCAAACGGCACAACACGCTGTTTCCGGAAGCGTTCGAGAGCTTCATAAATCGGTGCAGATTTTTGTTTTTCGAGATTCATAGGGCATCTTCCATCCTTGATTTTTTATTTCAATAGCTTTATTATAGCATATCCAAATCACAATGTCAATAGTGATTCTATGATAAAAAACTTTGCAAAAATGCGGAATTTAAATTCTCCCAGTTTTTATTTTTCTCATTGGGAAGGGCTTCTGCTTTTTGTGCGACAAGCTCGAACTGCTGTTGAATCCAGCTGTCAAGCTCCGGAATTTTTTTGCCTGTATCAAGTTCAGATGTCTGTGTTTTGATTGCAAGCAGATGCTGAATGATTGTATCTATTTCCTGTGCCTGCGGAAGCATTCTCAAATCTGAAAACAGCATTGGCGGTGTGGTATAATTTTCAAAAATCCAGTAACAGGCTAACAGCGGCCGAAGGACATAGAAATATTTTTTGAATTTCACCTGTTCTTTTTCACAATAGGCATGATAATTATGCTTTGCAGTGCTCAGATAATGATATATGCCTGTTTTGGGTGAAAAATAAGAGTTTATCACAGGTTTGAGATTCTGGAAAAGTTCACTTGTCTGATAGACAATCGGCGAGTTACTCCATTCAAATACAGTGGGATTGGATTTATATACCAGTTTCAGCGTTTTCTGCAAATCCCAGCCGTTAATATCATACACATCATCAAGCTGATATTCAATGACATCTCGCTGAGAATTTAATTTTAAATACCAGTCTTTTTCATGAAGATAAATAAAACGGACATCAAAATCACTGTCCGGTGAGGCAAAGCCCCACGCCCGTGAACCGGATTCTACAGCATGTAAAATCTTGACATGTTCCTGTGTTTCAATTTCGGAAAGTTTCTGTATAATCTGCATTCTGATTTCGGATTCGTTCATGAAATCACCTCATTTTTTTAGAAGAAAAGCCCTGCCGTAACTGACAGGGCTTTTACTGTGCTTTTGCTTATTTTCTTTTATCTGGCATATGATAATTTTTATTGAAATCATTCTTGATAGCCTGCAAGCGTACTTGGTCTTCCTGACGTTTTTTATGTGCATCAGCTTCAATCTGCTGCACTTCTGCAATACCCGAAGTAATGGTTTTCCATGCATTTTCGAGTGTTTCAATCTGAATCGAAGAACCGGAAGCCATTCTTGCAGTTGCTTTTGCCTGTTCTACAGTATTCTGTGCGTTTCTCATGAGCATTTCATTAGTTCTTTTGTCGAGTTCAGACATAGCATCTGCCTGAATCTTCTGACGCTTTAACAGCATAGCCTGTGCCAGAGCCTGCTTGAATACAGGAAGTGTAATAATAATCGCAGATTCCATTTTTCTGTATAAATTATAGTTGCTGAATTCCATAGTTTTGAGCATGGGGATAGATTCCATAGCAACGACTTCCGCAGTTCTTAAGTCCTGTACACGCTGTTCCAGCAGAGAAAGTGCCTGCTGATAGGAAGTCAGCTGGAACTGCAAATCCTGATTGTTGGTAGTCTGCATTTCCTGCTGTGTCTGGTTGATAGCATCTTGAATTTCTTTACAGCCCTGTTCGCCTGCATAGATATAAGTTTCCAAATCATGATAGAAATTCACATTGGCATCAAACATTGTGCTTAATTTTTTATTGGAAGTTCTGATTTCTTCCTGATACTGACGGAGCTGTACATAGATTTTATCAATCTCTGTGCCCATATTATTATATTTCTTGAGAATTTTTTCAAGCTGTGCCTGTGCCTTGTTGAATAATTTCTGCAAGCCCTTTGGTTCTTTGAGTTCGTCAATATTGAACTGGTCCATAATTTTGGTCAGAGCTTTCATTACTTCGCCTGTTTCATTGAGCTGTGTCAGGCTCATATTATTCAGGACAGTATCAGAAGCTTTGGAAATTTCCTCAGCAGCTTCAGAACCGAAAGAAACAATTGTACCCATATCAGAAATATCAATCTGACTGGTTAGTTCATCAATTTTCTGCATATCCATATTCTGGACAAGCTGTTCTTTGTCAGCGACAATGTCATACTGCTGAACGGGTTCAATGCTGGTGACTTCGGTTGCTGTAGGAGCGACAGTTACAGCCGGTGCAGTGGCAGTATCTGTCTGACGGTTCGGATTTGTTAAATTAATAGCCATAAGATTTTATCTCCTTTTTTTAAATAAATTGCTGAATGGACTTGTTTTTACAGGTTTTCCTGCATATTTCTGCAAATTCGGCACACGGACATCATAAAGATATTCACCAATCTGGTGTTCTTCCAGCATATTTTTCTGAAAGAATCTTTCTACTGCCTGATACCCTGTCGGCACAAGAAAGACAATATCAAAGCCGATAAGATTCAGAAATGCCATAATAATAGTATCTTCCAGACTAATCATATGTTCATCAGCGATAATATAAATCAGTTTGGGATTTTTTTTCGTGAAATCAAATTTCTGAATTTCACGGATTAAGTGAATATCCAAATTCAATGCAACGGAAACTATCAGATATTCCGTGCCGTTGTTTTCATAAGTGCCTTTAATGATTCTCTGGTCAAGCAGTGTCTGGAGTTTATCCAGCATATGCTCCTGAATTTCCTGCCGGAGAAAGCCATATTTATAATCTTTATGATTCCGGATTCTTTCTCTTTGTAACTGACCGTTCATGAGAAATTCTGTTGTGATATTCCGGAACGGATTGAGCATATTATTGCTGACATAGGGGGCTCTGTGAATTACAAACGGACTTTCTGCCATAAGTTCTCTTGCCCACTGCCAATAGGCATTGACATCGCCGTCCTTTACACCGGAAACTTTTGCAAAAATCACCGGAACAGTAACAGTATCATGCTGTGTTGAGAAATTCGGACGGAAGCTGACTTCTTCTTTCCAGTACAGAGCAA
>CADBOP010000252.1 GCA_902796255.1 uncultured Ruminococcus sp.
CCCGAACGTCTGGAGCAAATGCAGAATAAAAAAGAATATTTATTAAATTTATTATCTTCTATGCAGGATATTATTATTAACAGCGATACAGATAAAAATTTCAGTTCGCCGTATATTGTAAATTTTTCCGTCAAGGGCATTCGCTCAGAGATTATGCTTCATTATCTGGAACAGAAAGAAATTTATGTTTCCAGCGGTTCGGCATGTTCCAAAGGAGCAAAAAGCGGTGTATTATCTGTATATCATATACCGGATACTCTTGCTGACTGTGCTGTTCGTGTCAGCTTCTCGGAAAACACTACAGAACAGGAGCTTCTGGCTCTGGTACAGGCTGTCAGGGAAGGACAGGAAAATCTGATTCATAAAAAATAATAAAACAACAGGGGGTGTATCATGTATACAATAGATAACGGAAAAGCTTTCGACTGGGGCAGAACCTCTCAGGATTACGCAAAATTCAGGGATATTTATCCGGAAAGCTTTTATCAGAAAATAATTGGTTACAATATCGGCACAAAGGGTCAGAAAGTGTTAGACCTCGGTACAGGAACAGGAGTGATTCCAAGAAATTTATATGCCTACGGTGCGGAATGGACTGGAATTGATGCTTCTGAAAATCAGATAGCACAGGCAAAACTTCTTGCCGGACAGCAGGGAATGCTGATTCGCTTTGAGGCTGTGCCGGCAGAAAAGGCAGATTTTCCGGCATCTTATTTTGATGCTGTCACGGCATGTCAGTGTTTCTGGTATTTCAAGCCGGAAGTACTGATGCCGGTATTAAAAAAGATTCTGAAACCGGACGGAAAAATATTAATTCTCCAGATGTGCTGGCTGCCTTTTGAAGATGAAATTGCTCAGGCAAGTGAAAATTTAGTATTGCAGTATAATCCGTCATGGACCGGAGCAGGGGAAAAGCGGCATCCTGTACATCTCTCTGATACTGTTCTGCAATATGCCGAACTTGTTTCTCATGAAGAATATGCAGAAGCAATTCCGTTTACCCGTGAAACATGGCACGGCAGAATGAAAGCCTGCCGTGGAGTCGGTGCATCTCTGTCCGGTGCAGAACTGGAAAGCTGGGAACAGGAGCATAAAAAATTATTGAATCAGACGGCTTCTGAAAATTTCAGTATTCTGCATTATATTGCTATGGCAGAATTAAAAATAAAATAAATTATAACTATAAGAAAGGAAATCGTTATGAAAGAAATTATTTTGGTAAAATATGGTGAAATGGCTCTGAAAGGTCAGAATAAATCCAGCTTTGAAGATATTTTATTTAAAAATATCAAGTTCAGACTGAAATCTGTCGGAAAATTCAAATACAGTTCCGCACAGTCCACAATCTATATAGAACCGGAAGAAGACACCATCGACCTTGATGATGTGATTGCCAAATTACAGAAAGTATTCGGTATTGCGGCTATCTGCCGTGCTTGTGTGTGCGAAAAAGATTTTTCAGATATTCAGGAAAAAACTGTTGCATATCTGAAAGAAACACTTGAAGATGCCAAAAGCTTCAAAGTAGAAGCCAAACGTGCAGATAAAAAATTCCCCATGAAATCCCCTGAAATCTGTATGGAACTGGGTGGTACTATCTGCGAAGCCTTTCCGGATATCGCTGTAGATGTTCATAATCCGGAAATAACCGTTATTGTAGAAATCCGTGATACAAATGCCTATATTCATGCAGGCCGCATCAAAGGGGCTGGAGGACTCCCTGTAGGCTCGAGCGGCAAAGCCCTGTTATTACTCTCCGGCGGTATCGACAGCCCCGTAGCAGGCTATATGGTGGCCAAGAGAGGTGTCCGTGTCTCTGCCATTCATTTTGTCAGCCCGCCATATACTTCTGACAGAGCCAGAATCAAAGTAGAACCGCTCTGTGAAAAATTAACACCTTACTGCGGAGATATCAAATTCTACTGTGTACCGTTCACACAGATTCAGGAAGAACTGAAACGCAGATGTCCGGAAGAATACTTTACTATCCTGATGCGGCGGCTGATGATGATAATTGCTCAGGAAATCGCTGAAAAAGAAGAATCCCTTGCACTCATTACCGGCGAAAGCGTAGGACAGGTAGCCAGTCAGACAATGCAGGCTATGGTCTGCACAGATGCTGTATGCAAAATTCCGGTATTTCGTCCGCTGATTGGTATGGATAAAACAGAAATTATAGAAATATCAAGAAAAATTGATACGTTTGATATTTCCGTCCAGCCCTATGAAGACTGCTGTACAGTCTTCACTCCCAGACACCCGAAAATCCGTCCGCAGCTCGAAGCAGTCGAAAAAGCACAGGAAAAAGGCGATTTTGCTGTTATGATTGCAGAAGCTGTTGAAAACACAGAACTGAAAATTTTCAGAAATACTGAGGCTTGACATTTCAGCTTTCCTGTGCTATACTAAATAAGTAAATAAAAAACAGGTGGTGTGTACATGGCAGACGAAGAACAGTTCGATAAATACAATGCGATTAAAAACGCTTTGCAGAATCAGGAAGACTTTCACCAGCCAGCCGCCGGATATAAAAAGAAAAAATCCGGCAAGAAAAATAAATCCAGAAAACGAAAAAGAAGAAAACGCAAAACACTTGGTCAGAGAATTGCAGGCTTGTTTCCTCAGCATGGCGACAGCGTGTTTGAAGTGTTCC
>CADBOP010000253.1 GCA_902796255.1 uncultured Ruminococcus sp.
AAAAATGCGGATATACTTGAAAAAATTCTGATTTTATAGTATGATATATATGAATTCTGATTTTTTGGAGGGTTATTCAATGACTTTGAAATTAAACACAAACTATCTTGAAAGCTTTGTAAAGCCGGACGAAATTACCGGTATCAAAGCCCAGACAGAAACTGCTGCAAAAATGCTGCACGATAAGTCCGGCCTTGGAAATGATTTTCTCGGCTGGGTAGAACTGCCTACTGACTATGATAAGGAAGAATTCGCCCGCATTAAAGCGGCTGCGGAAAAAATTCAGAAAAATTCTGATGTCCTGATTGTCATCGGCATCGGCGGTTCTTACTTGGGTGCAAGAGCAGCTATCGAATTTTTGAAATCTCCGTTCTATAATAACATGAAGAAAGAAACACCGGATATTTACTATGTCGGCAATAATATTAACCCGACTTATCTGAACGAAGTGCTTTCTATCTGTGAGGGCAGAGATATTTCCGTGAATGTTATCTCAAAATCCGGTACAACAACTGAACCGGCTCTTGCATTCCGTGTATTTAAGAAGCTCGTAGAAGACAAATACGGCAAGGAAGAAGCAAAAAATCATATCTTCGCTACTACAGACAAAGCTAAGGGGACTCTGAAAGAATTATCCGATGCCGAAGGCTATGAAACTTTTGTTGTGCCGGATAATGTCGGCGGCAGATTCTCCGTTCTGACAGCTGTCGGCCTGCTCCCGATTGCTGTAGCCGGATGCGATATTGACAAGCTCATGGAAGGTGCTCGTCAGGCACAGAATGACTATACAGCTGATTTTGACAACAATGATTGCTATAAATACGCTGCTCTGAGAAATATTCTCTACAGAAAAGGAAAGTCTGTGGAAATGCTCGTTTCCTATGACCCTGCATTTGCTATGATGTCCGAATGGTACAAGCAATTGTTCGGCGAGAGCGAAGGCAAGGACAATAAAGGCATTTTCCCCGCTTCTGTTGTCTTCTCCACTGACCTGCATTCTATGGGACAGTTCATTCAGGAAGGCTCTCGTGTGATGTTTGAAACAGTTGTCGATATCAAAACACCTAAGAAAGATTTCTATCTTGAAAAAGATGAAGCTAATCTGGACGGCCTGAATTTCCTCTGCGGCCAGAATATGTCTGTTGTGAATAAAAAGGCTTTCGAGGGTACTATCTTGGCTCACACAGAAGGCGGTGTGCCGAATATGATTCTGGAACTTGAAGATACAAGCGAATTCACTCTCGGCTATCTGATTTACTTCTTCGAGAAAGCATGTGCAGTGTCCGGCTATCTTCTGGGCGTGAATCCGTTCAATCAGCCTGGTGTGGAAAGCTATAAATCCAACATGTTCGCACTGCTCGGCAAGCCCGGCTATGAAGGTGCAAAAGCTGAACTTGAGAAAAAGCTCGGCTATTAATAAAAATTTATATTATCTTAACAAAAGGAGAGTTTACACATGATTCAGATTATTACCGGAAGAAAAGGTACTGGCAAAACCAAAAATTTAATCGACAGAATTAACACTGCTGTCGCAGATACAAACGGCTGCCTCGTTTGTATCGAAAAGGGCGAAACCCTCAGACGTTCTATCAGCTATAAAGTTCGCTGGGTAGGCGTAGAACAGTTCGATATTGCAGGCTATGAAAACTTCTATGGCTTTATTGCAGGTATGCTCGCAGGCAACTATGACATCAAAGAAATTTTCGTGGACGGCATTCTGAAAATCGGCGGTGCAGATTTCGATGCACTCGGTGCTATGTTTGCTAAAATTGATGCCCTCACCGGCAAAGATACTGTTGTGACTTTCACAGTTTCTGCTGATAATTCCGAACTGCCGGAATCTGTGACAAAATATCTTTGATTTTCTGGAAAAATATTTCCGGAAAAAAGCTTGACAAGCCGGAGAGAA
This sequence comes from uncultured Ruminococcus sp., assembly GCA_902796255.1. Lineage (GTDB taxonomy): Bacteria > Bacillota > Clostridia > Oscillospirales > Ruminococcaceae > UBA3855. Next base: position 1,910 of record CADBOP010000253.1, read on the forward strand.
TCTGCTATAATTAAATCAGTCGTGCTTTAGGCTTTCAGAACGGAGTAGATTTGTGATGCTGATGAATATTAAAAATATCCTGAATATTGAGGGTACTTCGCAGAATTTCGCTTTCTCTGTACCGGAGGAAAAACTGGACTTTATCAGGGGCTATGTGTTCCATTCTCCTGTGGAAGTCAGCGGCAGTATTGCCAATCATGCCGGTGCGGTAGTTCTGAATATGCAGATTGATTTCTCTCTGCTTGTCACCTGTGACAGGTGCCTGAAAGAATCTGTACAGGCGTTTTCTTATCAGACAGAACATCTTGTTGTCCGGTTTCTCAATGATGAAGAAAACGAAGAAAATTATATCACTGCAAAAGCAGAAAGCATTGATATTGCTGAAATTGCAGTTGCTGACCTGCTGCTGGAACTGCCTTCCAAAATGCTCTGCAAAGAGGATTGTAAGGGTTTGTGTCCGGTATGCGGCTGTGACAGGAATACCACGGAATGCAATTGCATGGCCAAAATAGAATTTGAATAAATCAGAAAGGGGATAAGAATCATGGCTGTACCGAAGAGAAAAACTTCCAAAGCAAGAAAAAATAAAAGACGCAGTGCAGTATGGAAGCTCGAAGTTCCTGCAATGAGCAAATGTGACCACTGCGGTGAACTGAAAGCTCCTCATAAAGTATGCAAGAACTGCGGCTATTATAAGGGCGTGGAAGTCATCAAGATGGACATTCTGTAATTTTGATATGCAGAAACACAGCGGAGAGAGGCAGGGCTTCTCTCTGCTTTTTATTTTCACAGGAAAAGGAGGCGGCTGTTCTGGTTGAAATTACAGGCGTGATTCAGGAGTCTCCGGCATGGCAGGCCGGTATCAGGGCAGGGGAATTTCTGGTTTCTATGAATCAGCATAAAGTGCGGGATGTGCTGGATTATATGTATTATGCAGCAGAAACAAAAATAAGTTTGATTATCCGGAATCAGGAACAGGAACGGGAAATCAATATTCAGAAAGATGAATACGATGACTTGGGGCTGGAATTTGCAAGCTTCCTGATGGATAAAAAACAAAGCTGTCAGAATAAATGTGTATTCTGCTTTATCGACCAGATGCCCCCTGGTATGCGGGAAACACTGTATTTTAAAGACGATGATGCAAGATTGTCTTTCCTGCAGGGAAATTATGTCACGCTTACCAATATGACACAGGAGGACGTTGACAGAATTATCGAGATGAAGTTAAATATCAATGTTTCTGTGCATACGACAAATCCGGAGTTAAGATGCAAAATGATGCATAACCGCTTTGCAGGACAGAAACTGGATTTTCTCTGGCAGATGGCACGGGCCGGCATTCAGCTCAATTGTCAGATTGTTCTGTGCCCCGGACTCAATGACGGTGCTGAACTTGAACGGACATTGCAGGATTTGGGGAAAATGCTCCCGAATCTTACCAGTGTTGCTGTTGTTCCGGTCGGGCTGTCAAAATACCGGAAGAATCTTTATCCGCTTACCGGATTCACCAGACAAACCGCCGGAGAAGCAATTGATTTGATTCAGAGCTATCAGGAGAAGTTTCTGGAACAGTTCGGCACAAGAGCGGTTTTCCCCTCTGATGAGTTTTTCTTAATCGCTGAACGGGAGATTCCTGATGCAGCATATTATGAAGAATATCCCCAGTATGAAAACGGTGTGGGAATGCTCCGTTCCCTTGCAGATGAATTTCATGAAGCGATGGAAATGGCTGATTCTGATAACCTGCCCCGTACTGTGTCAATCGCTACCGGAAAAAGCCCTTATGAATTTCTCTGCCAGCTTGCCAGAGAAGCTGAAGAAAAATTTTCTGGTCTGACTTGTCATGTGTATTGTATCAGAAATGACTTTTTCGGGGAAACTATTACTGTTACAGGATTAATCACTGCTCAGGATTTAATTGCCCAGCTCAGAGGCAAGCCCTTGGGCGAAAAATTATTGCTGTCCAGCAGCATGATTCGCCGGAATGATGATGTGTTCTTAGATGATTTGCATATCTCAGATGTAGAAAAGGCTCTGGATATTGAAATTCAGATTACAAACAGTGACGGTTTTGAATTGCTGGATGCAATGTTGGGAAATACATACTAATCAGAAAGTGAGGCTTCTATGTGGGGAATCTGCTTTTACAGCAAATTATGTCATAAAGTCGTTGCTTTTGATTGGGATACAGAGAAGAAGAGGGCTGTTCTTTCCTGTCCGGAATATGCCCAAGGACTGAAAATTCCTGCCATGGAACTGAAAATATTATCCGAACCGCCGGAATTTATCTACGGCGAACAAGTCCGGATTGCCAAGCAGCCGGAATATACCGGAAAAATTACAGATATATTCTGGAATTTTAAATATCACTGCTGTGAATATTATATTGCATCAGAAGGACAGCAGTGCCACAGAGTTTTTTTTGCCAGAGAACTGATGAAAGAACAGTTCTGATACAAAGGAGGAGATAACATGCCGTTACCCGTTGTTGCCGTTGTCGGCAGACCAAATGTCGGAAAATCAACACTGTTTAATAAATTAATCGGACAAAGATTATCAATTGTCGAAGATACTCCCGGTGTCACCCGTGACAGAATCTATTCCAGATGTGAATGGAGAGACAGAAAATTTATGGTTGTCGATACAGGCGGTATCGAACCAAAAGAAGATGATAAAATGCTCACTCTTATGAGACAGCAGGCTGAACTTGCCATTTCTCATGCAGATGTGATTGTGTTTGTAACAGATGTCCGGAGTGGTGTCACTTCCAATGACTATGCAGTTGCAGATATGCTCCAGAAGTCCGGCAAGCCGATTGTATTGGCCGTCAATAAATGCGATACCCTCGGAGAAGTCCCCATGGACATCTATGAGTTCTATAATCTCGGTATCGGTGAACCGTTCCCCATTTCCTCTGTACATGGCCACGGTACAGGCGATATGCTCGATGAGATTATTAAATATTTTCCGGATTCTGATGCAGAGG
>CADBOP010000254.1 GCA_902796255.1 uncultured Ruminococcus sp.
AATCTTTTGTTGCACCTTGTGTAAATTCGGCACTTGCCACAGCACAGCCGATTTTGAAATCATCTGCATAGATATCTTTCAGAGAAGCAATATCCTCCTGAATGGCGGGGTCAGGGAGTCTTTCTCCGGTGACATCATCCAGATAGAAGCCCATTAAATCCTGACTGGTGACAGCAGAATCAGGCTTATAGGCTGTCTGCACATAGACATACATATTGGAAGCACCCTCCGGAATAGTGCATTCTGTGCCGACATAAGTCCATTCGCCTTTATTAGCCGTTTCTGTATAGATAGTATAATAATTTTCCTTACCATTGAGGTCATACTGGAGATTGATAGAAAATTTCTGGGTATCTGTATAATCATCGCCGTCATAGAGAACATAACAGCCGAATCTGTAATAACCACCTGCTTCAAGAACCAGAGCTTTATTGCAGGTTGCACCATTCCAGAGCTGCTGGCGGCCGTCTGTATAGAGCGAATATTTTCCGCTGTGAGCGTATTTGTCAGAAACTTCAAGCGTTGTCTGAGAGCCTCTCCCCTGCCATTCCATGACAGTACCATCATCGAAATTATCGGAAAAGCCGTCATTTCCTGCTTCTTTTTCAATTTTTTCGCCTTTGACGGTAAAATCATCCATATAGAAATCACTGAGTGTAGCAGCTTCGACATAGACGACGATATTTTTAGCATCTTCCGGAACAGTATATGTTCCGTTGATAACGCTCCATTCTCCTGCTTTGGCATTGACACTGCTGATATATTTATAATTTTCCTTGCCGTTGGCATCTGTGTACAAGCATTGCAGATTGAACTGCTGATTTTGTCCGCCGACAGTTTCATCATCATACAGAACAGCAACACTTAATGTATATTGCTTTCCGGCATACATCGTGCCAATCATGGAAGCTCCCGCACCGTTCCAGCTGACAGTTCTGCCTGTCACGGAGAGCGATTTTGTTCCGGAATGGGCATAGGCATCAGAAAGGCTTAATTCCGTGCTTCCGGAGGTACGGGCTTTCCATGTGCCGAACCCTTCTTCAAACGTATCGTTGACAAGCTCGACATCTTCGGCATAGGCATTCATGACAGGCAGGGCTGAAAACAGCATAGCAGCTGTCATGATACCAGCAGTAATTCTTGATTTTTTCATACAAATTTCCCCTTTAATATATTTAATTTTCGAGCTGATTGAATTTTGTCAGTTCATCAATATGGTCGAAAATATATTGCTGTGCCTGTGCAGTAAAAATACTGATATGAAATTCATATCCGTTTCGTGTGTAGCTGCTGCACAAAATACCAAGTCTTTCCCCTTCCGGAATCAGACAAAAAAACAAAATTTCAGGAACAGGTGTGCTTTTCTGTAGGCACTGCTGCTACTTTTTCAAGTCTTGGAAATTCTTCCGCATGTTGAATGCAAAATTCTGTAACTTCATCAATACAGTCATAAATCCACTGCTGTGCCTGCACACTGAACAGCACGCTTTTAAAATTACCTCTGGAATTATATAAATTTGTAATTCCATAATCAGAAGCTTGTTCTGTTGCAATTCTGCGGTAACTTCCATTTGGCAGACTTCTTTTTTCAAGAAGATTTTGGCTTTCCAGCCATTCAGAAAGTGCTTTTGTAGGAATAAAGCCATCTTGTTCCGGTGAAATGCCTTCATTGATAGCCTGTGCAATTTTAGAAATTGTTACAGACTCACGATTGGGTTTCCATTTTTCGGCTCTTTCCCGTGAAACAAAAAAGCGGGCTGAATCGTTCTTCGGTGCAGCATTTTGCTGTTGTGCAATCGCCTTGTGCAGAAAATCCGCTGTAAAATTCAGATATTTGCTGATTTGTTTTTTTCTGACAACATCATTTTCCGGAACAGCTTCTTTTGTGAACGGGTCAGTTCCTTTTATCAGAAACCGGAGACAGGCTTCCGCATTTTTCATAATTTCAAGTTCAGTCATAATAACAGGCCTTTCTAAAAAAATTACTTTAATTTATAGATAACATAATCATAATCTTGAGTATTCTCCTTTTTGATAAAAAACTCATAGTATCATTATATAGCATATTTTCTAAAAAGTCAAGCTGTATCTGGTAAAATTTTCTATAAAAAATACATGAGTGTGCATCCTGAAAATACACACTCATGTTATGATTTAATCAATATCTGTTACGATGCCCATGAACAAAGGCAGATGTTTTTCAGAATCTGCAATGATATATACAAACGGCCTGTTTAAAATGACTTCTTTGATTTCCTGTTCTTCTGTGAATGCTGCACCGGCGGCGGCTACCATAACAGCTGTCACAGCCGCAGCTTTTGTGCCGTTTTTATCTACAGAAATATAAGTCTTGTGCAGAACATCATCAATATAAAGATTTTTTTCCGGATTGTTGATATCTGCCATTCTGGAAAAATCTGCACTTTCCTGAGAAAAAGCATCTGCAATGCCCATGCTTTGCAGAGTAGTTTTCAGGCTGGTATCATATTCGCTTTCAAATGCCGGCAGTTTGGTATCTACTTCAAAATCCTGAGGATTCTGCAATAATTCTGAAAGCTTTTCAGAATCCAGTGTATTCAGATAATTTCGGATATCTGTAGATTCATTCGGAAGCAGAGCAATAAATTCATATTTGCCTTCTTTGTAAGGCTTTATAAAACCTGTTGCGTTACCGTCATCCAGATATCCCCATTCTCTGGAACTCATCATAGATACTGTCCGTTCTGTACCATCATAGGCCGTGAATGTATCTTCTTCAATCTGGTAATCCTCATATTGGTTTTGCCATTGTGCATCGAAAGTAAGTGCATTTATCAGATACATTACAGAATCAGGGCTGATATCATCAATTATATTATCTATCATATTATCTGTATTTTCGCTGACCCAGCTGTTAATTTTATCTTTTGTTCCGGAATCGAAAGGTTCTTCAAAGATACCAGCCTGATAAGTTTCTTCACCGGTTTTAAGGAACTCTTCTCTGACAGAAATTTCATCTGTCTGTTTTATCCAGACAGAATTTGCAGAAATACATTTTGCAAATTCAGAAGATGACAGATTATCTGTATAACTTTTCAAATCTGTATTCAAGCTGTCAATATCCTGATGAAAAAACTGTTCCATCTGAATTTTAGTAGAATTATCTGCTCCGTTGGCAGTCAGGGCAAGAGCAGTTGAAATCGAAACAGGTGAAAGCAACAGGTTTTTATCATAATCCTGTTCAGCCTGTCTGCGTAAGAGTGTGATTGCTAAATTCATCTGATTTTTTTGAAAATCTGTACTCATATTATG
>CADBOP010000255.1 GCA_902796255.1 uncultured Ruminococcus sp.
CACCGGCTTTTTTATAACTTTCAGAAAAACTATTACTCATGATTTTTCTCCTATTTTATTTTCAAATTTATCTTTCGGCATTTCTGCGGGAACAGAAACAGGATAATCCCCTGTAAAGCATCCGGTACAAAATCCGCATTTTGCCTCCTGTGCGATATGCTTCACACCCTCAACACTCAGATAGCCAAGCGAATCTGCACCGATTTCCTTACAAATTTCCGGAATACTCATCTGACAGGCAATCAGATATTCTTTGCTGTCGATATCTACACCAAAATAACACGGACTGACAAACGGCGGACAAGATACCATGAAATGAATTTCCTTTGCACCGGCCTCACGCAGAAGCTTTACGATTCTGGCAGAAGTAGTTCCTCTGACAATACTGTCATCAATCAGTACTACACGCTTTCCGGCGACTGTCTCACGGACGGCATTCAATTTCAGATTCACAGAACTGGTTCTTTGCTGCTGGCTGGGCTGAATAAACGTCCGGCCGATATAACGGTTCTTAATAAAACCTACACCATAGGGAATACCCGAAGCATACGAAAATCCAAGTGCAGCATCCAGACCGCTGTCCGGTACACCAATCACCACATCTGCCTGTACAGGATGTTCTTTCCAGAGCAATTCCCCTGCACGGAGTCTGGCTCTGTGAACACTGCATCCTTCCAGAACAGAATCCGGCCTTGCGAAATAGACATACTCAAATACACAGAGCGAAGATTTTTTCCCGCAGTGCGTCCGGATAGAACGCATTCCTTCCGGCTCGACAACGATAATTTCACCAGGGAGCAAATCACGCTCAAACTTTGCACCTACTGCATCAAGAGCACAGGATTCTGAAGCGAAGACAACACCACCGTCCGGAAAACTGCCCATCACTAAAGGGCGGAATCCGTTCGGGTCACGGGCAGCTATCAGCTTCTGTGCCGACATGATTACCAGTGAATAAGCCCCTTTCAGCTCATACATTGCATGTTCAACAGCACGTTCGATAGAATCTTTTTTCAGCCTGTGTTCTGTCAGACAGTAAGAAATCACTTCTGTATCATTCGTAGACTGAAAAATAGCACCCTTTAACTCATAACGCTCTCTGAGCATATGGGCATTGACCAAATTTCCGTTATGTGCGATTGCCAGAGGCCCTTTCACATGCCGTACAACCAGCGGCTGTGCATTGACTCTGTTATTGCTTCCTGTTGTGGAATATCTCACATGACCGATAGAAATATTTCCCTGCCCTAACTTATCAATAACCGCCTGCTGAAATACTTCCTGTACCAAGCCTGTATCTTTATGATGTGAAAAAACACCTTTGTCATTCACAACGATGCCGCAGCTTTCCTGCCCCCTGTGCTGGAGTGCGAACAATCCTGCATAGGTCACCGGTGCAATCTCTGCCGTTTCCGGCAGATAAACACCAAATACGCCGCATTCTTCATGGATTCCCGTATGATGCAAAGTCAATCATTCCTTTCCGTTCCAGCAGTAAGTACAAAGATGACATTCTGGCCTGTTGATTGCTCTGATTGTGCCGGGCAGAGACTGAAACTCCAGAGAAGTTAATTTTAATCTTCTGCAAATCTCATCACGAAGTTTTCTGCCCCGTTCGGTTTCCGAATTGCTGTATTCTTCAAGATGCTGCATTCCCTCTGCACCCTCGAAGGCATCAATCACCTGACGGGCGATTAATTCCATTTCAGAAGTACTTCTGGAAAAATTCAGATATTTGCAGCCATACATAATCGGCGGACAGGCAGAACGCATATGCACTTCCTTTGCACCGTTTTCATACAGAAATTCGACAGTTTCACGCATTTGTGTGCCTCTGACGATACTGTCATCGACAAACAGTAATTTTTTGCCTTCTATCAGTTCATGCACCGGAATCAGTTTCATTTTAGCAACCTGATTTCTTAACTTCTGACTGGTTGGCATAAAGCTTCTCGGCCATGTAGGTGTATATTTGATAAACGGTCTTGCGAACGGAATACCGCTCTTGTTGGCATAGCCGATAGCATGGGGCGTGCCGGAATCCGGTACACCGCAGACATAGTCCACATCGGGAAGCCGTCCGGCCTTTATATCATTTTCCGCCATGATTTCACCGTTTTTTGTACGCATAACTTCGACATTGACACCCTCATACACAGCATTCGGATAGCCGTAATATGTCCACATAAAAGAACAGATTTTCAAATCCTCATCATGTCCGGCTGCAAGTGTTTCACAGCTCTGGGAAGTAATTCTTACAATTTCGCCGGCTTTTAATTCTTTATACGTATCATATCCCAGTTTCTGGAACGCAAATGATTCCAGCGACAAACAATAGCCGTCTTCCCGTTTGCCGATAATAATCGGCAGTCTGCCTCTCTTGTCACGGGCGGCAATAATACCGTCTTCTGTCAGGATAATCAGCGACATTGTGCCGACAATTTTTTCCTGTGCATATCTGATACCGTCAGTGAAATTATTTTTCTGCGAAATCAATGCCCCTATCAGGTCACCGGAATTGATATTGCCGCTGCTCATAGATTCAAAGCTTGCACAGCCGTTTTCCAGCAATTCGTCTACTAATTCCTTTGTATTCTGAATAATACCGATACTGCATACAGCAAACAATCCCAGTTTGGAACGCATTAAAATCGGCTGAGGGTCAGTATCACTGATACAGCCAATACAGAGCTTGCCGTGCATAGCATTAATATCTCCCTCAAATTTTGTACGGAACGGAGAATTTTCAATACTGTGGATACTTCTCTGAAAGCCGTGGGTTTTACTGTAAGCTGTCATTCCTCCCCGGCGAGTACCGAGGTGGGAATGATAGTCTGTTCCAAAAAATACATCTGCAATACAGTCGTTTTCCGATGCTGCTCCGAAAAATCCGCCCATATTATTCTCCCATCAGTCTTTTCATGATTTCCTGATATGCTTCTTCAACACCGCCCATATCTCTGCGGAATCTGTCTTTATCCAGTTTTTCATGTGTAGTGCTGTCCCAGAAACGGCAGGTATCCGGAGAAATTTCATCAGCAAGCAGAATTTCGCCATGGAAGCGGCCGAATTCAATCTTGAAGTCAATTAAATCAATATTTAATTTCTTGAAAAATTCCAGCATAAAGGCATTGACTCTGAAAGCATATTCTGCCACTTTTGCAAGTTCTTCCTTTGTAGCAAGTCCCAGAGCGAGTGCATAATAATCATTAATAAACGGGTCGCCCAAATCATCATTTTTATAAGAAAATTCCAGAATCGGGGTCAGCAGCTGTTTACCTTCTTCTACGCCCATTCTCTTGGAAAAGCTTCCGGCTGCTACATTTCTGATAATCACTTCCAGAGGCAGAATTTCTACTTTCTTGACAATTGTTTCACGGTCAGAAATTTCTTCTACCAGATGTGTCGGAATGCCGGCCTGTTCCTGAAGCATCTTAAACATGTAGTTTGTCATTTTATTATTAATAACGCCCTTGCCGGAAATAGTACCTTTCTTTTCGCCATTGAATGCAGTGGCATCGTCTTTGTAATCTACAATTACCAAATCCGGGTCATTTGTTGCATATACTTTCTTTGCTTTTCCTTCGTAGAGCTGTTCGCCTTTGATAACATTTTCCATTTCAAAAACCTCCAAAATATAAATATAAATTATAATTCTTCTGCCATTTTCTGAACGGCAGCATCTTTCTTTCTGACACCTTCAGCCATATCGGTTTTCATTTTCTGCAAATCTTCTGCAAGTGCAGGGTCAGAGAGTGCCAGAATCTGTGCAGCTAAAATTGCTGCATTTGCCGCACCGTCAATGCCGACTGTTGCAACCGGAATTCCCGGCGGCATCTGAACAGTAGACAACAATGCATCCATACCATCCAGAGCACTGGATTTAATCGGAATCCCGATGACAGGCAGAATTGTGTGGGCTGCCAGTACACCGCCCAGATGTGCAGCTTTTCCGGCAGCGGCGATAATCACACCAAAGCCGTTTTCAGCGGCCTGTTTTGCGAAATCGGCAGCGGCTTCAGGTGTCCGGTGAGCGGACATAACATGTACTTCATACGGAATTTCAAATGCTTTCAGCTTTTTGACCGCATTCTGTACTACTGGAAAATCGCTGTCGCTTCCCATGATAACTGCTACTTTTTTTGACATAGAATGCCTCATTTCTCCGTGCATTATTTTAAGATTGAAAATTTTTACCGCAGTACTGCACGGTTTTCTGACTGCAATAAAAAATCTATTCCACAGCCGCAAAATCTGCCGCTGTCAGAATCATTTGATTTTCCGTACTTTTACGGAAATACAGGTGCAATTTCACCTGCTTGGGAGCTGTTCCGGAACTGGTCATATAGCTGACCCGAAATGAAAAATCATAAGCTCCGCTTTCACGGCGGGAAAATGAAAAATCATCTGCTTTTTTCAGCACCGCCTGTTCCGGAAAGACCGTTCTGGCCAAGCTGCTGAAATACTCACTGACAGAAATCTGTGCCAGATTCCGGAAATCATTTTCTCTGAGCATCTGTATATAAATTTCTGCCCACTTGTTAATATGCCATAAATCAGAAACTGTCAGTTCTGATAAATAAAACTGATTGCTGGTTTTCCACAACAGTTCCGAATTTTCGGCAATATGACAGGAAAATGCAGCACTTCTCAGAGCAGGAGGCCGGACAGCCATATCATAAAGCAATGTTTCTGTTTCATTGGTCAGCTGCATGATTTTATTATGATATTCTACAGAAAGAAAACTTTCCTGAAACACAGGCTGATAATTTTTATCAAGAATAATTTTTCTCTTATCCTGTGCCACTGTACCGACATGAAACCCATCGCCGATATTTTCTACAGAGCTGAACACAAACGGCAGAATAACATTTTCTTCATAATCAATGCCACCCACAAGCAGCTGCTGATTCATCTGGCCGGAAACCAGCACAAGCGAATCTGTGACATCTAAAATTTCTGTCCAGTCCGGTTCTATCAGTACATGCAAATCCGCACTAAGCAGACCGCAGCCGCCGTCCTCGCTCCGGAACACCTGCAACTCGCCGAAACTTCTTACAATAGATTCCACTCCGCTGACACCGGCACTGTGCTTTGTATTTTTTGTGACATCGAAATAAAATCTTGTCAGGCATATACAAAGAATCACAGCAATCACGAACAGCATAGCCACCAGAAATTTTGTCTGACTGTTCACCCATCAATCTCCTGTATTTTGTCCTGATTGCGTGAACGATACATTTCTTCATTTTCACGCATCAGATAAATTGGTCTGTGTTTGGATTCCATATAAGCTTTTGCCAGATACTGTGCAGAAATACCAGTACAAAGCATTTGCAGTCCGCCAATCAGGAACAGGGCACACATCATGCCTGTCTGTGAACGCATAATATCTTCCTGTACAGCCTGTACAATCCAGATAATGAATAATACCACCCCTATCAGGCAGGCAATTATGCCTAAAATACAGGCAATCATCAGCGGAGCTGTCGAAAAGGCAATAATTCCTTCCAGCGAATACCGGAACAAGCCCCAGAAAGACCATGACGTTGTACCAGCAACACGCTCTACATTCTCATATTCGATATATCTGGTTTTAAATCCGACCCAGCTGAAAATGCCTTTAGAAAATCTGTTATATTCATGCATATCCAGAATGGCATCAACCATCTGTCGGGACATGAATCTGAAATCCTGTGCACCGTCTACAATTTCTGTCTGTGAAATTTTATTCATGATTTTATAAAACAATCTTGCAAATGCAGAACGGATTTTAGATTCCCCCTTCCGGCTGACACGTCTTGTAGTAGCACAATCATATTCACCGTCTTTGACAAAATTATACATTTTGGGGAGAAAAGCCGGCGGATGTTGCAAATCCGCATCCATGACGACAACATAATCGCCTTTTGCATTTTCCAGTCCCGCAAACATGCCGGCTTCTTTTCCGAAATTTCTGGAAAATGAAATATATCTGACACGCTTGTCTTTCAGAGCCATTTCTCTGAGAAGTGTCAGGGTTTTATCCCGTGAGCCGTCATCAATAAACACCAGTTCAAACGTCAGTTCAGAATGTTCATCTTTCATCTGATTCATAATTTTCTGGATTTCTTCATAGAACAGCGGGAGTGATTCTTCTTCGTTATAACATGGAACAACAATGGAAATTAACTTCATTTGTCTGCCTCCTGACATTGACACTACTCCGGAACATATTTCCGGAACATGATACCATGTTTATTTTATCACAAATCTGAATATTTGTCAAGAAAGTTTGAAATAAACAAGGCTTTATTTTCTGAATTTCTGAAAAAAAATATTGCCTGTCGCAAAACAGGCAATATTTCTGTCTGTTACTCGCCTAACAGATGAGCAACAGCAGAATCGATTTCTGTAGATTCATGCAGTTCAATCACACCCATGTCACAGCATTTTGCAAGAGCGGGGTCAAACGGCAGCTGTGCCAGCAATGGAATATGATATTTTTCAGCGATTTCTGCTGTATGGCTTTCGCCATAAATCATAATTTTCTTTCCACAGTCCGGACAGACAGCATAACTCATATTTTCCACAAGGCCAAGCACGGGAATATTCATCATTTCTGCCATCTTGACAGCCTTCTGAACTATCATGGATACCAAATCCTGCGGAGATGTGACAATAATAATGCCATCAACAGGAATACTCTGGAAAACTGTCAGCGGTACATCACCTGTTCCGGGCGGCATATCCACAAACATATAATCCACATCGTCCCAGATGACATCTGTCCAGAACTGCTTGACAACGCCTGCAATCACAGGGCCTCTCCAGACAACAGGGTCGGTATCATGTTCCAGCATAAGATTTACAGACATGATATCAATTCCCATTTTGGAACGTGCCGGAATCATGCCAAGTTCATTTCCGAGAACTTTCTCATGCACACCAAAAGCTTTCGGAATGGAAGGGCCTGTAATATCAGCATCGAGAATAGCAGCATGTTTGCCGGCTCTCTGCATACCAACAGCCAGCATGGAAGAAACCAGAGATTTTCCGACACCGCCCTTACCGCTGACAACAGCAATGACTTTCCTGATATGACTTAATGCATTTGGTTTTTCGTGCAAATCCTGCGGTGCAGTACGCTCACCGCAGGCACTGCCGCACGTACTGCAATCATGTGTACAATTTTGATTTTCTGTGTTCATGATTTGATACAACTCCTTAGTTTAATTAATGATTATTTTAAATTTATCATCACATCAGAGGTGCAAACAGTCTTAAAATTCCGCTGACAATCCGTTTGCCGAGCGGTCTTTTCTGGCAATCCTCCAATGTAATTTCCTTACACTTTTCCAGAGACTGAATAAAATCGTTCTTAATTTCCAGAACGGTCTGACTCTGATAAAAAACAGCAGCACATTCAAAATGCAGATACAGGCTTCTGTAGTCCATATTGATAGTTCCTGAAACAGCAATCCTGTCATCAGAGCTGAAATTCTTGGCATGTACAAACCCCGGAAGATATTCATAAATCCGGACATGTTTTGCTAATAACTCCTGATAATAACTCCATGCAATTGCATATACATACCATTTATCCGGAATATGCGGCATCATCAGCCGGACATCCACGCCCTTTTTGGCTGCTAATTCCAGTGCAGTAATCAGTTCATGGTCAAGCACCAGATAGGGTGTCATGATATAAACATAATCCTGTGCATTGTTGATAATATCCAGATACACATTGCGGCCGACAGATTCGCCGTCTGTAGGGGAATCGCTGTAAGGCTGGACAAAGCCGTCATGATTTGCCGGAAATGTTTCTGTCCAGCGGTATTCTTCCAGTTCACCGTTATCCGTTTCTTCCAGATGCCAGAGCTGTAAAAACATCACAGTAAAGCTCCATGCTGCTTCTCCACGACACAATACACCGCCGTCTTTCCAGTGACCGAACCGCACTTTCTGATTAATATATTCATCAGCAATATTAATTCCGCCTGTAAAAGCAGTATGCCCGTCAATCACTAAAATTTTCCTATGGTCACGGTTATTCTGCGAAGATGTCAGAAATGGCTTGAATCCGTTGAATACACGGCATTGAATCCCATATTGCTGAAGCTTCTGGAAATACTGCATCGGCATGATGAACTGTGTGCCAAAGCCGTCATACATGAGTCTGACATCTATTCCCCGTGCGGCTTTTTCTTTGAGCAGTTCCAGTAATGCCTCCCACATTACGCCTTTGTCAATAATAAAATATTCAAGGAAAATATATCTTTTGGCTTTTTGAATCTCACGTTTCATGGCCTCAAACATCTGTTCACCGAGCGGAAAATATTCCGATTCATAATTTCTGTAAACCGGATAACCTCCGTATTCTGCAAGATATTCCGCAAGATGGGCATTCACCGTACTTTTTTCGCTTATCTGCTGAATAATCTGCTTTTTTTGCGGCAGATATTTTTTTGTCTCACCAACTCGTCTGGCATAATTTTTCTTGAACATTCTGTGTCCGATATCCGTCTTGACAAGCACATAAGCCAGCCCCGTGCATAACGGAAAAAACGACATCATCAGAAACCAAGGCATTTTATAAGACGGATTTTCATCTGTATTTGAAATATACACAGCAAGTATCATATTCAGGGCTATCAGTCCGGCAGCAACTTCAATATAATGCTTGCTTAAAAACAGAACTGTCATTACCAGAAAAACTACCTGAAGCAGAAGCAGTAAAATAAAAAGCGTATTGCGGTTAAACAAACCTCTTATTAACTTACGGAACATATGCATTCACCTGTTTCTGCTCCAGATAAGATTTCAGATATTTCCCTGTATAAGATTCTTTTACCTGAATAATTTCTTCCGGTGTTCCCTGAGCGACAATCTTTCCGCCGCCGTCACCACCGTCAGGCCCTAAATCAATAATTTCATCTGCCGTCTTAATCACATGCATATTATGCTCAATTACTATCACAGTATTACCTGCATCTACAAGTTTCTGCAAAACTTCGATACGTTTATGCACATCTGCCGTATGCAGTCCGGTAGTGGGTTCATCTAAGATATAAACCGTCTTGCCGGTAGCTTTTCTGGAGAGTTCTGTAGAAAGCTTGACTCTCTGTGCTTCACCGCCTGAGAGGGTGGTTGCCGGCTGGCCTATCTTGATATATCCCAGCCCGACTTCCTGCAAAGTCTGGAGTTTCTTTGCAATTTTCGGGATATGCTCGAAAAACAGAACCCCTTCATCAACTGTCATTTCCAGAACATCATAAATAGATTTGCCTTTATAATGCACTTCCAGTGTTTCTCTGTTATAGCGTTTTCCCTTGCAGACTTCACAGGGAACATAAATATCCGGCAGAAAATGCATTTCGATTTTCAGGATGCCGTCACCCTCGCAGGCTTCACAGCGGCCGCCCTTGACGTTAAATGAAAATCTTGCCGGCCCATAGCCATGTGCTTTGGCATCATTGGTCTGTGCAAATAAATTTCTGATATCTGTGAATACACCTGTATAAGTTGCCGGATTTGAACGGGGCGTCCGTCCTATCGGGGACTGGTCGATACAAATCACTTTATCTAAATTTTCGATACCTTCGATTTTTTTGCATTTACCGCCCTTGATTTTTGCTCTGTTGAGTTTTGCAGCCAAATGCTTATATAAAATCTCATTAATCAGTGAAGATTTTCCCGAACCGGATACCCCTGTCACACAGATAAATTTTCCGAGCGGGAACGTGACAGTCAGATTCTGTAAATTATGCTCCTGTGCTTCGACAACCGTCAGACAGTTTCCGTTTCCGGTTCTTCTTGTTTCGGGGACGGGAATGGTTTTCTTTCCGCTGAGATACTGTCCTGTAACAGAGTCTTTACATTTCAGAAGTTTCTGAGGCGTTCCGGAAAATATCACATTTCCGCCGTGAATGCCGGCTTCAGGCCCGATATCAATCACATAGTCCGCTGCCAGAATAGTATCATCGTCATGTTCGACTACTATCAGGGTATTCCCGATATCTCTCAAATGTTTCATTGTTTCAATCAGCATGGCATTGTCACGCTGATGCAGACCGATACTGGGTTCATCAAGAATATATAATACCCCCATCAGGGACGAGCCTATCTGTGTTGCTAACCGGATTCGCTGACTTTCTCCGCCGGACAGTGTTCCGGATGCTCTGGATAATGTCAGGTATTCCAGCCCGACACTTGATAAAAAGCCTAATCTGTCACAGATTTCTTTGATAATTCTTTCAGCAATAAAATTCTCATGTTCTGTGAGTTTCAGATTTTTCAGAAATTCCAGAGCCTGTTTCACGGGCATCTGTGTAAATTCATAGATATTCAGGCCGCCGACTGTGACAGCTAAAATTTCAGGTTTTAATCTTGCCCCCTTGCAGGCCTTGCAGGTGACTTCGCCCATATAATCTTCTAAATCGGCTCTGGCATAGACACTGTTTGTTTCCTGATAACGTCTTTCCAGATTGGTGATGACCCCTTCAAACGGTGCGGAATATTCTCCGCCTCCGAGGGATTCACTTCTTTTTAATTTCAATTTCTCTCCGTTTGTTCCGTACAGAAATGCATGGGCAGCTTCCTCCGGCAAATCTGCAAAAGGGGTATCCAGCGAGATTTTAAATTTCTCGGCCAAGGCCTGATAATACATCATTGCAATAGAACCTTCTTCGAGATGATTCCAGCCGGATGCATGAATTGCTCCGCCCAGAATACTAAGCTCCGGATTCGGCACAATCAAATCAGGGTCGATTCTCTGAAACATTCCCAGACCGGAACACTTTTCACATGCACCATAGGGATTGTTAAATGAAAACATTCTTGGTGTGAGTTCTTCCATGCTGATATTATGTTCCGGACAGGCATAATTCTGGGAGAAAGTCATCATTTCGCCGCCAATGACATCGACATGAATCAGCCCGCCGGTCAGAGAAGAAGTCGTTTCGAGGCTGTCAGTCAGTCGGGACATAATAGAATCTTTAATAATCAGTCTGTCAACGACTATTTCGATTGTATGCTTGATATTTTTATCTAATTTAATTTCTTCTGATAAATCATAAATAATATTATCAATCCGTACTCTGACATAGCCGCTTTTTCTGGCTCTTTCGAGTTCTTTCGTGTACTGTCCTTTCCGTCCTCTGACGATAGGAGCAAGAAGCTGAATTTTTGTTCCTTCCGGCAGAGAAAGAATCTGGTCGACTATTTCATCAATTGACTGCTGAGAGATTTCCCGACCACATACCGGACAGTGGGGAATGCCGATTCTCGCATACAGCAATCTTAAATAATCATAGATTTCCGTAACTGTCCCGACTGTCGAGCGGGGATTTTTAGAAGTGGTTTTCTGGTCTATCGAAATTGCCGGAGACAAGCCCTCAATACTGTCGACATCGGGTTTTTCCATCTGTCCGAGAAACTGACGGGCATAAGAAGACAAACTCTCGACATAACGTCTCTGTCCGTCTGCATAGATAGTATCAAATGCAAGTGACGACTTTCCTGAACCGGATAATCCTGTCATGACAACGAGTTTATCTCTTGGGATAGTAACATCTATATTTTTCAGATTATGTGCTCTTGCACCTTTGATAACAATTTCATTTTTCATAAATCCATAACCCCTTTATAATTTATTTTAATTATCACATTCCAATAAAATTACTTTGCATTCTTTGCAGGCATAAGCTTCCGGCAGATTGCTGTAAGCGACATCAATCATTTCATTCGGCTTTGAAATCAAGAAACCGACACCCTTTTTTTCAGCATCTACGGCATTCGGAAACGTTTCCTGAACAAAATAATTTTTTTCCGCCCAGAACGGATAAAATTTTTTGGGCGAATAATAACCACCCGAAAATAAATTGAGTTTCCCTAATATCATTTTTTTACCACACTTCGGACAAATCATACTCATTCCTCACTTTCCCAGATATCCGCATGAGGAAAGATACAGTCCTGAATTGCAAAGGGCAAATCTTCTTCCGGAATACTGTCAAGTTTTTTTCTAAATTCGGGATTCAGATAATTTTTCTGTTCATTCCAGACTTCGCTTTGAAAATAACCGTCTATATCTTCTGCAATTTGGGCATCATCCAGCAGATTCAGATACAGGAATTCATCGAAATTTCTACCAAACATTTGGGGTTCTGGCTCATCGTGCCAGCAGATGACAATTTCCGGCTCCGGAATTCCGTCATGGTACAAAAAACAATAGTTATCTCCGCCGGCAGTCTGTGCGAACGGAATCAGCCGGAGATTTGGTTTCAGAACAAGATTTCTGTATTTTTTCCATGCGGAAATCCAATGCACCTGCAATTCCTGTAAACGTTCCGGAATTTTTTCAAACAAAAGCGGTTCACAGCCGTTCATCATCAGAAAAGATTTCGGATTGCTCATCACAGCGATTCTGTCAGTCTGAAACTGTCCGGCAGTAAGTTCGAGCCAGTCTGATGTACCGGAATGATAAATCTGATGCCATTTTTCCGGAAAGCGAATTTTCAGTTCTGCTTCTAATTCTGATAATTTCATCAGTCTGCACCGCCTTTGATGGGATTGATTTTTGCCGTCCAGCTGAGAACTGTTAATTCTGCAACGGCTGTCCGTCTGACAACAGATTTATTATATTCAAAATTTCTGGTTTCATCATAGCGGTTCATGATGATATTATCAATGGCAGATTGTTTTTCCTCGCCGTCCAGAAAGCGAATTTCTGCCGTCCCCATAACGGATTTATATCGCATTGTGACATCTTTTTTCTCATAGATGCAGTCCATTTCAAGAGGAATATCCAATTCAAAAGAACATTTCTGATTTTTCTGCATAAGCTGATATTTTCTGCCGGCCATCGCACCATGGATATAAAAGCAAATCTGCTGATTTTCATCAACAGTATAGGCGAAATTCACCGGAACAATATAAGGAAATTCGCCGTCAGCAAGGCCGATTCTGATAATATCACATGCATCAATAATCTTTATCATAGTGTTGAAATCTGTGACTTCACGGTCTTTGCGTCTCATACGGATTCTCCTTTCAGCTTGGCAATCTCATCACGGAGAAATGCAGCATGTTCAAATTCAAGCATTTTAGCAGCTTCTTTCATCTGTGCTGTAAGATTCTGGATTAGTTCCTGTTTTTCTTTCTTGGAAAGTTTTTTATGATGCAGCGAATCAGATACTGTTTCTTTACTGGAAATTTCTATCACATCATGAATTTCCTTCCGGATAGTCTGCGGAATAATATTAAATTTCTGATTATAAGCTATCTGTAATTCCCTTCTGCGGTTCGTTTCCCTGATAGCCCGTTCCATAGAACCAGTCACATTATCGGCATACATGATGACTTTGCCTTCTGCATTTCGGGCGGCTCGGCCAATGGTCTGAATCAGAGAAGTTTCACTTCTTAAAAATCCCTCTTTATCAGCATCTAAAATTGCAACCAGAGACACTTCCGGAATGTCCAGTCCTTCACGGAGCAGATTAATCCCCACAAGGACATCAAATTCCCCTGCTCTTAAATCCCTGATAATTTCCATTCTCCTGATAGTATCAATATCATGATGCAGATACTGCACCCGAACTCCCATACTTTCAAGATAATTTGTCAGATTTTCAGCCATATTCTTCGTCAGGGTCGTGACAAGCACACGTTCTTCATTCTGGGCACGGGTACGGATTTCAGAAAGCAGGTCATCTATTTGTCCTTCGACAGGTCTGACATCAATTTCAGGGTCAACCAGACCAGTCGGCCGGATAACCTGTTCAACAATCTGAGAAGAATGCTCATGTTCATACTCACCCGGAGTCGCACTGACAAACATTGCCTGACAGATATGCTGTTCAAATTCTGAAAATACTAGTGGTCTGTTATCAAATGCACTCGGCAGACGGAAACCATAATCGACAAGTGTCTGTTTTCTGGCATGGTCACCAGCACTCATTGCTCTGACCTGTGGAATTGTCACATGACTTTCGTCAATAATCATAAGAAAATCTTCCGGAAAGTGGTCTAACAGCGTATAGGGCACACTGCCGGCAGGCCGTCCGGCTAAGATTCTGGAATAATTTTCAATACCGGAACAGAAGCCAACTTCCTGAAGCATTTCTATATCATAATTCGTTCTCTGAGCGATTCGCTGGGCTTCTATTAATTTATGATTCTGATTAAAATATGCAATTCTGTCTTGCAGTTCGTTCCGGATTTCTGTTACAGCAGCCTGAATTTTATCATGACTGACAACATAATGCGAAGCCGGAAAAACAGCATAGTGCTGCAATCTGGCTTTTACATTGCCTGTCAGGACATCAATTTCACTGATTCTGTCGATTTCATCACCGAAAAATTCGACACGAACTGCGGTATCTGTGGAAGCGGCCGGAAAGATTTCCATCACATCGCCACGCACACGGAATTTATTTCTTGTAAAATCAATATCATTGCGTTCGTACTGGATTCTGACAAGTTCCTGAATCAAATCAGCAATGCTTTTTTCCATACCGACACGCACAGAGACTGTCATATTCCGGTATTCTTCCGGACTGCCCAGCGAATAGATACAGGACACACTTGAGACAATAATCACATCATTTCGTTCGGCCAGAGCAGTTGTCGCTGAATGCCGGAGTTTATCAATCTCTTCATTGATAGAAGAATCTTTTTCGATATAGCTGTCTGTACTGGGCACGTAGGCTTCCGGCTGATAATAATCATAATAGCTGACAAAATATTCAACTGCATTTTCCGGAAAAAACGCTTTTAATTCCGAACAGAGCTGAGCTGCCAGAATTTTATTATGTGCCAGCACCAGTGTCGGCTTGTTCAGATTAGCAATTACATTTGCCATAGTAAATGTTTTGCCAGACCCTGTTACCCCTAACAGAGTCTGAATATTCTGCCCGTTCCGAAAACCGTCCGTTAATTTCCGGATAGCTTCCGGCTGACTGCCGGAAGGCTGATAAGGTGAATGCAGTTTGAAATCCATAAAATCCCCTCCCGTATTGCGAATTTACAGTTCATGATTTTCAAATATAGAATATGCATTTTTTTCATTGACAACAATATGGTCAACAAGCTGAATTTCCAGTTCAGATAAAAAATTCTTGATTCTTTGTGTTTCAAAAATATCTTCCATAGAAGGAATTGCCTCTCCCATCGGATGATTATGTGCCATCATTACTTTTTTACAATCTGTACTGATTACAAATCTGGCGAGTTCATAAAGAGAAAGCGTGACATGATTACTTTTTCCACGACTTAAAATTTTATAGCGGATAATTTCATCATTTTCATTCAGGCAGACGAAGATAACAGCTTCTGTTGCTTCTTTTTTCAGCATATTCAGTGCATAACTTTTATATGCTGTACGATTCCGCAGATATTTTCTTTTTGTTTCATAATCCTCTGCCTGCCGGAACAAGTTACATATCGCAGAAAGATAAAAGGCTGACTTGTCACCGATGCCGTCAACTGTCATAAATTCGTCATAATTTCCATACAGAAGCATATTCTTCAAAGAACCATACCGCTGAATAATATCATGTGCAATTTCATTTGTATTAACACGGGGCAGCAGCGAATACAGAACAATTTCCAGAAGTTCGTGCTGCATGAATCCGTTTCCTTTATTTTCCAGGAAACGTTTTTTCATTCTTTCCCGATGTCCCTTATGTATCTGATTTTTATTTTCTGTCATTTTCTCACCGCTCTATTGATTAATTTTTAAATCTATGCTATAATAAAATTAAAAATTTAATATCCATGAAAGGTCTTATTTATTATGCTTCATGAAATTATAATTAAAAAAAATGATGCTGGTCAGAGACTGGATAAATTTATTTTAAAATTCATGCCGTCTATGCCTAAAAATATGCTGTATAAACTCATCCGGCAGAAAGAAATCAAATATAATCAGAAACGCTGTACCGGAAAAGAAATACTTCAGGAAGGCGACATTCTGCGAATTTATGCAAAAGAAGAATTTTTCAGTTCTCCTAAAAAAGAAACACCCGTCATACAAACAGTAAATCCTCTTCGGATTTTATTTGAAGATGATAATTTTTTATTTATTTATAAACCTGTCGGACAGGATGTCCACAGCGGCGGCCATTCTGCCCAGCCTCCTCTGACCGATATTATGCAAAGCTACCTCATTCAGAAAGGCGAATATCTTCCTGCACAGGAACAGAGTTTTTCTCCGGCTTTCTGCAATCGTATCGACAGGAATACAGAAGGCATTGTCATTGCAGCAAAAAATGCTGCGGCACTCCGGCTGATGAATGAAGCTATCCGGAACAGAGAGATAAAAAAACAATACTTAGCCATCACATCCGGACACCTGCCGGAACAGAAAGCCTTCTGTCGGGCATGGCTGAAAAAAAATCCTGATAAAAATCAAGTACAGATTTCCGCTGTTCAGAAAGATAACAGCTGGCTGGAAATTCTTACAGAATATGAAATTCTTGCAGAAAATAAAAAAAATCAGCTTGTACTTGTTACGCTGCATACAGGCAGAACCCATCAGATACGGGCACACCTTGCTTTTTTAGGAGCACCGCTGCTTGGGGATGCCAAATACGGCGATAGTACAAAACAGGAAAAATATCAATGCTTATGTGCCTATTCTCTGGACTTTTCAGCTGTTACCTCTCCAGAACTGAAATATCTCCGGAAACAGCAGATAACTACTGCTGTTCCCGCATTTGTAAAAAAATATTTTTCTGCTTATAAATTATAATTTTTTCAAAAATTCATCTTCACTCAGAATTTCAATCTGTAAATCCTGTGCTTTTGTCAGCTTGCTGCCGGCTTCTTCTCCTGCAATCACATAATCTGTTTTCTTGGAGACAGAACCGGAAACTTTTCCGCCGGCGGCTTCAATACGCTGTTTGGCCTCTGCACGTTTCATTTTGGTAAGTGTTCCTGTCAGAACAAAAGTTTTTCCGCTGAAGAACGTATCTGATAATACTTCCTGTTTTTCATAAGACATTGCCAATCCGGCAGCTTTCAGTTTTTCAAGCAGATTTTTAACAGAGGCATCATGCAGTGCCGCATAGACATTTTCCGCCATAGTCTCGCCGAAGCCTTCAATCGCAGCAATTTCTGTTTTTTCTGCCTGTTCCAGAGCTTCAAGTGTCAGGAACTTATCGCATAATAATTTTGCTGCTTTCTGACCGATATTCCGGATACCCAGTGCATAAATCACTCTGTCGAGAGAAGCCGTCTTGGATTTTTCAATGGCATTGATTAAATTTTCAGCTGATTTTTTCTGAAAGCCTTCCAGTTCCAGAAGCTGTTCTGCTTTAAGAGCATATAAATCCGCAGGGGTCTGCACAAGTTTCTGTTCCAGCAGCAGGTTAATCAGAGCTGTTCCAAGGCCGTCAATATTCATGGCATCTCTGGAAGCGAAATGCACAAGCTGTTTGTGCAGCTGTGCCGGACAGGCAATATTCGGACACCGGAGTACACTTTCCCCCTCATCTCTTACAGCCTTTGCACCGCATACCGGACAACATTCCGGCAGCCTGTACGGCTCGGCATGTTCGGCATGAGAAACACTCCGGAGCACTTCCGGAATGATATCTCCGGCTTTCCGGACAATAATTCTGTCACCGACACAGATATTTTTTTCTGTAATAAAATCCTGATTATGCAGCACTGCTCTGGAAACGCTCGTCCCAGCGAGAGTAATCGTATCAAATACAGCCACGGGTGTCAGAGCACCTGTCCGACCGACATTGACTTCAATTTCCCTGAGTGTTGTTTCTTTTTCTTCCGGAGGGAATTTATAGGCGATTGCCCATTTTGGTGTTTTAGAAGTTGAACCGAACAGTGTTCTTTGTTCCAGACGGTTGATTTTAATCACAACACCATCGATATCATAAGGCAGATTCTGACGGGATTCCCCGATAGCTTTGATAACTTCCCTGATTTCTTCTGCTGTATGGCAGAGTTTCCAGTCCGGAATCATATGGAATCCGGCTTCTTTCAGAAATTCAAGTGTTTCGCTGTGAGAAGCAAACTCCCGCCCTTCGCATCTCTGGAGATTAAATACAAAAATATCCAATTTTCTTTTTGCAGTAATTTCAGAATATTTCTGCCGGAGAGAGCCTGCGGCTGCATTTCTTGGATTTTTAAAAGGCTGTTCGCCGTTTTCCTCCTGCTGAGCAGCTAATTTCAGGAACTGTTCTCTTGGCATATATACTTCGCCTCTGACTTCCAGCAAGGGCAGTGTTTCTTTTAATTTCAGTTGCAGAGGAATGGTATAAATTGTTTTCAGGTTTGCCGTGACATCCTCACCAGTGAAGCCGTCTCCTCTGGTAGACCCCAGAACAAATTTATTATCATGATATTCCAGTGAAACAGACAAACCGTCAATTTTGGGTTCGACACTGAATTCTGCTTCCGGAAACACTTCATGACATTTTGCGACAAAAGCATCCACCTGCTCGAAATCGAAAACATCCTGTAAACTTTGCATCTGTACCACATGAGAAACTTTCTCGAACTGATTTGAGACCATCCCGCCTACTCTCTGTGTAGGTGACTGCGGAGAAAGCAAATCCGGAAATTCGGCTTCTAATTTTTTCAGTTCCTGCATGAGTTCGTCATAGACGTAATCTTCAACGCTTGGGTTATCCTGTACATAATATTCATAATTATACTGTTCCAGAATTTTAGAAAGCTCCTGAATGCGATATTCTGCCTGATTTTTATTCATAAAAAACACTCCTGTATCTTTACTCAGAAATGATTTCCTGACTTATCCAGTATAGCATAAATCATCTGAAAAGTCAAGAAGAATCTGATTTATATTTTAATCTTATTATAGCATATCAGATATTCAAAAATGATATAACTAAGAAAAATATTTATTTTTTTATATAAAACAAATCCGGAAATACATAGTATCTCCGGATAGATATTTTTATCTCAAGAGCCGCACATGCATTCAGGACGGGAATCCGGCCTGTTATTACAGGAATCATTCAGTGTCATCGGAGAAAATTCTTCGGTCGGGAATCGCATCTTATCAAATACGGCACAAGGTGTTTCCGTATCGATATTGCATTCTTTTGCTGGTATGGTATAATCAAAAGTCGGCACCATGACCGTCACGGGTCTGGTCAGTTCAATCACGGAAAACAGGCCTAATGTCATGATAACTGTCCGCATGGTCGGAGGAAGTGAATCGGGTTTCGGGCAAGGGTCACACTGTCTGCATACCGTTCCGATTTTTGTTTCCAAGGCTAACGGAGAGACTACCTGCACATTAGCTGTCGGCAGATTCACGACTTCACAGCATTCATCTGTTGTGCCGGTCTGCATACCGTTGCTGTAGAATGTCTGTGTATTGGATTCGCTCCCGTAAAGAATGCTGCTTTTGCTGGCATAGACTGTACCTGTTAACAGCTGCGGCTGGTCACTTGCACAGCTGTAGGCCAGCAATTCTACTCTGAATGTGAAAGTCAAATCGATATTATAAAATCCTCTGTTGAACGGAACAGGTTCAATTCTCATGCAGACATCAGCGACTCTGACACATTTGCTCTTGACTAACTGGACATTACACGGCAGTTCACCGGAATCAAGAATCACAGGTACATTTGAGAGGCAGTCCCTGTCACTGCAACTGTCAAATACTCTGTTGACCTTAATCGGCACAGCATTTCTCATATCAGGACGGCGGTCGAACTCCTC
>CADBOP010000256.1 GCA_902796255.1 uncultured Ruminococcus sp.
CCGGCGTGGTGAACAAGATGGTTTGGAGAAAAGATTGTTAAAATGGGGTTGACAAAGTGAATGAAAGAGAACACAATTCTAACAGACAGACAGACAGACAGACAGACAGACAGACAGACAGACAGACAGACAGACAACAACTCTGTCCTTTTGTGATGCCCTGATTATCAATAAAATAAGAATTTAAGCCATTTGTGCAGTGCTTTCTATTCGTGAAGTGCTGTGCAAATGGCTTTTATATTTTTAAAAAAGGAGAATTTTTATGTTTGATTTTTTATTCGATGACATTGGTGCGAAAATCAAAAGCTGGGCAAAAGGGATTTTTATTTTAGAAGCACTTGCCTGTGTAATTGCCGGGATTATACTTATAAAAACAAGCAAATTATTAGCTTTTTTGCTGATTCTGCTTGCGGTTCCTGTTGGTTGGGTCAGCAGCTGTATTCTCTATGCGTTAGGGGATATCTGTG
Organism: uncultured Ruminococcus sp.; assembly: GCA_902796255.1. Lineage (GTDB taxonomy): Bacteria > Bacillota > Clostridia > Oscillospirales > Ruminococcaceae > UBA3855. Next base: position 468 of record CADBOP010000256.1, read on the forward strand.
AAAATCTCCAATTAATTGCTCAGAATAGCTATGCTATTTCTGAAACAAGTAAGGAAATTTCTAAATCTGCAAAAGAGGAGAATTCACAGCCTGTTGCAGTACAAAAAAAATCTGACGAACTGCCGGATTTATAAGAAAGTGAGGAAATGTCATGAGCCGATATCAGCAAGTCTATAAACTGCCGTCCGGTTTGTATGCTGAAAACTGTCCCATTATCATTGAAGCAGGTGCATTGCTGAAAGATACAGAAGAAAATAGGGTTCTTGTACAGCTGAAATTGCGGAATATTTCAGAAGATACTGTGATTTCCTGTAAAATTGCTGTAAGAGCATTTGAAACCAATGGCACAGAAACAGAGGGAGAGCCGTCTTTCTCTTATCTGGATATTCATGTTTCTCCGGATGGAGAATTCGGAACAAAAACCCCGGTTTATCTTCCTGACAGCAATGCCAGAAAATTCGTTCCGTTTGTGATGGAGATTGTGTTCAGCAACGGTGCTGTCTGGCATAGTCAGAATCATGTCTGGAAAGCCATTCCGGAACATCAGAAATTGATTTCTGTCTTATCTGACCCCGAAATTCGGAAACAGTACAGCGTTGAGGTAAATTCCAACTGTGAGAATGTTCCGGAACAAAAAGAGGGACTGTTTCTCTGTACCTGCGGTGCGGTCAATCTTCTGAATGCAGAAAAATGCTGCCGCTGTCACAGAAGTTATGCGTTTCTGCGTTCTGCTTTGAATATTGAGGAATTAACTAAGAAAAAAGAGAGCCGTCTGCAAAAAGAAGCTGAACAGCGTGAAGCTGTCAAGATTGCTGAAGCCAAACGTCTTGCTGAAGAAGAACAGCATAGAGAAGAAGAAATAAAACGCCGTGCAGAAGAACGTATTCGTAGCCAAGAAGAAGCAGAGAGAAAAAAGAAAAAAATAATGAAAAAAATATTTATTCCTGTTTCAGTCATTCTTATACTTTTCATAGCATTGAAAATTTCATTTCCATATTATATCTATCATTTGGGTATGAAAAATTATGAACAAGGGGATATGTATCAAGCATTTATTCAGTTCCGATATATGGTCAGACACCGTCCTAAAAATGAGAAATATAAAGAAATGATGGAAAAAGCAGGAAATTTATACATACAGGAACAATATGACCGGTGGGCAGACAATAACCTTTCTCATTATGGTACAGTTGATGATTCTTGGGCAAACCTTGACGAATTTCAAAGTTGGTTTGAATTAGAGATGGAAGGGGCTGAAGAAGCAGATATTGATTTTTATGAAACAATCTATGGACTTGCAGTACAGGCATATGATAATAAGGAATACTCAAAAGCTACTGCTACTTTTATGGCATTGGGTGATTATAAAGATTCTGTCGAGATGGCTTCCTATGCAGAAGCAATGCAACTGTATGAAAACGGAGAGTATATGTCAGCAGTCACTGTTTTCAAAAAAATAACTGATTATAAAGATTCTGTTGAAATGATTGAAAAATCAAAGCAAGGAGAATATGAACAGGCAATGCAATTATCTGATAATGGTGATTATGTCAAGGCTGCAGCAGCTTTTGTAGCATTAGAGGATTATAAAGATTCTGCTGATATGGCAGCATCTCTCCTCGAGCCATTGAGAGAGTCCATACCAAAGGCTGCGATTTCCGTAGGATACTGGCATACTGTTGGCTTGAAGTCTGATGGTACTGTTGTTGCAGCAGGAAGCAATGGCTTTGGTCAGCGTGATGTATCTGCCTGGACGGACATTGCTGCGATTTCCGCAGGAAGCAGGCATACTGTTGGATTGAAGTCTGATGGTACTATTGTTGCAGCAGGATACAATGAGTGTGGTCAGTGTGATGTATCTGCCTGGAAGGACATTGCTGCGATTTCCGCAGGAGACTTGTATACTGTTGGATTGAAGTCTGATGGTACTGTTGTTGCAGCAGGAGAGAATGAAGATGGTCAGTGTGATGTATCTGCCTGGAGGGACATTGTTGCAATTTCCGCAGGAAGTTCTCATACTGTTGGATTAAAGTCTGATGGTACTGTTGTTGCAGCAGGATACAATGAGTATGGTCAGTGTGATGTATCTGACTGGAATGATATTGTTGCG
>CADBOP010000257.1 GCA_902796255.1 uncultured Ruminococcus sp.
CAAGTCATCCAAAAATGAAATCCAGAAAAATCAGGATAAAGTTGTAGGCTATATTTCCGAAGCTGTTTCTCAGCTTTATCAGATGAACTGTATTGACCAGCAAGTGATGCGCAGCCTTGGGAATCGTATGAATCAAGTTTATGCACAGGTTACAGAAGTCTACAATGAACAGCTTCAGATGAAAGAACAGATGGCTGAAATCATGGCGGTTCAGCAACAAACTATTCAGGCTCTTGGAGGATTTGTTACAAAACTGAATGAGAAAATCGAAAGTGTTGATAACTTCCATATGCTGATTACTGAAATTCAGCAGGGGCATTATCATGATGAAAGTCAGCTTTACAGCCTTTGCTGTGTACTGGCTCAATTGGATAAGCGTACTCTGGAAGATGACCGCAAGCTGAATATTCTTAAAGATGCCCTTGCACAAAGCAAAATTATTAGTGAAGACAGCATTTCGATTCAGCAGTACTTAACAGATATTCTGTCTCTCCCTGATAATAAAGTTGGTGTGGTCTATCTGGAACTCTGCAATTTCCGGAATAGTTTTCCGGCCAATCTCTTTGCGGAAATGATTGAAACTTATCATTTTCTGCCGAAAATGGAAAAAATGTCCAAGAAAAAGGAAACTTTGATTCAGAAACTTCTTGATAAATATGAACTGGACAGTTCCTCTGAGTTTTCACTTGCAGATGTTTCAGAAAGTTTTCTGGAAAATAAACTGAATAGTATTGTTGAGATAAGTACCCTTCAAATATCTATACAATCAAACAATGAAAATAAGAATTCTACTCAAACATCTGATATAAATGAGACATCTGCATGTGAAGCATCATGCGATAATCCGAAAAATACTGATGATATTAACAATGAGCCTAATACCTTACATGACAAATCAGAACCTACTGCTTCTGACCCTCCGACTAACTCTGAAAATGTAGCTGTTTCAGAAAGTTCCTCAAACTGTACAAAAGATTTTGGTGATGTTGATAGGGCTGAAATCACTGATGTCATAAATGACCTAATGGAAGAAATCAATACTTTTATTGACTCAGAGTATGAAAATGAAGATAATGAACTATTTGAGTATAATGATTCAATTGAATGTGACCCTGACGACTATAATGAAGATGAGTTTGAAAGTAAGACAAAAGCAAAAGCCGCTTGTAAAAAAGCGTTAAACTCAGCTGTTGAGGATGCAATCGAACAATATTCGGACACGAAGAATGAATTGCTGAGTGATACAGAGACTTATTTTGCTCCTTTAAAAGAGCAAATCTTGGAATTTGTAATAATTTCATTTTTTAAGTTATATGAGGACTTGGTTGATGGTTTCTGTACAGGCGATACAAAGGAATATATGCTGTTAAGGTATGAAGAATTTAAGAACAATGATTCTGCGGACGGATATAAGAACTGGGAGAATATGATTGAGTCTGAATGCAATAAGCAATTTTCTGATAATGTAGCAGAATTATCTGATGATACAAATCTGTTGGATACAAAAGAACTGTTTGAACAATGCGATATTGAAGATTACACTGATGAATATGCCTTTGATATAAGTGATGCTTGTTCAGAAATAGAGAGTATTCTAATCGAGCATATTGAGACTATGGCAGACGAATTACCAGATAGAATCGAAAATTCCTACATTTCAATTAAAAATATTTATGTAGGCAAGCTCATTGATTGGATAAATTCTCTGTAATGAAACTCTTCTGAAAATGAAAAAATAAAAAATTCATAAAATCATACTTGCTAAAACATTGGAATTGGTAGTGTAGAACCACTATCGCCCCTGCTGCTGAATGGAAAGCAACAGGGGCAACATAGCTTATCTTAAAGTGTTTCCATTCTTTTCTCCGGATTTCAATTCAGCATATACTTTCATTTTAACCAAATCTGAAAAATCTCTTCCGGCTCTTCTTCTGTCATTATTCTTAATCTTTTCCCAGAGTCCCTTATCATACAGCTTCACCATCTGTCTCAGTTCGTAATTCTTGCCATACTCCATTTTGGGGATTGCCTTTTTAACTGCTTCACAAACAGCAATAAACTGTTCAGGGTTCTCCATCGGCTTGTTTAATACTTTTTCATAAAAATTCATAAAAGCTCCTTTCAAGTACTAGAATACCATATCCATTTTAACTTTTAGCAGTTCTTTTATCTGCATTTTCAGTATAACATATCTCAAAATAGTTTTGTAAAAATGATTTCGGTAAAAATTATCACTCTCATCACTACAGATTTTTCCCAAAGTAGAATCAGAAAATTTCGTCACTCCTATCACTTTTTCGCTGTGATAGGAGTAATACCTTTTTCAGTTTCCTTTTCTGAAAAAACAAAAATCATTTTTACAAAACTGATTTCTCATGTGCTATACTATAATCACAGCAAAGGAAATGACATAACAAAAACACCCTTTCCAATTTTAAGGAGGAAACTATTTATGTTTTATCAGACTGATTCCGTAAA
>CADBOP010000258.1 GCA_902796255.1 uncultured Ruminococcus sp.
ATGGGTGCATTTAATGTAAAGAAGTAATTCTCTTTCTCATTTCTGCTGTTAATTCCGCATACTGACCATGCGTGAATGATATTCAAAAAACTCCCCTTCTACTGACCAGAAGGGGAGTTTTTTCAGATTTCGTTATCGTGATGTATTTCATGCTCACGGCCTTTTTGCAGTGTATATTCATCCGGCTGAAAGTTTTCGCTTCCATAGCGGGTCAGCTGTTTTTCACGGGCATTTAAAATGGTAATGACACAAGGAAGTTTCATATTATACTTAAATTCGCTGAGGATGAAAATCAAACCGCTGTGAGTAATGCAGTGCAGTTCCAAACCGTCCGGATGGCCGTGGTCAACGGACATGATACAGACAAGATAATCATCCTTATCAAGCAGGCGGTTAAGAGCGACATTCCGGCGTTTTTGACGGTCATCACTGAAATGCTGGGTTGAACCGAATTTTAAAAGTTCCTCCAATGTAAACGGATGATTTTTAAATACTTTATAAACTTTCAGTACATGAGGAACAGGCTGTTTCTTCTTTTTTCTTTTCACGAAAATCCCCTTTTATAATAATATCAGAAATTATTATAGCTCATAAACCAGTTCAGAGAACTGTAAATCCAGTTTTGTGCTCCCTGAGACATATCAGAATCAAAATTTTCATTCAGCAGGAATTCCCCTGCTCCGCAGACAACCATACAGGCATTATTCCGGACAGTATCACGGGAATAGAGCAGTACATTTAATTTTTCATTTTCATAAGTCAACGGGTCATCTTCTGTTCCGCCGCAGGGTTCGCCGATAACATTGGACGGTGTTTGCAGCATAGCATCAACAAACAATTCATCTGTCGCATAATTTCCGAGCATATGAAAGCTACGAAAATTACGCATATATACAGGGTCACTCATCATAGATTCTGTATAGGCGGTCATGCGTTCCGGCATACCGATGATTTGCAGGGCAATCATATCAAAATTCTGTTCCGGTATGGTAACTTTATCATAATCTATCTGCATACTGAACGTTTCCAGAAGACGATTTAAAAATTTATATCTGACCTCACTTTCAGAAGCAGGGAGAAAAAGCATAATATCCCCGCCCCTGTCCGTATAGTCTTTCAGAATCTGGTATTCTTCCGCTGTGCAGTCCTCCTGAGGGGCATAATAAATTAAAATATTCGCATCATCAGGAATTGCAGAAATTTCGCATTCGTTCCAGACAAAGCCGTCTGTTTCGATATGGGCTTTAAATTCCGTCAGATTGCCAGAAGATTCCGTCTGATGGCTTGTCAGATAATAAATATTTTCTGAAAATTTTTCTGTTTCTGTCTCGGTTTCCGGAAGCGTATCAGAAGCATTTTCCTGCTGTATGATACTGTCCAAATCCGGCAGAGCGGTATCCTGTTCCGTTTCTGCCTGACAGCCAGTACACAGAACAGAAAACAAAATTAAAAATAAAATTTTTTTATATTTCATGCAAGGTCACTTCTTTCTTTTTCTTTTCAGAATTAACAGTCAGAATCCCCAGACATACCAGCAGCAGAGCCGTCATGCCCTGCCATGTGAAAACTCCTGATTCATGCAGGACAATACCGGAGATAATCACACCGCATAGCGGATTCAGAAAGCCGAAAACTGTCACTTTTGAGACAGGATTATATTTCAATAACACTGCCCACAGCGAATAGGCCGCCGCCGAAACAAAAGATAAATAAAGCAATATCCCCCATGCTTTCGCTGTCATATGCAGACCACCCCCGCAGACCGCTCCGAACAGCCACATTACCGCCCCGCCAAAGGCAAACTGCCAACCGCTGAACAATACCGGATTTTCATGATATTTCCCTGTATAATGCTTCATGAACACACTGGAAAATCCGCTTGCAATCGTACAGAGCAGAATAAACCCGTCTCCGAGCAGATGAAATTTCAAATCCAGTCCGGTAAAATTAATCAGTACAATTCCGGAAAAACCAATCACACAGCCAACCAGCTTTCTGACGGTCAGTTTTTCCTGTCCGAATGCAGCAGAAATAAAAATAGCTGCAAAGACATTTGCTGCTACCAGAATGGCCGCTTTTGTTCCTGTCGTATGTGCCAGCCCGATGTAATAAAAAAAATATTGCAGAATTGTCTGAAACAGGCTGATAACTCCGATTCTGGGAATACTTTCCCGCTTGGGAATCAATATTTGTTTCTCACTGATACTGCCTGTTACCAAAGCCATCACACCAGCAATAAAAAACCGTATACCGGCAAATACCATCTGTGAAGCCCAGTCCGCAGAATTTACCTGCATCTCTGCATACCCAAGCTTGACACCTGAAAATGCACTGCCCCATAAAATACAGCATACCAGTGCCAGCAGTGCGACTGTACCGGTATGAGTTAATTTTTCAGATTTCAAAATACTATTCTCATCTTCCTTTCTCTTACTTTAACATCATAGCATATTTTTTAATTCTTGTAAAGCATTCAGAAAAAATCTATGTTTTCGACAAAAAACATTGACTTTTAAGCCAAAATATGTTATAATAACAATAACCATTTCTACAAGGAGGCATTTTCATGTCTATTAATTTGCAGACTATCAATACAAGGGTCACTGAAAATACTGCTGAATTTATTCGGAAATCCAATGCCGATTATCTTGAAAACCTGAAAAAAATTGCAGTTGATATTGCACTGCATCGTGATGAAAAACCAATTATCCTGCTTTCAGGGCCTTCCGGCTCAGGAAAGACTACTTCTGCCCTTATGATTGAAAAAATTCTTGATGAACAGGGCATCGAAACCCATACACTTTCACTGGATAATTATTTCAGCCCTCTGACAGAACAGGAAAAAGAACTGTTTGCTGTCGGCAAGCTGGATTTGGAATCTCCGAAACGTGTAGACAGCCCGTTTTTAACAGAACAGCTCAAAGAGATTTACCACTGCCGTCCGGTGGAACTTCCGATTTATGATTTTAAAAATTCTGTCAGAATCAACAGCGGAAAAATTCTGCACAGAAAACCCGGTGAGCTGGTTATTTTAGAAGGCATTCACAGCCTGAATCCGGATATTATCGGCTTTAAAGATTCCCATACAGCGAAGATTTATGTCAGTGTCAGAACAAGAATTTCCAAGGACGGTGTACTGCTGCATCCTGCCAAAATCCGGCTGATGCGGCGGTTAGTGCGGGATATGCTGTTCCGGAAGCGTTCTTTTCATGACACGCTGATGATGTTTCACAGTGTAGAAGAAGGCGAGAATAAATATATCATGCCTTATAAATATCGTTCTGATTATGATGTTGATACATTTATGCCGTATGAAATTTGTGCTTATCGTACATTTCTTCTGGAAGCGTTCCGGAATATGACAGATGAACCACTTATAACAGATATGCTGGATTTTCTTGAGCAGGCAAAGGAAATCGCACCGGAGGCTATCACACCGGATTCTCTGGTATGCGAATTTATTGGCAACGGGCAGTTTGAGCTGTAATTTTTTTCAAAACCGCTTGACAGTTTTAAAAAAACATGCTATAATATATTAGATTTCCTGCTGTGCCAGAGAAATTTTAATTGACAGCTATGCGGGTATGGCGGAATTGGCAGACGCACCAGATTTAGGTTCTGGCGGAGTAATCCATGCAGGTTCAACTCCTGTTACCCGCATACAGATTGCTTATTAAAATCCTATGCTCAAGGGCATAGGATTTTTTATTATCTGATTTGAATTTCAAATTTTACAGAAAATACAATAAATATTTTCTGTAACCTGTAGTGCAGTCTAAAAAAATATATAAATATTAATATAAAAAAGTTAGCTTTTTCTTGCAATTTTAATTCATTTCTGCTATAATAAATTATGGACTTATTCTGAAAAGAAAAGTATCATAATAAAAAAGGAAAAAGAAAATGGCACGACCCTATTCAAGCGACATTACAAAAGCTCAATTTGATAAAATCAGAAAAATATTAGAAGATGCAACTGCACCGCCAAGAAGGCAGAGAAATTATGATTTATATGATATTTTCTGTGCCATTCTTTATGTAATGGATACTCGTTGTTCCTGGCATTCGCTTCCTCCGGAATATCCCAAATGGCGGAATGTACGGCATTATTATGATTTATGGAAAACTCCTGACGAAACCGGTACTGGCCTGCTGGAGAAAGTTCTCCGGATACTTGCAGAAGAAAAAAGAATCTCCCAAGGAGAACCTGCAAGAGAATGGCTGGATTATACCGAGATTGTCAGATATCTTCAAGACTGAAATGAATAGTATATACATGAAAGCGTTAAAATTCTGAAAAAATATGCAATATTAGGAGGGGAAAAAATGCATATCAATTCATATAAATCAGATAAAAACAGCAGACACCGAGCGGAGTCTGTTATGATAGGAATTATTATCAATGTTTTAATGGCTTTTATTTCTTATCGGGCAGGACTGCCAATCTATCTGGACACGATAGGTACAATTGTAACTGCGGCAATGGGCGGTCTGTTCCCCGGTATTATGACAGCAATTACAACAAATGCACTTTGCAGTTTATTTGACCATAAAGCGATTTATTTCGGCATTGTCAATGCCATAATAGCAATCTATACAGCATGGTTTGTAAGAAAAAAGAACTTCCGCTCTGCCAAGAATGTAGTTTCTTTTATCATGATGTCTGGTCTTATCAGCGGCGGAATCAGTGCATGTATTCACTGGGAAGTTTGGAAAGAAGCAGGAAATGCCTCTGTCCAAGCATTAATGGATACCGTGAAAGTAACCGAATCACTGCCAAAATTTTTGATATTTTTAGGAATCACAATTCTGTTGAATATTTTTGATAAAGGCATCTGTTCCGGTGCAGCAAGTGCAATCCTGCATTTTATTCCTTCAAAGCTGCAAACCAATATCAAAAACAGCGGATGGCGACAGCGGCCACTGTCAGCCGAAGAAATAAAAAACATGAACTCTTTAAGCAAAGATATTCGTTTCTCTTTAAAGCGGCGACTGACTTCCATGTTTTTTGTTGTTGGCCTCACACTTACACTTATAATGGGCGTTGCAAGTGTACGGCTGTATTTTGAAAATGCCAAGCAGGAAAAAACACAAACTGCAATAAATGCAGCAAAGTTTGCAGCAGAAATCATCAATCCGGATAAAATTGATGATTATATCCGCTACGGAACGGAAACAGAAGGGTATACTGAAACAGAGAATATGCTTTACAAAATACGGGATACTGCCTCCGGAGTAAAATATCTTTATGTCATTCAGATAAGAAAAGATGGCTGTTATGTTGCATTTGACCTTGCAACAGAAGACACACCGCCATATCAGCACGGCGAAAAAATTGAATTTGAAGATGCCTTTCTGCCTTATCTTCCGGCCTTACTGGAAGGGGAAGAAATTCCCACTATAGAAAGTGATGATATTACCGGCTGGGTTGTCACGGCCTATTATCCGATAAAAGATTCTTCCGGAAACTGTGTTGCTTATGCAGCAACAGATGTATCTCTGACATATATGGCAGATTACATGGGCAGTTTTATGATGCGAATCGCACTTATATTATCAGGATTTTTTATACTGGTACTGGCCTATGCATTATGGGTTGCCGGAATTTATATGATTTATCCGATTAATAACATTGTAGCAGGAGTAGCAGATTTTACCAATGCCGGTACAGAACAGGAAAAGCTTGACGAAGCTGTCAGAAAATTAAGAGACATAGACATTCATACAGGAGACGAGGTGGAAAAATTATATCATGCCATCTGTGACATGGCATCCAACCAGACAGAACAGATGCGGAGTATCCGCCGGCTTGCCGAAAACACAGCTAAAATGCAGGACGGCCTGATTATCACAATGGCTGACTTAGTGGAAAACAGAGATTCTGACACTGGGGCACATATCCAGAAAACAGCAGCATATGTAAAAATTATCGTGGAAGGCCTGAAAAGAAAAGGCTATTATGCTGAAAAAATCACGCCTAAATTTATGTCCGATGTGGTACGCAGTGCCCCGCTGCATGATGTCGGTAAAATCAATATCCCTGACAATGTTCTGAACAAACCCGGAAAACTTACAGATGAAGAATACGAAATTATTAAAACCCATACGATTTCCGGACGGAAAATTATGGAAAAGGCAATCAGTACCGTAGAAGGCGAAAACTACCTGAAAGAAGCAAGGAATATGGCAGCTTATCATCACGAAAGATGGGACGGAAAAGGATATCCGGAAGGTCTGCACGGTGAGGTTATTCCTCTTGCGGCCCGTATTATGGCTGTGGCAGATGTATTTGATGCACTTGCCTCACCACGAGTTTATAAACCTGCTTTTCCTCTTGAAAAGGCACTGGCCATTATACAGGAAGGGGCTGGCACACAGTTTGACCCCAAATGTGTAGAAGTATTTATGGAAGCACTTCCGGAAGTAAAAGCCGTCCTGAAAAAATATCATCAGAATACATGAAAGGTGAGCTGTGAATATGAAAAGTAAGAAAAATAAATATATAACAGTATTTTTAATTGCTTTTATGCTTTGTTTTCTTCAAATCAGTATCAATTTTACAGCTTCCGCTGCGGATTACGGATTGAAAAATGAGAATGCTGAACAGGAAGTCTCCACATATGGCGGCGGGTATGCCGTTACAGGACAAATCGGCAATGTAGGCTATACACCGAAACTCTATGATGCTTCTAACGGTCTGCCGACTTCTGATGCGATGTTCCTTTTGGGAGCAAGTGATGGTCATGTATGGATTGGCGGTTACAGTGGTGTTATCTGCTATGACGGCTCAACATTTGAAAGAATGGATACTTCCCAAGGGCTGACAAGTGCCAGAGGATTTTTTGAAGACAGTCAGGGAAGAATCTGGGTCGGGACGAATGATAACGGTGTTGCTGTTATTGACAATAATGAAATCATCCGGCTGACTTATAAAGACGGGCTGCCTTCTTCTTCGATTCGTATTTTTGCAGAAGACAAGAACGGAAATATATTCATCGGCACAACAGCAGGTATCTGTTATGCTGACCAGAATCTGAAAGTGCATTCCATTTCTGACAATACTTCCTTAGAAGAACGGATATTAAAACTGGATACAGATATCTCTGGAAGAGTCTACGGCCAGACTGCTTCCGGAACTGTTTTTGCAATAGATGACTGTGAGATTACTGAAATCTATGAAAGCGAAGAACTGAGAATGGAAAAAATAACCACAATCATGGCAGACCCAGTTCAGGCAGGAAATATCTATATCGGCACAGAAGACGGCAATATCTATTACGGAAAATTTGGCGACAAAGCAGACCAGATGGAACGTATTTCTGTTCCGGAACTGAACGGCAGTATTCATTGGATAAGTTATGACTGCGGACAAATCTGGATATCTTCTGTCAATGAAGTCGGATATTTAGATGAAAAGCACAGTTTTCATCTTCTGAACAATCTGCCTGTAAACAGCGGAATTGAAATGACGACTTCTGATTATCAAGGGAATATATGGCTTGCTTCTTCCACACAAGGTGTTCTGAAAATTGTGACGAACAATTTTATGGATGTTACTCAACAGGCAGGTCTGGCAGGAGAAGTGGCAAATGCAGCATATCTTTCAGGCGATAATCTGTATATCGGTACAGACAACGGTCTGCGTATTATAGGAAAAAATGGAAAAAGCTTTGAAAATGCCCTGACAAAATATATCGGAACAGCAAAAATCCGTTGTATCACAGAAGATAATGACGGCAATTTGTGGCTTGCTTCTTATACAAATGATATGGGGCTTATCTGCTTTTCCAAAAACGGAACGATTCAGTCCTATACAACTGAAAACGGGTTGCCGGATAATCAGGTCAGATATGTTTCTGTCTCTGAGAACGGCTCTGTCTATGTCGGCACTAACGGCGGCCTTGCCGTCATTGAAAACGGTAAAATAACATATACTGCCGGAAAAGAAGACGGTATCAGCAACACTGTTTTTCTGACGGTCACTGAACTGGAAGACGGCAGTTTTATGGCTGGTTCTGATGGTGACGGCATATACTGGATAACCAAAGAGAAAATCAAAAGACTTGGCAGAGACGATGGCCTGACAAGTGAAGTAGTGATGCGAATTATACCGGATGAAAAAAGAAATGTATTATGGATTGTAACTTCTAATTCTATCGAATTCATGAAAGACGGAAAAATCAAACCGGTTACTTCTTTCCCGTATAATAATAATTATGACATTTATTTTGATAATAATGACAATGCATGGATTTTATCTTCCTATGGTATCTATACTGTAAATGCTGATGAGATGCTGCAAGATGCTATTACAGATTATGAGCTGTATACACTGGAAAACGGTCTTCCGTTTGCTATTACATCAAATTCTTACAGTGCAAAAGACGATGCCGGAAATCTCTACATTCCCGGCAGAAACGGCATTATTCAAGTCAATATTAATCATTATTATGAAAAAAATGAACATCTCCTGATGAACGTAAAATCTGTTTATTGTGATGAAGAAAGAATTTATCCGGATGCTTCCGGAGTATTCCAGATACCGGCTTCTCATGGGCGTGTACAGTTTACGGCTTCTGTTATGGATTATACAATGCTGAATCCTACAGTCAGACTATATCTGGAAGGCGGGCCGGATGAGGGTATCACAGTACCCCGAAGCAAGCTTTCTTCTCTGGAATATACCAATCTTCCCTATGGAAATTATATCCTGCATTTGCAAGTAATTGATAAAAAATCAGGAGATATTTTACAGGATGAGACATTTCAGATTACCAAAAAAGCACAGTTATATGAACTGCTGATTATCAGAGTCATGCTTTTAGTCTTTCTTGCACTTCTGACAGGGCTGATTGTATGGAGATTCATGCATACGACTATCATTGCAAGACAATATGCTGAAATCCGTCAGGCAAAGGAAGAAGCAGAACGTGCAAATTCTGCAAAGTCCAGATTTCTTGCCAATATTTCACACGAAATCCGTACCCCTATCAATACCATTATGGGTATGAATGAAATGACAATGCGGGAAGATGCCACTGGTGTTCCTCAGGGATATTTCATGTCAATCATGAACTATGCCTTTGATATACGAAATGCTTCAGAATCGCTTCTGGGGTTAATTAATGACCTGCTGGATATTTCAAAAATCGAATCCGGAAAAATGCATCTTGTGGAACAGGAATATGACATACAGGATATGCTGCGTTCTGTCGTGTCCATGATACATGCAAGAAGTGCCGAAAAAGAACTTATCTTTGATGTTGTTGTGGATGAGATACTCCCCCGCCGTATGTATGGCGATGCCGGAAAAATCAAGCAGATTATCCTGAACTTTCTGACAAACGCTGTTAAATATACAATGACAGGCGGTTTTATTCTCAGCGTATCTATGCAGGAACGGGACGGTGATACTGCACTTGTCCGCTTTTCTGTCAAAGATACCGGAATCGGCATCAAAGAAGAAGATATGAATAAACTCTTTACTGCTTATGAACGGCTGGATGAGGAACTGAACAGCAACATACAGGGCACAGGTCTGGGGCTTGATATTTCAAGAAAATTTGCAGAACTGATGGATGGAAAACTCTGGTGTGAGAGTGTCTATCAAGAAGGCAGTGAATTTATTCTGACTGTACCCCAGAAAATTATAGATGCCACGCCTCTGGGTATTTTTTCAGAGCGTGATGAATATATGGGAAAAGGCCCTTATATTCCGCAGTTTATTGCTCCGGATGTCGATGTACTTGTAGTGGACGACAATTCCATGAATCTTAATGTAATCAAAGGTCTTCTTAAAGCAACGAGAGTATTTGTTACGACTTCTACCAATGGCAAAGACGCACTGAATAAAATCAGGGACAATCATTTTGATATTGTACTTCTGGATATTATTATGCCCGGCATGGACGGAATAGAAACGATAAGAAAAATCCGTGAATTCAATCAGGAACTTCCGGTATATGCCCTTACTGCAAGTACCGCAGAGGGAGAAGAATTTTATCTGAAAAAGGGCTTTAACGGCTATTTGTCCAAGCCTGTTGATGGTGAAATTCTGGAAAAAACCATTATGCAGCATATTCCTGATTCTATGATGGAAAAACTATCCAAAGAAGAAAAAAGGCCGGAACTGACAGAATTTCCTGAAAACATGCTGTGGATTCAGAACATGCCGGAAATTACAGTATCAGAAGGCATTAAAAATTCCGGCGGAATTTCAAGTTTTATTTTCTCGCTGAAATTATTTTTCGATACAATAGAGGGAAATGCCAAAATTATCCGGAACGCATATGACAGTCAGAATATCAGAATGCTTACTATAAAGATACATGCTTTAAAAATTTCTGCAAAGATTATCGGTGCGTCTGCTCTGGCTGAACTTGCTGAAAAGCTTGAAAATGCCGGAAATCAGCAGGATATAAATTATATTGATGAAAATATAGAAATACTTTTAAAAAACTATGAAGCCTATAAAGAAAAACTTTCAAGGCTGAATCCGGATGAGGAAAAGTCATAAGCAAATGAAAGGAGTTTTTTTCAAATCATGTTTGAATTTATAAAAGAACACCAGCTGAATATCATGTTAATTCTCTGTACCATTTGTGCAATGATGGCATTTTTGCTGCTGATAACACGTTTTCTTTCTAAAAAAAGAAAATGGATATTGATTTTAATGGAACTGTTTGCTGCTCTTCTCCTCGCATTTGACCGTCTGGCATATATCTACAAGGGCGATGTTACACAAACCGGATATATCATGATACGGCTTTCTAATTTTATGGTATTTTTTCTTACCTCTGCCATTATACTTGGCTTTAATCTTTATCTGACAGATTTATTTCTGACTGAAGGAAAAATGCAGAAAATCCCTAAAAGATTAAAAGCAGTGAATATTGGTGCAGTTGTCGGCATGGGAATGGTTATTATTTCACAGTTTACCGGACTGTATTACTGGATTGATGACCAAAGTCAATATCACAGAGGGCCGGGGTTTTTAATCTGCTATCTTGTACCTGTTGTTTTTCCGGTGATTCAGTATACTGTCATCCGGCAGTATAAAGGCATTTTCAGCCGGCTGATTTATCTTTCTCTTGTATTATATATTTTTGTGCCGATTATAGTAGGCATTATACAAATCTTCACTTATGGCATATCTATTGTCAATATGGCAATGGTACTGGTATCTATTTTTCTTTATATTTTCTCATATCTGGATATTAATGCAGAAGTAGTGCGGGCACACGAAATAGAAGTAGAAAATCTTCAGAAAGAACAAAGAAGCACCAAACGCCTTTTCGACCAGACAGTTACCGCATTCGTAGCAGCAATCGAAAAAAGAGACAAATTTTCAGAAGGGCACTCTGTAAGAGTAGCACAACTTGCCAGAAAAATTGCAGATGCTGCCGGAAAAAAGAAAGAAGAATGTGACGAAGTCTATTATGCTGCTCTGCTTCATGATGTCGGAATGATGGGAATTCCGGATTCTGTGATACAAAAAACAGAAGGCTTCACAGAAGAGGAGCTCCGGCAAAAACAGCTCAAACCTGTACTGAGTGCAGAAATTTTATCCAGTATTACAGAATATCCCTATCTGAGCCAAGGGGCTCATTACAGCCGTGAGCGGTATGACGGAACAGGCTATCCCGAAGGCCTCAAGGGGAAACAAATTCCGGAAATTTCCAGAATCATATCTGTTGCAGATGCTTATGACACAATGATATCCGGAAAAAATACCCGTGCTCCGCTTTCTTATCAGGTTGTGCGTGAAGAATTTATCAAACAGTCAGGATTACAGTTTGACCCTGTCTTTTCTGATATTATGATTCAGCTGATGGATGAAGAACATGCAGAAAAAGAAAATGCGATTTCGATACAGACAGAAGAAAATTTAGACTGTGGCAAATACAGAGAAACGGTTTCCACAGGAATCCCTGTCATTCAGGAAATCACAAAAATCCGTTTTTCCTGTATCCGTTCTGATGTGCCGGCCGGTGGTTTTTCAGCACCTTCGCTGATACTATTTGATGCTTACGACAGACATACTCATGATAATGCCAAAGCTATAGAAGCCTATCACTATATAGAATACGGTGAAATCTGGTTTGACGGGCATTATGTTTCCACCAGTGCCAGAAATATGGAAGTACATGTAACCAAAAATAAAAATGCTGTACAAGATTCTGAAAATGCTCAGACTTATGAAATCACAGCAGGAAGGTTTGAAGACCATCTTTCTGTTCAGATGACAAGTCCGTCATACACAGTAACTGTCATTATGGCCTTGCCGGACAATTCAAAATCTTCTTATATAGGCCTTACCGGAGAAAACTGCCATATTAAAAACATTACAGTACAAAAAACAGGTAAGCAGGTAACCGAAGGAGAAATCAAAAAAATTGTCAGAAA
>CADBOP010000259.1 GCA_902796255.1 uncultured Ruminococcus sp.
CGTTTTCATCAAAGCCGTAGTAATTGCCGTTATATTCAAGTGAACCGGTGTGACGAGTGCCATCTTCATCGAGATAATACTTGCCCTCAGGAAGTGTGAGCCAGCCTGTCTGCATAGTAAAATTCTCCGGAGAGAAGTAATAGAATTTCTTGACATTGGCTGTTTCTTCTGTAGGTTCGCCGTCAGCACTCCAGCCCATATAAACATAATATTTCTGCCAGTCTTCTTCTGTCCAGCTGTCAATGGTATCATAATCCGGTTTCCAGCCTTCCGGAAGGGAAATTGTAAATGATTTTTCAGAAAGTTCCTGCCAGCCGGAAAGTGCCTCACCTGTTACAGGGTCCATATAATAAATATTATCCCCAACCATGAGCCAGCCTTTAGATTTCTGACCGGATTCATTCAGATAATAAGTTTTTCCGTTTTCAGTAAACCAGCCAGTCTGAACAGTCATTACAGGCTGTGTAGTGGTCTGTACAGTTTCAGTAACAGTCGGCTGTGAAGTCGTCTGTGGCGGCTGTGTTGTTTCCGGTTCAGCAGTAGTCTGTACAGCTTCGGTAGTAGTTTCTTCCGGCTGTGAAGTTGTCTGCGGCGGCTGTGTTGTCTGTACAGGCTCTTCACTCTGTGATAACAGAACGCCGGTTTGAGAATCGAAATTATATATTTTACCATCAATTGTCTGCTGACCAACAGCAACAGAACCGTCTTTCAGGACATAATAAGTATTGTTTTCTACTTTCAGCCAGCTTTCCGGTGTACATATGCCTTCAGAAGAGAAATAATACTGCTTTCCTCCAACTGTCAGCCAGCCTATTGTCAGTTCATAATTTTCATCTGCATAATACAGTGAAGTACCGTCCTGAATAAAACCTTTTTGCAGTATGCCGTTTTCGTCAGCATAATAATAGGTAGACCCCAGCGGAAGAATATTTTCCCCCGAACCAAATTCAGCAGCATAGCTCATAATTTCTGCCGCATCTACAGCATTAATCTGTTTGTCGTTATTGACATCCGCAAACAAAAGAGCGATTTCTTCACTGTTGCATGTGTCCACCATGTCAACCAGTGCCCTTGAAGCACTGTCCCCCGTGCCGGCTTTTGCAGCAGCCGCCAGAATGCTGGAGGCATCTGTTGCATTTATGATACCGTCTCTTGCAATATCCCCAAGTGAATAGTTCGGTTCTATCACAAATCGTCCTGTCTGAACACGGTCATTGATAACACACTGCGGATTTCCGGAACTGTCGTATTTAATATAATCAGAAGCACGATGATAATTAGTTTCTGCTGCCAGAGCAGAAACACCGGAAAACAACATGCAGGAAGCTGCTCCGGCAGCAAGCATTCCCAAAATTTGAAGCTGTTTTTTTGTTTTCATAAAAAACCTCCTTTGAAATTATCCATATTATACTACACTCTTGTGAAGTATGTCAATAAATTGTAATCGTTTTTGGTGTAATTCACAAAAAATAACAACTTGTGTATATTGTTCTGCACAGAATATATGATGATTGATTAATTAAAATTATATTTACAAAAAGAAAGGAAAATAAATATGCGGTATCTTACAGAAACAATGCTGGATTTTCTTACAGAAATCCGAGCCAATAACGAGAAAACATGGTTCGAGGCACATAAAGAAGTATATCTCCATGCTGTCTATGAACCTCTGAAAGCTTTAAGCGAAATTCTATATCAGCCTTATGCAGAATATGGAATGATGCACAAAACAGCCAGAATCTATAAAGATGCAAATTTTCCGCCATACCTGCATTATCGTGATACCTTCTGGATTTATATCCGCCACGAGGCTGTGTACTGGAATAAAACTCCAACTCTGTTTTTTGAAATTTCTCCGGAAGGAGCTGCATTCGGATTCCGTTTATCCGCACCAGAACCCAGATTTATGGAATTTTTCCGGAAACAGATTGCAGACGCCCCCGAAGAAATTCTGCATCTGCACAGCAAACTGGAGAAAAAACAGATTCTTCTGACTGGAGAGGAATATAAAAAACCTAAGCCCTGCGATAATATAAATTTAATATCCTATTTTAAAAAGAAAAACCTTCTCGCTGAAAAACATGTGACGGACAAAAAAATAATATGCAGTCCGGAAATCCTGCCCGAAATCCAGAAAACACTTGCTGATGTATTTGACTTCTATCAGTATATTTATCAGATAATGCAGAAATATGAAAATACAAAAAAACAGCCGGAAGAAAAAATAAAGCCGGAATCAGAAATTTTTATGAAAAAAGCTCCGGAACAGGAGTTTATGTGGTGAAAATTTATTTCTGAAAACTATTGACAAGTTTATTAAAAATCCTGTATAATATTACTAATCAGTATCGCTGAAATATTTACAGATAAGGAAAAAATACTATGGAAAAATTATATCATCTGCATATGGGTGCAGCTCCCTGTGCTGTCGACCTCGGAGACGGAAGCGAACGTGGCGAATATGTCAATCAGGATTATATCCTGCATACCCTCGGCCGGCCGCACAGAAGCATCAGCCTGATGTACTGTTATTACCCCCTCGATAAAGGCTTTCCCGGCAGGGCAAGTGTCGTACATGCCAGTCCGGATGTAAAATTTGCTTGGGATTTCCCCTATGATGATTATTTTACTTATAAAGGCGGCCTGAATGGTACTCTCGATGACGAGCCTTTCACATATATGCGTGAAATCCGTGCCCATGGACAAGATGTCACTCTCACCCTTACCATTGACCCCCATGTTTCCGATGCACACCTGACCGCCATCGGAAAAGATTTAAGAACATTCGGCCGTGTGTTCCTGCGTATCAACCACGAAGCCACAGGGAACTGGTTCAGTTTCAATAAGCGTGCAAGCTATCAGGAAGTAGCAGATTTCTTTGTCAGAGCTTCCGGAATTATCAAAAAACAAGCCCCCAATGTGCAGACAATTATCTGCATCGGCGGTGTCGAAAATCCGGAAACCGGAAAAATCGAAAAAGAAGAAGAATTCGCCCAGACCCTTCTGGCTGCTGATATCTGGTCAGTTGATAAATATATGGCTCTGCACTGGGGCTGGCCTTACGATATCGCCGAACACGGCGGCAACTCCCACAGCAGAAGCAAAGTGCTGGATATCTATGAAATGACAAAAGCAAGCTTTGAACGCTTTAAAGAACTCAACCACGGTCAGGCCAAACCCATGATTATGTCAGAATTCAACGCTGACGGTGATGTCACCGGTGCGTATGACCAGGCCTCTATGGTACAGGAATTCTGCGATATTCTCGATGAAGACAATGCCGACTGGTTCAAAGCCTTTACATTCTATCAATTCCGTGACAGAGGCAGACTCGGCCTCGAAATCGAAGACCCCAATAATCCGGATGTCGGCATTGCACAGCCTGTCTTGCAGACATATAAAAATCTGATTCATACTAAAAGATTCCTGCCGGAAATGACACAGGGTGACGAAGTTCAGCTTCCCGTCCGGCTTCGCTGGGGAAATTCCGAAGATGCTGACGGTATCGCCATTCCTCTGCATTTTGATAAAAATCCCGTATTCTGCGAAATCTATTTTGAAGATGAAAATAATTATATTATGGAACTCAATGGCAGATGGTTCTATAAATCCCCGAAAGCAAAATGTATTGACCTGATGTCCGCATTCTACGAAAAACCGCTGGAAAGTCCTGCTGATTTTACGCTGAAACTCTTTGCCCCTCCGGCTTCCGGTGAAAATGACAGCTCTGATTTGTTCAATACTTATACCGTTCTGGAAAAAATGCCGAAAATTCGCATTCGTTTTGAACCTGTGGAGGAATAAACAGTTTTTCCCCTTGTATGAAGCATAAAAATTTCTTGAAATCTCTTGACAACTATTGTGATTTATGATAAAATATAAGTAATCGCAATCCTGTCTATCAGGAAATTCTGAAATTCTAATTTAGGAGTGAGCATTATGCCTAATATTTTCGATACTATCGGCGGCGTATTCAATACTGCGACACGTGGCGTGAGTGAAAATGCTAAAAATGCAGCCGAAGTCAATAACCTCAAGCGAAAAATTCTTTACGAGGAAGAACGTATTGTAGAAGTATTTGCCGATATTGGCAAGAAATACTACAAAAATCCTGATGAAGACCCTGCTGTTCTGAAAGTGCTCTGTGATGATGTGGATACCAGAAGAAAAAGAATCATGCAGATGAGAAAAGAACTTAACAGCATTCGTGGCTGTAAAATCTGCCCGAAATGTGATGCC
>CADBOP010000260.1 GCA_902796255.1 uncultured Ruminococcus sp.
AAAAATTAAAAAATTTTTTTCACATAATTTTCAGATTCAGAAAGCCCTGTTTCTGTTGATTTTTTCCTGATTTTGTGATATAATACTATCAAAAGAAGGGGTGTCTATGATACAGGAAAAGGTAAAAAAAATTCTGAAAATCAGTTTTATTGTTATTTTTGTCTTGGTAATTTTATTTCTCTCTGTCCGCTGGCTGATTCCGTTTTGTAAAACACTCAGTACGGATCAGGGCAGGGAAGAGCTTGCCTTGTTTATTGAACAGGCGGGAGTGTTTGCACCACTGGTATTTGTTCTCATGATGTCTCTTCAGATTATCGTTGCTTTTATCCCCGGCGGCCCTCTGGAAATTACAGGCGGTTTTCTGTTCGGCGGGTGGCTTGGTACAATACTGACCGTAACAGGGGCAGTTCTGGGAACGCTTCTGGTTTATACACTGGTAAGAAAATTTGGCAGACCTTTAGTAAATTTATTTGTATCAGAAGAAAAATTTAAAAAATTTTCTGTGCTGGAAGATGAAGACAAACTGGAATTTTGGGTATTTGTCTTATTTCTGATTCCTGGTATTCCAAAGGATTTACTGACATATATTGTAGCATTGACAAAAATTAAGTGCAGGCAGTTTCTGCTGTTATCCACAATCGCAAGATTTCCTGCTCTGATGGCTTCGGTCTTGGTTGGTGACAGCCTCTATGACGGCCGCTACGGTGTGTGTATTGCTATCGCCTGTATCAGTGCGGTACTGGCATTTGCCGGATTTCAAATCAAAAAACATATCTTAAAGGAGAAGTATGATTCAAAATGAAAAAGATTTATTATATCTGCAATTTACAGGCAGGAAAAGCAGAACTCAGCCAGTATCTGGGGCAGATTATAGATATAATGACCAAACACGGCTATGAAGTGACTGTTCATCCGACACAGGCTGCACAGGATGCAACAGAAGCCGCTGCACTTGCGGCTGATTCCGGTTTGTATGATTATATTTTCTGCTCCGGCGGTGATGGAACATTACATGAAGTAATGGACGGATTATTAAAATCCAAATCAGAAAAACATGTGCCAGTGGGATATATTCCATGCGGTTCTGTGAATGATTTTGCCAGAAGTATGGATATTCCGAGAGATATGCTGGAGGCTTGTGAAGCAGTTCTGGACGGTCTGCCCCGCAGGATTGATATCGGCACGGTCAACGACAGGGGATTCAGCTATATTGCAGCATTCGGAGCGTTTACAGATATTGCATATGGTACACCGCAGAATATTAAAAATATGTTAGGGCCTGCCGCATATATGCTCAATGCGATGACTAGCCTTGCCAGCATCCGAGCTTACCCCATGCGGATTACCTGTGATGGTCATGTGATTGAAGATGAATTTATTTATGGTATGATTACAAATTCTGCTTCTGTCGGGAGTGTTCTGGATATTAATGATTTCTACTTTGATGACGGTGATTTTGAAGTGACGTTGATAAAAAAACTTGCTAAGCCAAGCGATTTGGGCAGAGTGCTGAAATTCCTGAAAGATATTCATGAATTTCCTGAAAATGAGACAGTCTACTGTTTACGGGCTTCTGAAATCAAAGTGGAGCTGCTGGAAGAAACAGACGTTCCTTGGACAATTGACGGCGAATATCTGCCGAATGCTTCAGAATTTCACATTATCAATCATAAGCAGGCAGTTTCGTTCTTAGTACCGAGAACCTGTCCGACTCACAGATTTCAGGAGACTTTCTTGTTATGGAAAATAGAAATGAAACCAGACCAAACAGAGCAGCAGGAATGAGACAGAAAAATCAGCATAACAGGCTTTTGGGCTGTCTGAAATCACCAGAGCCGGTCAATGAAAAAGAAATGGCCTATAAAATTGTGATTGATGAAATCCGGAATCAGGGTGTATTTGTCTATCTCTATCTTTCGCCGGAGGCTGTGCGAGGGTCTTATGATTTATATTATCCGGATATGGAAAATGCTCTTGAAGACTGGCAGAATCTGATAGATGAACGGGGCTGGATTCCGCTTCCCGAACCTCCTGCTGATGCACATGACCTGATATTTTTGAAATAGGCAAAGCCTCTTTCTGGATTCAGAAAGAGGCTGTATTGCTTACTTTTTAAATTTTTCTGACATGCGGGCAAGGGCAATCACAGTGATGTTGTCAGAGCCGTTATTTTTCAGAGCCTGTTCCGTTAAGAGCTGTAATCTCCTGACCAGAGGCACAGGCATAGCGAGGATTTCTTCTGTTTCCTGTCTGGTGACATAATCAGACAGACCGTCAGAGCATAATAATAAAATATCACCGGACTCTATTTTTTCATGATGTTCACGGACATCAAATTCCGGCTGTTCTTTCAGATTGCCAAGCACAGGAAAGATAATATGTCTGTTTACATGTGTCTGCCGCTCTTCTTCTGTGATAATACCTTCTTCGTAAAGTACCTGTACAAAGGACTGGTCTCTGGATAACTGTGATAACTGCTTGTTCCGGTAGCGGTATAATCTGGAATCGCCGACATTCATACTATGGAGCATATCATGTTCATCAACTCCCACAGCACACAGCGTTGTCTGCATATTTTTTGTATCTTCCTGTTTTGAGCCAAGTTCTGCAAGAGCCTCATGAATAGAAGATAATTTCTGTTTCATATCCAGACGGCTGGAAAATGAAACATGCTTGAGCATGTGGAGACATGCCGAAGAGGCGATTTCTCCGGACTGTTCACCGGCCACGCCGTCCGCTACGGCAATCAGAAATGGTCTGGATAATTCGCATTCTGTCACACCATCTGTCAGGACGGTTTTATGAATCAGCAGTGCATCTTCATTATGCGGCCGGATTCCCTTATTTGTAATTGCACAGCAATAATACATTTATTTCACTTCCTATCGTAATCAGTATTTATTTCTTTTTATTATATACTATTTATTGGAAAAATACAATGACAGAATGAAATCAAATTTTTACAGACGAATTACAGATTTCAGGGAATTGCTATATTTCGCTGAAGTTCCCCAAAAACTTGAAATATTCAAGATTTTCCGACAAATCCTGCAATAAGGCACAAACAGTAGTATCATGAATATTGCCGCTGAAATCCAGATAGAACATAACCTCAAAACTACCATTTCGGATAGGCCTGCTTTCAAGTTTTAATAAATTCATATCGCCGATGAC
>CADBOP010000261.1 GCA_902796255.1 uncultured Ruminococcus sp.
ATATAATTCTGATTTGGAATCTTCTGTTACACCCTGAACTGTTTTGAACATCAGATTGAACTGACGAATATCTGTGAAATCATGCTTGCCGCATTTCGGACAGGGAATCTGCTTTTCACGGATATAGTCCATCAGCTGCTGATTGGTCCAGCCGGCCGGATTTGTGCCGTCAAAGTCTTCAATCAGGTTGTCTGCTCTGTGACGGGTTTTGCAGGCTTTGCAGTCCATGAGCGGGTCAGAGAAACCGCCCAGATGACCAGAAGCAACCCATGTTTCAGGATTCATCAGAATTGCACTGTCAAGGCCGACATTATAGGGGCATTCCTGAATGAATTTTTTTCTCCATGCGTTTTTGATATTATTTTTGAGTTCCACACCAAGAGGGCCATAATCCCAGGTATTGGCAAGACCGCCGTAAATTTCAGAACCGGCATAGACAAAGCCCCTGCCTTTACAGAGATTGACAATCTTATCCATGTTTTTTTCGCTGTTCTTCAGCATTTTTAAATCACTTCTTTCTTAGATTTTCCGGCACCGGCATGTGACGGAATATGTTATTATTATACTATATCAGAAATCAATTGTCAAGAGAGGATTTTCAACAATGATGTTATTCTGCAATTCCGGAACAGATATTGTCAAAAAAGCCGGATTCCAGATAAATCAGCACATAGCCGGAGGCTTCTGTATTTTCGGAGACTAATGCAAGCTGATTGTCGTCATTGAAAGTCAGCTGTGCAGAGTCATCATAGTTTCCGCCAAATAATAATACATCGTCTTTGTGATTCCATGTAGTGATTAATTCCTGCTGAATTTCTATCGGCAGAGCTGTGAATACTTCCGGATTTTCCAGTTCCTGAGCCATAAAATGACAGGATTTGTTTTCCGGAGCTTCTTTGGGAATGACAATTTTCTGCATATGATATAAGCTTTCCTGTTCCATGCCGCTGGCTGTAAATGAAAACGGATACGGCAAATCATAGCCAACAAAGAAAAAATCCGGATGTTCCGCAGTACCCTGATACAAAGTGCTGCATATTTCAGCATCAGAAACACCGGCTTTGCAGAGTACCCACATTCGGAGCATTTTTGTTTCGCCGCCGATGGTCAGTTCTTTTGTAACTTGTCTGTATTCATCAAAATTTAAGGCTTTGTCACTGGCAGGCAGAAATAATTTATATTGCTTCTGGTCAGGAATCATAATAAAATCTGCATAGCGGTTCTGATAAATCCGGACAGGATAAGAATCTGCCGTCCGGACAGTATGCCAGATATCAGAAGTAATTTTTAAGTTTCTTTTTGATAAAGCCTCTGCTGCCTGAATCTGATGAAAATCCCCTAATTGCTTAATATACTGATGGTGACCGTCTTCACCGCCGACAGAATATTCTGCCTGATAATTCATCACTGCAAAATCTCCGGCCTGTATGTCATATGCTGCAAAAGGCTGTGCCGGATAGATGTCGAGCCAGTTTTCAGAATTTTGATAAGATAAGTTAATCAGCATTTTTTCTTCCTCTCCATGCTGATAGCAAAGTACAACATCTTGCCGTATCTCACCGTCAGTTATGGTGGCATAGTCTGTTTGCGGCAGCGGCGGCACAACAGGCGGAGCACTGCCCTGAATCGCTTTATAAACAAGAATAATAAGAAAAAAAATCAGCAGAATAATTCCCAAAGTGATGGATATCGTCTTATATTTTTTCATTTTCATGAAACACTCCGTTCTGAAAGAAATAGTCTGATTTTATTATAACAAGATTTGAAAATACTGTCAAGAATTTATTTGATTTTTCTCTTGACAAATTCCGTGTGATGCGTTATAATAAAATATATTGTAAACAAAGGCTGTGAAAGAGAGGAGTAAGTGCTTCCCTGTATTGCAGAGAGTGTCCGGCCGGTGCAAGGACATATACAGAACCACTGAAGGTAGCTCTGGAGCTTCAGAAATGAACTGTCATGCTGAAATGATAAATTAGTTTCTGACGGTTGCTTCCGTTATCAGGTATTTGAGTGCAGGTGATTTTTTTTAATTATCTGAATTCAGGTGGTAACACGGACAAAATTTGTTCGCCCTGAAATGGTTTTTCAGGGCATTTTTTATGTCCGGAAAATAAAAAATTTAAAAGGAGTATTTTAGTTTATGAAAGAATTAGCCAAAACTTATGCCCCCGAAGAATACGAGGACAGAATCTATCAGGAATGGATGCAGAAAGGCTGCTTCCATGCCGAAATTGACAAAGAAAAAAAGCCCTATACTATCGTTATCCCGCCCCCGAATATCACTGGTCAGCTGCATATGGGCCATGCTCTGGATGAAACTTTGCAGGATATTTTAATCCGCTGGAAAAGAATGTCCGGTTATTGTACATTATGGCTTCCCGGTACAGACCATGCTGCTATTGCAACAGAAGCAAAAATTGTTGCTGCTATGCGGGAAGAAGGTATCACAAAAGAAGAAATCGGCCGTGAAAAATTTATGGAACGTGCATGGGCATGGAAAGAAAAATTCGGCGGCCGTATTGTCGAACAGCTTAAAAAATTAGGCTCTTCCTGCGACTGGGACAGAGAAAGATTTACTATGGATGAGGGCTGCTCTAAAGCGGTTAAGGAAGTATTTGTCAAATATTATGAAAAAGGCCTGATTTACAGAGGCGAAAGAATTATTAACTGGTGTCCGAAATGCCTGACATCTTTATCTGATGCAGAAGTAAGCTATGAAGACCAGGCCGGCCATTTCTGGCATCTGCGGTATTATTTTAAAGATTCTGATGAATATCTGGAACTGGCTACTACCCGTCCGGAAACATTACTGGGCGATACCGCTGTAGCAGTGAACCCGAACGATGAACGCTATCAGCATTTAATCGGAAAAACAGTGCTCGTTCCGATTGTTCACAGAGAAATTCCGGTTATTGCTGATGATTATGTAGAAATGGACTTCGGTACAGGTGTTGTAAAAATTACCCCTGCCCATGACCCGAATGACTTTGAAGTTGGCAAACGGCATAATCTTGAAATAATCAATGTCATGACAGATGATGCCAAAATCGTAGACCGTTTCCCTAAATATGCAGGCTTGGACAGATATGACGCAAGAAAAGAAATTCTTGCCGACCTCGAGGAAGAAGGCTCGCTCGTCCGGAATGCAGAAGATTATAATCATAATGTCGGTACTTGTTACAGATGCGGCACAACTGTCGAACCAAAAGTTTCTACACAGTGGTTTGTAAAAATGAAGCCTCTCGCACAGCCTGCAATTGATGCTGTAAAAAACAGAAAAACCAAATTTGTTCCGGAACGTTTTGACAAGATTTATTATCACTGGCTGGAAAATATCAAAGACTGGTGTATTTCCCGTCAAATCTGGTGGGGACATCAAATTCCGGCTTTTTACTGTGATGACTGTGAAGAAATGACTGTCACAAAAGAAACTTCCTGTACCTGCCCGAAATGTGGCAAACCCATGAGACAAGACCCTGATACACTTGATACATGGTTCAGTTCCGCATTGTGGCCTTTCTCTACTTTGGGCTGGCCGGAACAGACAGAAGAATTAAAATATTTCTATCCGACAAATACATTGGTTACCGGTTATGATATTATCTTTTTCTGGGTTATCAGAATGATGTTCTCAGCAATAGAAAATATGGGTGAAGTGCCGTTTGATACTGTCCTGATTCATGGACTTGTGAGAGATGCACAGGGGCGTAAGATGTCAAAATCTCTCGGCAATGGTATCGACCCGCTGGAAGTAATTTCACAATATGGTGCAGATGCTCTCCGTTTCATGCTGGCTACTGGTAATGCCCCCGGAAATGACATGCGTTATATCGATGATAAAGTAAAAGCAGCCCGTAATTTTGCCAATAAACTCTGGAATGCTTCCAGATTTATTATAATGAATCTGCCGGAAGATTTTGTATTCACAGGCCTGCCGGAAAATCTTACAATGGAAGATAAATGGGTTATCTCAAAATTCAATCAGTTAGCAAAAGAAGTAAACCAGAATCTTGAAGCTTTTGAACTCGGTGTTGCCTGCTCCAAGCTCTATGATTTTATCTGGGATGTGTTCTGCGACTGGTATATTGAACTGACAAAGCCCAGAATTCAGGCCGGAGGAGAAGCCAAAGCCTCGGCACAGGCTGTGCTTGTATGGACAATGCAGGGTATGCTGAAACTGCTGCATCCGTTTATGCCGTTTATTACAGAAGAAATCTGGCAGACACTTGTGAATGACGGCTCTATGATTATGCTGGCAGATTATCCGGTTTATGATGAAACATTAAATTTCTCTGAAGAAGAAACAGCTTTTGAAAAAATTATTGCTGCAATCAAGGCTGTCAGAAATACAAGAACAGAACTTAATGTACCGCCGTCCGTTAAAGCAAAACTCTATATCGAAACAGAAGATATGGATTTATTCGCCGGAGCAAAATTATTCTTTGAAAAATTAGCATCTGCATCAGAAATTGAAATCGGTAAAAAATTTGATATTCCTGATTCCGCCGGAGCAGTGACAGCAGCTGCAAGAATTTTCATTCCGATGAATGAACTTGTCGATAAGGAAAAAGAACTTGCAAGACTGGAGAAAGAAAAACAGAAAGTGCAGAAAGATATTGATTTCTTGAGCAATAAATTAAGCAATCAGGGATTTTTATCCAAAGCTCCGGAAAAACTTATCGAGGCTGAAAAAGCAAAGCTTGCTAAGGCACAGGATAAAATGGATAAAATTATGCAGTCTATAAAAGCCTACAGCTGATGCAGGGGAAAGATTATGACATTTGAAAAAGCAATGCAGTTTATCAGCAGTTTTACAAAAAGCGGCGAACCGGTCAAAAATCTTGACCGGATTGCCGGATTGCTGCAACAGGTCGGAAATCCGCAGGAAAAATTAAAATATATTCATATCGCCGGCACAAACGGGAAAGGCTCTGTGGCAGAATATCTGACCAATATTTTAATCCGCTCCGGTTACAGGACAGGTACACTGACTTCTCCGTATATCCGGCACTATCAGGACAGAATCCGGTTCAATGGTCAGGATATTCCTGAAAAGATACTTTGTGAAATCTGCGAGGGTTTGCAGGCAGTTGTCACCGGAACAGGATATTCACAGTTTGAAATGACAATGGTCATCGCTTTTCTGTATTTTGTCCGGCAGAATGTGGATATTGTCGTTCTGGAAACAGGTATCGGCGGCCTGCTGGATGCGACAAATATTATTAAGAATCCTCTTGTATCCGTGCTGACTTCGGTTTCTAAAGACCATATGGAAATTTTAGGCGATAGTATTGAAAAAATTGCTTCCCAGAAAGCCGGAATTATAAAAGAAGGCTGTCCTGTGGTGATTTCTCCTGAAAATAAGGGAGAAACAATTTTCCGGAAAACTGCACTGGAAAAACACTGTCAGGTAGTTCAGCCAGACAGGAAAAATATCCGGTACGGGGATATTGCATTAACAGGAAATGATTTTTTCTATTATGATTTATGTTATCATACTAAAATGGGCGGTGAACATCAGGTAGAAAATGCTGTCACTGTTATTGAAACAATTAATGTTCTGAGAAAACTGAAATTTGAAATTCCAGAAGAAGCCGTTCAGAAAGCTCTTGCAGAAACTTCTGTTCCGGCCAGAATCCAGATATTACAGACAAATCCGCTTGTAATTCTGGATGGCGGACATAATGCGGACGGTGTCGGGGTGCTGACAGATTTACTCAGCGAATCCGGCATAGAAAACTGGATTGGCATCTGTGGTATGACAAATACAAAAGATGCCGATGCTGCTGCATTTCAGTTATCTCTTGTATTGAGTAAAGTACTTTGTGTGGACGGGTTTACACCGAATGCCCTGCCGAAGGAACAACTTAAAAATGCATTTATCCGTCAGCACGCAATGGCTTCGGAAAGCAATTTAGAAGAGGCTCTGCCTTATGCCCTGAAATGGGCGAAAGGTTCTCACGGGGCAGTTGTTATCTGTGGTTCTTTATATCTGGCAAGCTATTATCTGAATCAGAGGTGAAATAAATGGAATTTATCATCGGAGCAGCAGTAATTATTCTTTTGCTTCTGATTCTTGGGGTTTCGCCGATGATGATTATACTCGGTGTACTGTCTTTAGTCGAGTTGTTTTTGCTTCTGATGGCTCTGTTTTTTATCGTCAGCCTGATTTTATTGCTGATGACAAAGCCCACAGAAGCAAAATATCTCAGAATTGACCAGAATGAGGGAGTCGGCACACATGCTGTCTACTGGATGGATGACAGAGAATATGATAATTCTTTTCCGGCGGAAATTATGTTTATTGATAAAATTTATCATACAGGTAAAATCTGTAAAGTAAGAATCTGGAAAAGTAAAAAAAATCCGGAAAAATATCTTCTGCTGGACTGGTACAGCATAATCGTCATTGCTGTCGGACTTCCGGTATTTCTTCTTCTTGCCGGAGCAGGATTATTTTATACAATTATGCTTTGGAGTGTCTTCAGATGACAGCAGAATTTATAATTATGAAAAGCAAGAGAGGAGAATAGCATGAAAGTAAAACAGCTTCTCATAACAATGTTTAACGGGTTCTGTATGGCACTGGCTGACAGTGTGCCGGGAGTGTCGGGCGGAACAGTTGCATTTTTGATGGGATTTTATGATAATTTTATCGGGTCGCTGAATGACCTGCTGACAGGAAATTTAGAAGCGAAGAAAAAAGCTCTGGTATATTTAGTCAAACTCGGTGCAGGATGGGTAATAGGATTTTTATCTTCTGTATTAGTCCTTTCTGCTGTGTTTGAATCGCATATTTATCAGATTTCTTCACTGTTTATCGGCTTTATTTTATTTGCAATTCCGGTAGTAATCTACGAGGAAAGGGAATGCCTGAAACAAAAACTCTGGACGATGTTTATGATTCTGCTCGGTGCAGGCGGTGTGTTTGCATTAACATATTTTACGACAGGCGGGGAAAATCAGACTGTTTCTCTGGAACAGGCCGGAGCAGGTACATATCTGTATGTATTTATCGCCGGAGCAATCGCAATCTGTGCAATGGTTCTGCCGGGGATATCCGGTTCTACGCTGTTGCTGGTATTCGGTCTGTATATCCCGATTATCAGTGCAATTAAAGAAACATTGCATTTGAATCTGCAATATGTTCCGATTTTGTTTACTTTCGGAATCGGTGTGATTATCGGCATTGTTTCAATTGTCAGATTAATCCGGACAGCTCTCGAAAAATGGAGAAGTGCGACAGTGTTTTTTATTATCGGCATGATGATTGGTTCACTCTATCCGGTGGTTATGGGAGCTACGACACTGACAGATGCGGATAAAAAGCCGCTCGGGCTCGAACCGTTAAGTTTTTCAACTTTTAGTTTTGTATTTTTTGTGATTGGCGGTGTGATTATCATTGGACTGCAATTCATGGGTATGATGAAAAGCAGCAAGGAACAACAGGAAAAATCTGCATGATTTTATAATTTTTGTGAGATTGAAAAAATAGTATCAGAAATCCTGTCATATCTTGGTATCTGAAACCGTCATAATTATCAAAGGAGGAATTTGATAAATATGAAAAAGAAAATACTTGCATTTCTGCTGATGGTTCCAATTCTCAGCAGCCTGTTTCTGACCCCTGTGGAAGCAGAACTTTCAGGCGATGTGAATGCGGATGGTGAACTGAATCAGGAAGATGTTCTGATACTGAAAAATTATCTGCACGGAAAAGAGAGTTTCACAGAAACACAGTTCCGTACAGCAGACAGCAATCATGATGAGAAAATTAATATTTTTGATTATTGTCTGCTGAAACAGAAAATACTTTATCCGCCGGAAGAAGTAATGCTGAATGTTCCGGAATTCAATCAGAATCCTGACTGGCCGACAGGCTGCGAAAGTGCAGCTTTATACATGCTTCTGCATTATTATGATGTCAATGTCAGTATGGAACAGATTGTTGCTGTACTCCCGAAAGGCCCTGCCCCTTATGAAGTAAATGGAAAATTATATGGTGCAAATCCTGAACGGGAATTTGTCGGCAATCCCAAGTATTCTTCTTCTTATGGAGTGTTTAACAGGCCGATGGCTGCTACAGCTGTCGCATTCCGGAGCGGTGTGCATACTAAAACCGGAGCTTCTCTGAAAGAAGTAATCGCATTACTGAATCAGGGGACACCGGTAATGGTCTGGTATGCGACTAACCCTGAAAAGGGGATTACTTACCGCCGGAGCTGGTATGACTACGAAACAGGAGAGTTAATTATCTGGCCGACCGGTGAACATGCTGTTGTAGTCTGCGGACATGATGCAGATACTCTGACTTACAGAGACCCGAATACAGGTTCTTCCCGAACAATGCAGCAATCTGTTTTTGAAACGATTTTCAATGAATTGGGAGGAAGAATTTTATATTTTGATGATTAAAAAAATAAGTTCCGGCCTCAGACCGGAACTGTTTTTTTCTGTCTGCATAAATCAGCAAGAAATAATAGAATTGCTGTGCCTGCGGCAATCTGAAATGGATAGAACAGCACTGTGTTTGCCGGAATCAGATAAGCTAAAATTGAAATTGCTGCTGCTGGAGGCAGAAACATGCCTGTTTTTTTCATGATAAGTGATACCAGCAGAATTGTCAGCATAGCAGGAATGCAGGCAGGGACAGAAAACAGAATGCTGAAACTGTATCTGCAAAGACTGCCTGTCAGGGCACAGGAGAAAAGCAAAACTAAAATTCGGATTTTATTTTTTTGAGCCGGAGAATCCGGCTTGCAAAATTCTGTAAATGCCACTAATAAAGGCGGTGCAGCAGCAAAGCGAAAATTCAGTATTACCGCCGGAAGCAACAGCAGGCAACCAGCAAGACTTCTCATAATTGCCTGCAATATTGCGGTTTTGTCAGGAAATCCTACAGGCTGGAACTCTTTTTTCTCTGTAAGATGTAACTTTTCGCATATCGTCAGACAAAGCAGAATCAGTACAGTAAATCCGAAAGCTGAAAGCAGATATACTGGTGAATCTGTTTGCAGCATCACAGGCAGTACCAATGCTGAAATCATGGGTGCAAAAGAGGTGCCGGAACTGATGTAAATCATCTGTGCAAGAAAAAAAGCAATACATAACTGTATTTCTGGCGATACTGGAAGAAATCTGACAATCAGAACTCCAAGTACAGCACAAAGGCTGATAAAGAATAAAATTCTGAGTTTATTCGTATTCCATGCAAATTCAGGGGCAAGCAATGCACCGACAGAAATTGCAGCCATTTCCGGAAAAATAATTTCAGGATTCTGAAAAAATTCAGATAATCCTGTCATCAGACCAATGATAAAAATTGTCATGTATAGTGTAATATATTTTTTGTGATTTATCATATAATTAAAATCCTCTCAAATTTTCTGTATTTTATATTATAACATAAAAATGCCAAAACCGCAATTCGTCAAAACAGAAATATTCATAAAATAAACATTGATTTTTTTATCAGGATATGCTATAATAATATTATATAACATAAGAAAGGAATGTTTCCATGTCAAGAAAAGCAGATGCCAAACCAGATATCAAAAATGTCAGCAAACTGAAAGTATCCTTGATTGTTGGCTATGCGATAATTGTCATTACGGCAGTGGTAGTTGTATCGATACTGGCTGTGAAAAAAACAGATGCTGTCCTGAAAAATAAAGTCAGCACAATGGTTTCTTCCCTGAATGTCCAGATGAAGCTGAATATCAACAGTTACCTGACACGTATGGAAACGATAGGAACACTCGCATTTGCTGCGGAAGAGGCTTATACTTATGATGCTACTAATCCGGATAACGATGAATATGAAGCACTGAATACAGAGAAAATTATTTCTGATAAATTATATAGTCTCTGTATTATGGAAAACTTTGTGGATTATGGTATTGTATACCGGAATAATCATGCTATCGGAAAAATCTCAAACGGAACGGCTACCCTTTTCGGTGACAAGCTTTTTGATGACCTTAGTCAGATGGTGTCCCGTCAGCGTACAAAAGACGGCTGGTCAACAGGATATCAGGAAAATTTTAAGAGAATCTATTATGTAAAACAGATTCATGAAAATGCTTTGCTTGTGATTTCATTCTATGCAACAGAACTGGAAAGCGTATTCGATAATCCTGAAACACTCAACGGCATGAAAATATGTCTGACAAATCAGGATTATTATATTATTTATTCTTCCGAAAACGGCGAAGTCGGTCGGCCTTTGTCAGAAGAAATGCGGGAACGTGTTCAGAATCAGGGTTCTGCTACTGTAATTGATAATGATTATGTCGTGTCTGTCAATGCCTGTGGCGATGACTGGTATGTTATCAGCTCTGTACCCACAGAAATTATTTTAAGCGAAAAAAATGAAATGCAGCTGTATATCTATATGATAGCATTTCTGGCCGCTGTACTGGCGGTCACTATGGGTGCAATATTGTCAGTTAAACTTGCCAACCCTGTAAAAGATATCGTTTCTTCACTGGATACCAAAGCACATATTGACCAGCTCACAGGGATTTTAAATAAGCTCTCGTTTGAAGAATATGTCGAAAAACGGATTTCCAGTTCCCTGACAATCGAAAATCATGCACTCATTCTGATTGATGTCGATAATTTTAAAGGTGTCAATGATACACTCGGCCATGCCTATGGGGATAAAGTGCTTTCTGATATCGGTGCATTAATGCGGCAGACATTCCCTGAAGCAGATTATCTGGGCAGAGTCGGCGGCGATGAATTTGCTGTCTTTATCAATTCTATGCCGACAGAAATCAGTATTAATTATCAGGGATATGTCCGGATAAAATGTGAAGAACTCTGTGATGGATTCCGGAATCACTATACTGGCGATGACGGAAAATATAAAATCTCTGCCAGCTTAGGTGTTGCATTCTTTCCGGAACATGGCAGCTCTTTTTCAGAACTCTATGCTCAGGCAGATAAAGCATTGTATTTCTCCAAACATCAGGGAAAAGATACTTATACATTCTTCAGTCAGGAACTTCCAGAACAGGAGGAATCAAATCATGAAGAAACAGAAACATCAGAATCTGTATAAAATACTCACATTCTGCATTTTGCCAGCTTTGTTTACAGGCTGTTCTGAACAGCAGATTGTCATGTCACAGCCTGAACAGACAGAAATCACACTTTCATGGTGGGGAAACGATACCCGAACAGAATATACACTCGAAGCTGTACAGAAATTTCAGAAACTGCATCCGGATATCAAAGTAAAATGCAATTACTCTGAATGGTCCGGCTATGAAGCACGAAGCCGTGTGCAGATGGTTTCCGCTACAGAAGCCGATGTCATGCAGATTAATTTCAGCTGGCTGAGCCAGTATTCTCCGGATGGAAAAGGATATTATAATATAGAAGAAGTGGCAGATTATATTGATTTGTCCAATTTTTCAGACGATATGCTGGAATATGGCAGAAAAAACGGCATTCTCAATGCTGTTCCGATTGCCATGAATGCGGAAACACTGTATATTAATCAGACAGTATATGAAAAATATCATCTTCCTGTGCCACAAACATGGGATGAGCTGTTTCAGGCCGCAGATGTCATGAAAAAAGACGGTGTCTATCCCATCGGAGCAGCCTCTAAATCCATATGGCTGTATTTTATTACTTATGCCGAACAGGCCTCCGGAAAATCTTTCCTGACTCCGGAAGGAAAGCTGAATTTCAGCCCAGATGAATTTCAGCTCATGATAGATTTATATATTCGCATGATTCAGGAAAAAGTCATGCCGCAGGTGGAATATTTCGACCGTTTAAATATCGATAACAGCGTCTACGGGGGAACAGTTGCATGGGTCAGCGATGCTGTCAATTATCTCGGAAATGCAATGGAAAACGGAAATACCGTAGTCGTTGCGGACTATACGGCTTTTTCTCCGGAGCAGAGCGGTGAAGGCTGGTATGCAAAACCTGCTTCTCTCTATGCAATCAGTGTGAATACAGAACATCCGAAAGAATCTGCAATTTTGCTGGATTTTCTGCTTAACAGTCAGGAAATGGCTTTGCTTCAGGGAATCGAAAAGGGTGTGCCCCTGAGTACATCTGCAAGAAAAGCTCTCGAAACCGAAGGAATGCTGTCGGGTCTGCAATATGAAGCATGTGTCAAAATGGAGGAAAATTCAAAGCTTTCTCAAATCCATCCGTTTATGGAAAATGCAGATATTCTTGCAGCTTTTATTGATGCCTGCAATTCGGTGCTGTATGAAAAAACAACTTCTCAGGAAGCCGCCAGAGATTTATACCAGCAAGCTTTGAAGCTTTTGAGAAACTAAATAGAAAACAGCCTGAATTTGACAGAAAATTCAGACTGTTTTGTTTTAATTTTTTTCGTATTTCTGCAAAATCTGCAAATCACCGGCTTTGATTTTTTCACGGAGTATATTCAGCGGTACAGGTTTGCTGAATAAATACCCCTGTGCACGGTTGCAGCCAATTGCCCGAAGAAATTCAAACTGTTCTTTGGTCTCCACACCTTCTGTAAGAGAAAGCATGGAAAGCTGTCGGGTCAGTTTTACAATGCTTGTCAGAATCGGCTGTGTTTTATCATTTTCCGGAAATCCGGAAAGAAATTTCATATCAATTTTCAGCACATCAAACTGATAGTCTTTCAGGACGTTCAGAGAAGAATAGCCGCTGCCGAAGTCATCCAGCCAGACTTTAAAGCCGGCTTCACGCAGTTTTTTAACAGCACTCTGAAGAAAATTCTGCTGGTCAGTCAGGGCACTTTCTGTAATTTCAATATCTAAAAATTCATGCGGAACATGATATTTTTCAGTTATTTGACTGACAAAGCCTACAATATCACAAAGTTCAAAATCCAGCCGTGAGAAATTCACCGAAACCGGTACAAAGGATAAATTTTTTTCCTCGGCTTCATGATAATCCCGACAAACCTGCTCAATAATACATTGGTCAAGCTTATAAATCTGCCTGTATTCTTCCAGAATTTCAATAAATGCTCCCGGCGGAAGCAGACCATAATTAGGGTCCTGCCATCTTGCAAGTGCTTCCAGTCCGCAGATACAGCCGTTTTCTGTAGAAACAACAGGCTGATAAAATACTTTGATATAGCCGTTTTCAATTGCAGTATCAATATGATTGACAATATATTGTTTCAGCTGGAATCTGTTTTCCAGTGACTTGTCATAAAGCTGATAATAACAGTCATAATGCTTTTTAATACTGTTGCAGGCAAAACGGGCACGGTCACAGGCAAGACTGGGGTCTTTTTCGTTTTCAGCCGGACGGTATGCACCACATTTCAGCTCTAAATGCACTTCGCCCTGACAGCATTTGATTGTATGGGAAAGCTGTTCAATTTTATTCTGGCAACTGTCAAATCTGGTCAGGACAACAAAATGGTCATCTGAAAATCGGGAAACCAGAGAGCCTTCAAAAGTGCCTTCTATCATACCGGCGATTTTCTTTAATAAGACATTCCCTTCATGGAAACCATATTTTTCATTATAGGATTTAAAATTTTCGATATCGAAAAATAAAAATACAATATTTTCTTTGTCCGTTGTGACATAATTCATCATTTTTTCGGCTTCGCTTCTGAAATATACCATATTGTGAATGCCTGTAAGTTCATCTTGGACAGAAATACGGCTCAGATGTTCGTTTAGCTGTTCGAGATTTTCATCTTTCCTTGCTTGCAGCAATGTCTGGCTGTAGTTGGCAAAACTGAACATCAATGTAGATAAATACATTGTGAACATATTCAGCTGTGTTGCAAGTGTTGTGCCGATTTCTGTGCTGTTTGGCGGGGGAATCATATCAATCCGGAAATAAAATATCAGATAGGAACTGGACAGAATCAGAAATGATGTCAGCGGCTGCCATGTCAGCAGACACATGACAAACAGTTCCATCGTGAGAAAAGTCAGAATCTGTTCACCTTTGACATAGTCATTATAAGAAATGATTTCTCCGAAATAAATGCACACGAATGAGAAAATCCATTTTATGACTGTCCCGATAAGAGGCTTATCATTTTTGTTTTTTAGGAAACGTACAGCGAATATCAGCATAGCTGTTCCGGCTGAAAGCAGAATCAGATAATTCAGATAATATTTTTGAAAATAATATGCAAATGGTTTGGCCTGTCCTTCCGGAATATTCAGGATTGTCCTTGTCATGCGGATAATCATCCAGATTTCCAGAACCACAACGACAACAGACATGTAAATGCTTGCCCGCATATTCGTTGCATAAAAATAATCACGCACATAAGGCGTTTTTTTATCTATGCCAAGTAATTTTATAATTTTTTCCTTCATAGGCTCACTCCTTTCTTAATAATTTTATTATAACAAATTTCAATTTAAAAGTCAAATCAAAATCTATTGGCAATGTTGCTAAAATATAGTTTTATTTTTGTTCATTCTGCCAATTGATTTTAAACATAATTCTATGATAAAATGTTCAAAAAGACGAAACGGAGGTTTTTTATATTATGATGCATACACCAGTTACCCCTAAATTTCCGCATATTCTCCATGGCGGAGATTATAATCCCGAACAGTGGAAAACATATCCCGACATTCTGGAACAGGATATCCACCTGATGAAAAAGGCAAATATCAACTGTGTCAGCTTAGGTATTTTTTCATGGGCAGAGATAGAACCGGAAGAAAATCAGTTTCATTTTGATTTTTTGGATAATATTATTAATCAATTATACCAGAATCAGATTTATACAGTGCTG
>CADBOP010000262.1 GCA_902796255.1 uncultured Ruminococcus sp.
TGATAAAATTTCGTCAACTCCATTTGAAGAAACGCAGACCATGATAAAAGGCGTATACAGTCCGGAAAGATTTCTTGAAATTTTCAGAGATTACATTTATTTTCAGGACAGTATCTATGATAAGGAAGAAAGGGAAATTGTCTGCCGTTATCCGCAGTTTTTTGCGGCTCGTCTGTTAAAGCAGAGTATCATTGAATCTGTTCAGACAAAAAGCGGAAAGGGTGGGACATATTTCGGAGCGACTGGATGCGGAAAGACCTATACAATGGCATTTCTTGCCCGTCAATTGTCCATGCGGTGCGGGAATATTCCTGAAATGGGTTCACCGACGATTGTCCTGATTGTTGACCGTGACGATTTACAGAAACAGGGTGCAAAACTGTTCACGAAAAGCAAAGAATTTCTGAATATCGGGGAAGTCAGCATTGTAGCAAGCAGAGATATGCTCCGTGAAGAATTGAAAAGACGGGAAAGCGGAGGATTCTATATCTGTACGATTCAGAAATTCTGCGACAGAAAAGACGATGTTATCGGCTTGATTAACAGCAGGGCAAATATTATTTGTTTCTCTGATGAAGCTCATCGGACACAGCTGGAACATTCCAAAAAAGTACAGTTCAAAAAAGATTCTGACGAAAATATGAAAGCCCTGATTTCCAAGCCTTATGCAAAAGTTCTGCGTGAAGCGTTTCCGAATGCGACTTTTGTAGGATTCACAGGCACACCGATAGCAGAAACTTACCAGACTTTCGGAGATGAAATCGACCGCTATACAATGGACCAGGCTGTCAATGACGGTCTGACCGTTCCGATTAAATATCACCCACGAATTGCAAAAGTATTGTTGGATAAAGAAAAAACCCAGCAGATAGAGGATTATTATAAAAAATGTGCTGATGAAGGTGCGTCACAAGAGGATATTGAAGCCAGTAAAAAGGCGATGAGTTCGCTTGAAATCATCTTAGGCGATTCAGAAAGACTGGAACGTCTGGCAGTAGATATTCATGACCATTATGTATCAGCATGTGCGAATGAGCCTGACAGAGTACAGAAAGCAATGATAGTATGTTCCAAGCGTGATATTGCCTATGATTTACTGAAGAAATTCAAAGCAAAATATCCGGAATGGTTTGAAAAAAGAAAAATTCCGGAAGGCATGACTGCCACTCCGGAAGAATTGGAAGCATTAAAAGAAATGCCGTTCATTGCAATGGTTGCGAGTGTTGGCAAGAATGATAAAAAAGAGATGTATGAATATCTCGGCGGAGTAAAAAATGACAAGCGTTCTGATGATTTAGATGCAGCATTCAAGGCGGAAAAGTCAAATTTAAGCATTGTCATTGTGGTGGATATGTGGATAACCGGCTTTGATGTACCGTGCCTGACTTATATGTATAATGACAAGCCTTTGCAAAGACACCAGTTAATTCAGACCATCAGCAGAGTGAACCGGAAATATCTGGATAAAGAATTTGGCTTGATTGTGGATTATATCGGAATCAGGGATAATATGCGTGAAGCCCTGAAAATCTATGGCGGAAATAATTCCATCGCCCCGACAGCAGATGACATTGAACAGGCAACTATGCTGTTTCGTGAAAATTTAGGCATTTTAAAAGACTTATTCAAAGGAAAAAACTTGTCACCGTTCATGAATCCCAATACAGACCCTTTTGAAAGATACCGCCTGTTGGCAGAATCGGCTGAGTATGTATTTAGTTCTACACAGGAACTGAATATAGAGGAAAAGAAAAAGCCCAAAAAAATATCATTCAAGACTTATTTCCTGAAAACAGTCAAGCGTATGCGGAATGCTTATGACATCTGTCAGCCATCGGGGGAGCTTTCAGAAGAAGAATCTGCTCTCGCACAATGCTTTATGGCAATTGCCGGATTTGTCAGAAAAATGAATGGCACAAGTGAAGTGGATGCAGAAACTATGAACAGGACAGTTGCACATATGGTAGAAGAAGCTCTGAAATATAACCAAGTTGAAAGTATTCTCGAAACAGGTGAAGAGGAAGATATTTTCAGCCCTGAATATTTTGAAAAGCTGTCCGATGTAGAAATGCCGGCTTCCAAGCTGGAGCTTCTGGTTAAAATGCTCCGCAGACAAATTACAGAGTACCGAAAAACAAATCAGGCATCAGCAAAGAAGTATCAGGAAATGCTGGAAGAAACAATCAAACTTTATCATGCACGCAGAAGAAAATTGTCTGTGGAGGAAGCCGGAGAAGCACAGGAACACACATCAGAAGAAATTATCAGAAATGCAACAGAACAGGCTCTGAAAATTTTGAAAGAAATGCAGGCTGACCGTGAAAGTTTCCGAAAAATGGGGCTTACTTTTGAAGAAAAGGCTTTTTATGATATTCTGGTGATGTTGCGGGATAAATTCAATTTTGAATATGGTAATGATGAAATAATAGATGGGGTCAAAGTAAATGCCAAATGCAAATCTCTTGCTAAAAAAATTAAGGAAATTATTGATGTAAAGTCTTCATTTGCAGACTGGCTTAATAATCAGATAATCCGTGACCAGCTGAAGATTGATATTAAAATTTGTCTTATCAAAAATGGCTATCCGCCCCGATACAGTTCTGATGTATTCAATCAAGTAATGGAGCAGGTGGAAAATTTCAAAGAGAATAATTAAGGAGATATCAGATAACTGTAATATTAAGGAGAAATTCTTTATGAAAATGCTTTCCGAAGATGAAATTTGCAAGTTGTGCAAAGAAACACAACAAAAAACAGTCAATTATCTGGCTGAATCTGAAAGAAAAAAAACTGAACGAATGGCGGCTTTTAGAGCATCGCAGGAAAAACAGTATCAACATGAGTTCCGCACCCTAAACCAGTCATGCATAAACGTAATAAGCCAACTGAACCGAAAAAACAAACTTTTTCGCCGTCTCCTAAACCTGTCAAGTACAAGTACTATAAACCGACTGAACCTCGCAAGCAAACTTTTACTCCA
>CADBOP010000263.1 GCA_902796255.1 uncultured Ruminococcus sp.
CTCGGCAAAGCAATTCAGTCTGATGACAGATACATTGCCTACTGTCTGGCCAAACAGGC
Organism: uncultured Ruminococcus sp.; assembly: GCA_902796255.1. Lineage (GTDB taxonomy): Bacteria > Bacillota > Clostridia > Oscillospirales > Ruminococcaceae > UBA3855. The sequence goes on from CADBOP010000263.1 coordinate 60, forward strand.
CAATGATGAGGACGAACAGCTGCAAAATCTCATCAATGCATTTAATCTCAAGCGTGTGGAATTGCAGATGGAAATTTCCAAACCGGACAAGAATGATGATACGGTTCAGGAATTAAATAATTTAATCAAAGATACTTATCAGAAAATCATGACCAACCCGAAAATGATGATTTATAATAATACAAAATCGGCTATGGACCAGCTCATGAGCCAGATTAATAATATCATCACCATGTCAGCAAACGGTGTCAATCCGGATGAAATTAATCTGGAAAGCCTGTGTGCCGGCAATTGCAGTACCTGCGGCGGCTGCGGCTAATCAGAGCTGAAAAAGAAAGGAGTTTCCCTCGTGGAATTAAAAGATATTAAAAAGCAGGATTTATCCCCCATGATGCAGCAGTATGTCGAGACAAAACAGAAATATTCTGACTGTATTGTATTTTATCGCTTAGGCGATTTCTATGAAATGTTCTTTGATGATGCTATCAAAGTTTCCCGTGATTTGGAACTGACTCTGACAGGCCGTGACTGCGGTCTGTCAGAACGTGCCCCTATGTGCGGCATTCCCTATCACAGCTATGAAATTTATCTGAAAAAATTAATTGATTTAGGCTATAAAGTCGCTATCTGCGAACAGATGACAGACCCTGCACTGAGCAAAGGCCTTGTGGAACGGGAAGTCATTCGGGTTGTCACCCCCGGTACGATTATCGAAAATGACATGCTTGATGATGCTTCTAATAATTATCTGTGCTGTATTTATTGCAGTACAAAAGAAATTGCCCTGTGTTTTGCCGATTTGTCTACCGGCGAAGCTTCCCTGTATTCTGTTGCGGATGACAGCCATCAAGATGAAATGATTAATTTATTATCCCGCTATGCCCCTGTGGAACTGATTTTCAATGCTCGTTTTCTGGACCTGAAAGCAGTCAATAATTTTATTAAAATCCGCCTCAGGTGTCTGTGCGACTTGCAGGAAGAAACTACATTCTCTCCTGCTTATCAGAAAGAAACAGTCTGCCGTCAGTTTTCTGTACAGTCTTTTGAAGAATTAGGCTTATCTCAGGAAGCAGAAATTTCTGCTGTCTGCGGACTGTTTGCCTATATTCAGGACACACAGAAAATGCCTGTCGGCAGATTTACCAGTTTGGAATTAAGTGAAAATTCTGCTTATCTGATTTTGGATTATAACGCTCTGCGGAATTTAGAATTAACTTCCACCATGCGAACCGGAACAAAAAAAGGTTCGCTTCTGGCCATTCTTGACAGTACGCACACGGCTATGGGGAAGCGGATGCTGAAACAATGGATAGAACGGCCGCTCAGAAGTCCGGCGAAAATTATGGCCCGTCTGGATGCTGTCGATTCGCTCATGAAACATACAATGCTGACACGGCAGCTGGAAGAAGCACTGGAAAATATCTATGACCTGGAACGGCTCATGACCAGAATTGTTTATAAAAAAGCAAATCCCCGTGATTTGCGTGCCATGTGTACCACTGCCCAGTCTCTCCCGCAGCTGAAAGCCATTCTCTCCCAGTTCGATGACAGTAATTTATTAATCAAATTAGAAAAAACTATCTCAGATTTGACACAGGTTGCAGATTTGATAGACAAAGCCATTCTCCCTGACCCGCCTGTTTCCCTCAAGGACGGGGGTGTGATTCGGGAAGGGTTTGACGCTTCTCTGGACGAGTTCCGGAATATCATGACAAACGGCCATTCTCTGATTGATAATATTCTGGAACAGGAAAAAGAAAAAACCGGAATCCGGAATCTGAAAATTGTCACACACAAGACATTTGGCTATTGTATCGAAGTCACACGTTCTTATTATGATAAAATTCCGGATTATTATATCCGCAAACAGACACTTGTCAATGCTGAAAGATTTATTACAGAAGAACTGAAACAGGCAGAAAATGCTGTACTTGGTGCAAAAGATAAAGCACTGCAATTAGAACAGGAACTCTATACCCAAGTCCGTGATTATCTTGCACAGGCCTTACTACAGGTACAGGAAACCGCCTCGGCTATTGCCCAGCTGGATGTGCTGGTTTCTTTTGCAGAAACGTCTTCTAAAAATAATTATCATAAACCGGAAATTTCTATTGACGGGATTCTGGACATCCGTGACGGCCGGCATCCGGTTGTAGAACAGACATTGCAGGAAGATGTCTTTGTGCCGAACAATGTTTATCTGGATACGAACCAGAACCGGCTTTCGATTATCACAGGGCCGAATATGTCGGGGAAATCGACTTATATGAGACAGACGGCCTTAATCGTCCTGATGGCACAGATGGGCTGTTTTGTTCCGGCAAGCTATGCGAAGATTTCAGCAGTTGACCGGATTTTCACCCGTGTGGGTGCATCAGACGACCTTGCCGCCGGAGAAAGCACATTCATGGTGGAAATGAAAGAAGTTGCTGAAATTCTGAAATATGCAACGAAAAACAGTCTTGTGATTCTTGACGAAGTCGGCAGAGGGACTTCTACTTTTGACGGCATCAGCATTGCAAGAGCCGTAGCAGAATATATCTGTAATGCAAAAAATCTCGGCTGCAAGACACTTTTTGCAACGCATTATCATGAATTAATCTCTCTGGAACAGGAAATGTCCGGTGTAAAAAACTACAGCATTGCTGTGCGGAAGAATAAAGACGGCATCAGATTTTTAAGAAAAATTGTAGAGGGCGGTACAGATGACAGCTATGGCATTGATGTTGCCAAGCTTGCCGGACTGCCGAACAAAGTTCTTGACCGTGCCCGTGAACTGCTTCATGAAATGGAAGCACATACCTCTGTTCCGGCTTTGCCTGTTTCTGAATCTGAAAGTGAACAATTCAGTTTCGATATGCAGCAGGAAAATGAAATTCCCCGAAAACTTCGCAGAACCAACATTGCAGAGTTATCTGATTCTGAATGCCGTGAATTTCTGGAAGAATTATATACTATGCTGAACTAAGCCGGAATTTTGACGGGTTCTGACAAGTCATTCAGCAGAAAAAATGGCTATATTTCGAGCATCTGACGGATTTGACAGGAAAAATCCTATTCTTATATATATATATATTTTTTTATATATACATATATATTATATTTTTTAAAAAATATAGAATATAATGGGAAATTACCTGTCAAGCTTGTCAAATCGGCTATATTACGTCATTTTATAAAAATATATCCTGTCAAATTCTGATGATGAAAAATACAGAAAAGAAAGGAGAATTTATGTCTATTATCACAGTACTGGACAAATCGGTTTCGGAACTCATCGCCGCCGGCGAAGTTATCGAAAAGCCGGCTTCTGTCATCAAAGAATTAGTTGAAAATTCCATTGATGCCGGAGCTACAAGAATCACTGTCGAAATCAAAAACGGCGGTACGACTTTTATGAGAATTGCCGACAACGGCTGCGGCATGTCCGCTGAAGATGTCCCGAAAGCCTTTCTTCGTCATGCCACCAGCAAAGTCAGAGAAAAAATCGATTTGGAAAATATTCATACACTGGGCTTCCGAGGCGAGGCTCTGGCCTCTGTCTCCGCTGTTTCCCGTGTTACTGTTCTGACAAAACGGCCGGAAGATGCATTAGGCTCTCAATACGAAATTGCCGGCGGTGACGGCTCTCCTGTTGAGGAGTGCGGCTGTCCGGACGGTACAACCCTGATTATCAAAGACTTGTTTTTCAATGTGCCGGCCAGAAAAAAATTCATGAAAAAAGATGTCACCGAAGGCAATGCCATTTCCCAGATTATTCAGAAAATCGCAATTTCTCATCCGGAGATTGCTTTTAAATTTATCCGGAATAACAAGCTTGATTTTCATTCTGACGGCACAGGAGAATTGCTTGAAGCAATTCATGCCGTATATGGAAAAGATTTCGCCCGTGACCTGATTCCCGTACAGCATGAACAGGATAATATTTCCGTCAAAGGCTATGTCATCAAACCGCTGTATGCAAAAAATAACCGGAGTTTTCAGAATTTTTTTGTCAATGGCAGATATGTCAAATCCAAAAGCTGTGCTGTCGCTCTGGAAAGTGCCTATGAAAATCTGCTCATGACGGGCAAATTTCCGGCCTGTGTCCTGCTGCTGGATATGCCGGCCGATTCTCTTGATGTCAATATTCATCCCTCAAAAGCGGAAGTCAGATTCTCAGAAGAAAAAAAAGTCATCGATGCGATTTATTTCGCTGTCAAAAATGCTTTTTTGCAGAATCATCTGATTTATGAATTTCAGACTAAAAAAGCCGACTGGTACGGCGGTACACCAAAACAGGAAGAAACGCTGCAAAAGCCTCTGATTCCGGAATCTGCTCCAGTCAGCCGTCCGGCGATTCCGGAACAGAAACCACAGTTTCCGGCTCTGAATCAGCAGGATATGCCGTTTCAGATAGAACTCCCCCAGCCTTCCGGCTATATGGAACAAGAACCCGAAGCCCCGAAGCCTTCTTATCATGTTCGGGAAGCTTTGCCAAAAACCCTGACTGTACCGGACAGCTATCTTGATATTGAACCAGAGCCACAAGATTTTGAAACTGCCCCTGTTCCGGCAGACGTTCCTGAAACACAGCCTGTGTTAAAACAGGAAACTGTGCAGGAATATCATGACCCTGTTTTCCCTCCGGAACAGGAAATATTTGAAAATATTCAGGTTATCGGCGAACTGTTTGCAAATTATATCACAGCACAGTCCGGTGACAAGATGATTATCATTGATAAACATGCCGCTCATGAGCGTGTCATTTTTGAACGTCTCCGGCGTGAGAACTGTCAGCAGTATCAGCAGCAGTTATTAGAACCCTGCAAAATTCTCCTGACGCTGGATGAATTTTCAGCAATGGAAGAAAATCCCGAATTACTGGACAGATTAGGTTTTGCCTTTGATTTTTCTGAAAAGCCTTGTCTGATTGTCAAGGCCGCTCCGTATTTTTTTGCAGAGATGAATCTGGAAGAAATTATTCAGGAAATTGCACATAATCTTTATTCAGGAAAAGTCAACCCGCAGAGCCGTGCTTTAGATGATACACTGCACGAATTAGCCTGCAAGTCGGCAATCCGTGCGAATGATAAAAATTCGCTTTCAGAATTACAGGCTCTGGCCGAGCGTGTCTGCAATGATGAAAATATCCGTCACTGTCCGCACGGCAGGCCTGTGATGTTTGTCATGACCAAATACCAGTTGGAAAAACAATTCAAGAGAATTTTATAAATTTATAATTATGATGAATCAAAATAAAAAAATTAAATTATTAGTTATCGGCGGGCCTACCGCTTCCGGCAAAACAGCACTTGGTGTCGCACTTGCCAAACGTCTGAACGGTGAAATCATCTCCGCCGATTCCATGCAGATTTATGAGGGGCTGGATATTACCACAGCCAAGCCCACACCAGATGAAATGCAGGAGATTCCCCATCATCTGATTAGCATTGTCAAACGCTCACAGAATTTCTCTGTATCTGATTATGTCGCTCTTGCCAGACAGAAAATACAGGAAATTTCTGAAAGAAACAAACTGCCGGTTCTTGTCGGCGGTACGGGTCTGTATATCGACAGTGTCGTGAACGGCCTGCAATTCGCTCCGGAAGCCGAAGAAAACACTTCTCTCCGGCAGGAACTCCTTGCAAAAGCCGCTGCCGAAGGAAATGCAATCTTATATCAGCAGCTGCAAACCCTTGACCCCGAAGCCTGTGAAAAAATTCATATAAATAACACTGTCCGGCTGGTACGGGCTTTAGAAGTCTGCCTCCGCACCGGAAAAACTTTCACAGAATATAAAAAGCAGAATATCCCTGCCGAATCGCCTTATGCTGCCATTCAGCTCGGCCTGACTTACCAGAACCGGCAGGACTTATATGACAGAATCAATCTGCGGGTCTACAAAATGCTGGAAGCCGGTATGCTGGAAGAAGTCCGGCAGATTTATCAGCAGGGCGATATTGGTACTGCTTCCGCAGCCATCGGCTATAAAGAACTCATTCCCTATCTGGAAAATGAAGATTCTCTCCAACACTGTATTGACAGGATTCAGCAGGAAAGCCGCCGGTATGCCAAGCGGCAGCTCACATGGTTTCGGCGAAATGCTCAAATTTCATGGTTGATATTGAGTAAAAATGATGAACTGCAAGAAATTTCTGAAAAAGCTGAAAAAACAATAGCCAAA
>CADBOP010000264.1 GCA_902796255.1 uncultured Ruminococcus sp.
CAGAACCTTTGCAGTATGTCGTCCGGATTGGCAATACTATCATTACAGAAGGAGAAATTCCGGTCAATATTCACGGACAAGGGCTGTTTGCGTTAGGGGAAATCCGGCTTGGCCTGAAACCTGCTTCACATGTGCATAAAATCAGGGTGACACTGAGTCTCCCACATACAGAAAACAGTTACTGGCTGTGGCAGTTTCCTGTCAGTCCGATGCCTGCACTGGAAAGTAATGAAAATTTATGTATTACTTCCAATAAGACGGAAATGCTGTTCATGCTGAAACAGGGTCGGAATGTATTATATTTCCCGAATCATATCAGAAATAAGATTGATGGCTTTTACTGTGCGGATTTCTGGTGTTATCCGATGTTCCGTGATATTTCGCTGGGGATGGGAAAAACACCGCCTGTGGGGACGCTTGGGCTGAATATTCATAAACATCATCAGGCATTAGGAGAATTTCGCTGTGAACGCTGGTCAACACCGCAGTGGTATGATATTGTCACACATGCGGACTGTGCCATTCTTGACGGCCTGAAAATACAGCCGATTGTACAGATGATTGATAATTTCGACAGAAATCATAAACTTGGCATTCTGTTTGAATGCAATGTCGGGAAGGGAAAATTATTAGTCTGCACTTCCAGACTGACAGAAATCGCTGACAGGCCGGAAACGGCACAGTTTGCAAAAAGTCTGATAAATTATGCTTCTTCTGAGGCTTTTTGTCCGAAAGAAACACTGACATTCCAGCAGCTGGAACAAGTTTTATAAAAAATCAGAAATGCATATCCTCTTTTACAAGAGGATATGCATTTTTCTGATTATCTGTAAGGAAAATTTCAGTCATACGCTTTATTCAGAAATTTGTACGGATTCTGCCATTTTAAGAAGTTCTCCCGCATACCAGAACGGAATGCCGGTTTCATAAGGATTTTCCCCCTCATAATTTTCAAAGATAAAGAAGCAGTAGCCGTCCTGATACCATGTCATATTGACAATATTTCCGTTACCGTTGGTTTTGAAATAGCCATAGTTTCCGTTCACACTGACAGGATAAAATGTCAGATTATCGTAAGGAAGTTCATGATTGTCAGAGCCTTCCAGAATGAAATTTGTATCAGATGTCATAATCGTCATACACATATAAATTTTAATAGATTCATCTTCTGAATAAAATCTTTTTCCGAATGATACAACACCATCGTCAGTGGCAGGACATCCTACATTTTCGCCATCGCATATCAAATTGCCGGAAGTATAATTCAAATCAAAGCGTGTTTCTTTTGTAGGGAATCTGGGAAATGTTCTTAATTCCGAACTATTTTCGGGGAAGCCTTCCGGAGTAATATCAAAATTCACTTCACTCGGCCAGAGATATTTCAAAGTATAACCCGGAATTACCGGCAGCCCCCTGTCATCCAGCGGAGCAGCTTCCAGCTGAATTTCTGCAAATTCCTGAACCGGTTCTGTTTCTGGGATAACTTCTGTTTCCTGTTCATGAGCGTCTGGGATAACTTCTGTTTCCTGTTCATGAGCGACCGTTTCGGGTACTTCCTGAGCTATTTCCTGCTGTATTTCCTGTACAGTTATAAATGTTTCCGGTATTTCTTCGGCAGGAACAGTTTCTTCCTGTACAGTCACAGTATTGGAAGTAACCGGCTGTACAGCAGTTTCCTGCATTTTCTGGGATGCAGAAGTTTTTGTTTCGGGTGTAGCTGTTGTCTGGCTGAATTCAGCAGCTTTCTGTGTTTCTTTCACAGGCTTGTCATTTTTTTTGGTTTCAGCTTGTGTTTCTGAAACTACATTTGCCGGCTGATTGGCTTTTGTTTCTGTCTGGATAGTTTCTGTTTCCGTGACTTCCGCCGATGGCATTTCAGCGAGATTCTTTCTTTGCTGTAAACTATGAATGCCGCCGCCGATTAATCCGGCACACAATAACAGGCAGGCCGCCGCTGTGAGTGCATTTCTGTACATGCTGACTTTTCCGGTATTCTGTTCGGGTTCAGAAAATTCCTGAAAATTCTGATTCTGTTGTTTCATAGTAATTCCTCCTCTTTCAGATTTATGAACTGTATAATTTTCAGCTTCTTTGATAAGTTCTTCATCAATAGCTGTCATGGATTTGAGCAAATCCTTTCCGTTCATAGGAAACGCCCCTTTCTTTGAGATATTTTTCTAATTTTTTACGGGTTCGGAACAAACTTGTTTTAATTTTACTCTCACGGCAGTGCAGAGCCTGTGCGATTTCTGCAATACTGTCCCCGTACCAGTACCGCCGGACAAAGATAATTCTTTTTTCTTTCGGGAGAGTATGAATAAAATCACTGAGTATTTCTGATAATTCCGTCTGATTATTCTGTATAGTATCATCCGGAATACATTGTTCCAGCTCGGCTGTCAGCTCAACCAGCACAGCATTTCGCTTCTGGGCTTTTCGATAATCAATCATATTAAAAGCTGTATAGCGGCAAATCTGCATAAGATAAGCAGATAAATGCTCTGGTGTCTGTGTGGTGAGTGTATTCCATGCTTTGAAATATACATCATTGACACATTCTTCTGCATCTGCCTCATTTCCGAGGAACTGGAGGGCTAATCTTTTGAGCCTTGCACCGTATTGCATTTCTATTTCTTTGAGAGCCTGTTCATCCTGTTTCCGGAACAGTTCCAGAATCTTGGTATCATCCATTCTCTCACCCCCTTCACTATGATAGTGGGAATTATTCTATAAAAAGTTACGGATTTTAAAAAAATAATTTTTTTAAAAAATACTTATTTTTTCAAAGCGAAAATCCGCAGTATTGACAAAAGCATCAAAATATGATAAAATAATAACATAAATTTTAAATTCTGACAAGGAGCTGTCATCTTATGAATGAAAAAAATCCGAAAATTCCGTTTCTCACCAAAGCACAGGCTGAAGAGATTGCAAAGACCTATCCTACGCCGTTTCATATTTATGATGAAAAAGGCATCCGTGAAAATGCCCGTCTGGTAAAAAAGGCTTTTTCATGGAATAAAGGCTTCAGAGAATATTTTGCAGTAAAGGCAACCCCGAACCCGTTTTTGCTGAAAATTTTTCAGGAAGAGGGCTGCGGCGTGGATTGTTCCAGTTTTACAGAACTCGAAATGAGTGATGCCTGCGGTTTTTCTGGTCATGATATTATGTTTTCTTCCAATGTCACTCCGGCACAGGATTATAAACTGGCTTACCAGCTCGGGGCATATATCAATCTGGATGACATTACACATATTGAATATCTGGAAAAGCTGACAGGCATTCCGGAGACAATCTGCTGCCGTTTCAATGCAGGAGGAAAATTTACCATTTCTACGGAAATTATGGACAGTCCGGAAGACGCCAAATACGGCTTTACACGGGAACAGATGTTTGAAGGCTTTAAAATGCTGAAAGCAAAGGGTGCAAAATATTTTGGCATTCATGCCTTTTTAGCATCCAGCACACTCACGAATGCATATTATCCGACACTTGCCAAGCAGTTATTCCAGCTTGCTGTAGACTTAAAAAACGAAACCGGTGCAGAAATTAAATTTATCAATCTGTCCGGCGGTGTGGGTGTCGCTTATCATCCTGACCAGACCCCGAATGATATTCTTGTTATCGGCGAAGGGGTACACAAAGTATTTGATGAAATTCTTGTTCCTGCCGGTATGGGTGATGTCGCTATTTTCACAGAAATGGGGCGTTTCATGGCCGCCCCCTACGGGCATCTTGTCACAAGAGTACTGCACAAGAAACATATCTACAAAGAATATGTGGGTGTAGATGCGTGTGCTGCAAATCTGATGCGTCCGGCTATCTATGGTGCTTATCATCATATTACCGTTCTTGGCAAAGAAAATCAGCCCTGCACTTACAAATGTGATGTGACAGGCGGACTCTGTGAAAATAACGATAAATTTGCTATAGACAGAATGCTGCCGCCGATTGAAATCGGTGATTTGCTGGTAATTCATGACACTGGTGCTCACGGCTTTTCTATGGGCTATAACTATAACGGCAAATTACGTTCAGCAGAACTGCTTCTTTGTGAGGATGGTTCTGTCAAGATGATTCGCCGTGCAGAAACTCCGGCTGATTATTTTGCTACATTTGATTTCTGCCATATTATGGATAAATATCTGAATAAATAAAATCTGAAAAGGGGGGGATTTCTCTCCCCTTTTGCTTTTTTCACATGTAAATTCCGGAAATCCTGTTTATTTTGTGAAAAAAACGACAAATTTTGATTTTTCGGCAATAAGCATTGACAAACCTGCCGAATCATGTTATAATTTTTATATAGTTTACATTCATTATGAGGTGCTTTTATGAATATCTGGCATAATATCAGCCCGAAACGCATCAATCCGGATGATTTTGTCGCTGTGATTGAAATCCCAAAGGGCAGTAAAATTAAATATGAACTCGATAAAGAAACAGGTTTTATGAAACTTGACAGAATCCTGCATACTTCTACACATTATCCGGCTAATTACGGCCTGATTCCAAGAACTTATGCAGATGACTCCGACCCGCTGGATGTGCTTGTGATTTGTTCCGAGGCTCTGTATCCCATGACTTTGGTAAGATGCTACCCCATCGGTGTGATTCGCATGATTGACAACGGAAAGCATGACGATAAAATTATTGCGATTCCGTTCGATGACCCGAATTATAACTGCTATCACAGCATTGACGAACTGCCAAAGCATATTTTTGAAGAAATGTCGCACTTTTTCAGAGTCTATAAAGAACTGGAAAATAAAACCACAGCTGTAAACGAAGTCGAAGATGCAGACAGTGCAAAAACAATCATCTCCGAGGACATTGACAGATATATTGATAAATTCTGTAAATAAATATTTTTTGAGAGGTATCATGTTATGAGTGAAAAAGAAACAAATGAAATTTTATTTAACCATCAGAATAACGTTGCACCGCTGGGACTGATTGTCATGGACAATGCCAAGGAACTCGGCAAAAAAATTGATGATTATCTGGTAAAATGGGCTGCCCGTGGCGGTTTTATGACAGATTCCTTTATTCTGGAAAGTGAATGTCCCCGTTTTGCTTCCGGTGACGGCAAAGGGCTGATTAAATCCACTGTCAGAGGCAAGGACTTGTTTATTATTACAGATATGGGCAATTATAGCTGTACATATACGTACTTCGGAAAAGAAAATGCCATGTCTCCGGATGACCATTTTCAGGATTTGAAGCGTATTATTCAGGCTGCCGGTGGTAAAGCTCACAGAATTAATGTGATTATGCCGAATCTTTACGGCGGCCGTCAGCACAGAAGAAATTACAGAGAATCCCTTGACTGTGCCGTAGCTTTACAGGAACTTGAAAGAATGGGTGTTTCCAATATCGTGGCTTTCGATGCTCATGACCCAAGAGTACAGAATGCCGTGCCGCTTATGGGCTTTGATAATGTCATCCCGTCTTATCAGGTTCTGAAAGCCATGTTCCATAATATCAAAGATTTTCATATTACAAAAGATAAATTCATGGTAGTCAGCCCTGACGAAGGTGCACTGAACAGAAATATGTTCTATGCTTCTGAACTTGGTGTAGATTTGGGTATGTTCTATAAGAGAAGAGACTACTCGAAGATTGTCAACGGCAGAAATCCGATTGTTGCTCATGAATATCTTGGCAACTCTGTAGAGGGGAAAGATATTTTCATTGCGGATGATATTATTTCTTCCGGCCAGTCTGTACTGGATATTGCCTATGAACTTAAAAAGCGTAACGCAAAGAGAATTTTTGCCTATGCAACTTATTCTATCTTTACAAACGGTCTTGAAACATTTGACAAAGCTTATGCAGACGGCTATATCAGCGGTGTATTTGGCACAAACCTGACTTACTGTCCGCCGGAACTGCTCCAGCGTGAATGGTTCAATTCTGTAGATGTTTCCAAATATGTAGCTTATTTCATTGCTTCTATCAATCATGATGTTTCTATCAGCACAGTCATTGACCCGCACGAAAAAGTACAGCAGTTACTTGAAAAATATAATTAAAATTCAAAAAAGCCTGAACTCTGATATTTCAGAATTCAGGCTTTTTTATATAAGAAAAGCCGTACTGTTCAGAACAGCACGGCTTTCAGGAAAAATGATTTTACAGAAAAAATCTTAATTTACAGAACGCTTTACATAGCTTGTATGCAGAGTCTTATGGGACTTGTGTCCGCCGGGTCTGCCGAGATATTCTTCATACAGCTTCTTCACGTCTTCATTCAGATGAGACAGACGCAGTTCTTTATTTGTATCTTCTTCATAGAGAGCCTTTGCACGAAGTTCACGCAGGTCTTCAAAATTGCGTACACTTGCAGGCTGCTGAGGCTGACCGCCGCCGTTGACACAGCCGCCCGGACAAGCCATGATTTCGATGAAATCTACTTTTTCTTCACCGCTCTGTACTCTCTTCA
>CADBOP010000265.1 GCA_902796255.1 uncultured Ruminococcus sp.
CAGACACAACGGTGCAACAAGCAGCTGTTTGGTTTCCTTGACAAGGGTATCTGTCGAAAGGGCATCGAATACATGACGGGCATCTTCAGCGATTTCCGGATTGGCTGTCATCAGACACAAATCCGTATAAATTCTGGATGTCTTTTCATTATAATTGCCTGTGCCAACCTGAACAAAATTTTCTACACCATTTTCTGTCTTTCTTGTGATTAATAATAATTTCGAGTGTACTTTCATATTATGCGGGCCATAAATCACTGTACATCCGGCATCGAGCAGACGCTCTGCCCAGAATATATTATTTTCTTCGTCAAATCTTGCTCTTAATTCGACTAATACAAGTACATCCTTTCCGTTTTCAGCAGCCTGACAGAGCGAATCAATCACACGGCTGTTAGAGGCTAACCGATAAAGCGTAATCTTGATAGAAACCACATCAGGGTCAATAGCAGCCTCATCCAGCAGTCTTAAAAACGGTGAAATAGATTCATACGGATAAGACAATAAAATATCATGTTCTGCAATCTGTGACAGCATATCTTTTTTAGGTGCAATATCTGCTCTGGACTGCGGCTTATGCGGCGGGAATTTTAATTCCGGAGCAGTATTCAGTTCCCCTAACTGATATACAAAAGATAAATCCAGAGGTGTCTGCTCTAAAAACAGCTGCTTTTTGGAAAGCTTTAATTTTTTCAGCAGATATTCCATTGCTTCTTCGTTCAGTGTGCTGTTCATCTGGAGGCGGACGGCTTCACGCTTATTTCTCCGGCGAATCAGTTCTTTCATTGTATCACGGAAATCATTTTCTTCGTCCGGTGCAGAACTTTCAAAACTGAATGCACCGTTTCTGGTAATGCGAATCACAGCGGCATCAAGAACTTTATCATTCTTGAAAATCTGCGGAGCAAAATGCAGAATCAAATCTTCCAGCAAAATAAATCTGCCTTTTTTTCCTAATTTAATAATTCTGTCCGAGACCCCTGCCGGAATCAGCCCCATTTTGATTCCTGATTTTGAGGCAAGATGCACAGCAACATAAATTGCCTTGTTTTTCAGGAACGGAAACGGCTGACGTTTATCCAGTACAATCGGAGAAAGCAGCATCTTTACTTCTCTCTTGAAATACTGTTCCAGATAAATCTTTTCTTCTGAAGAGGCATCAGAAAATTTAACATGTACTATGCCGTATTCTTTCAGCTTATCCATAGTATTAAAATAAGCTCTGTCCTTTCGGGGCAGCAATGCACTGATTTCTTCGAGCATGGCTTTGAGCTGTTCTTTGGGCTTCATGCCGGAGCGGGAATCTTTTTTCTTTTTACTGGAATCGTCTTCACTGCGGTCGAGCATAGTGCCGATTCGTACCTGCATAAACTCATCCAGATTGCTCTGATAAATCGCCGAGAAACTAAGCTGTTCCAGCAAAGGCGTATCAGGGTTTTCTGCTTCTTCGAGAACACGTTCATTAAATTTTATCCATGACAATTCACGGTTCATGTAATAGGGCTGAATCATAAATAAAAAACCTCCGTTCTGAGTTTCAAATTAATATCATTTTTATTATAGCACAAAATTTTCAAAAATGGAATAGTTTTTAGGGATTTTTTTATTTTTATGACAAAAAGCCCCTGTGCAGATACACAGGGGCAGAATGCTGGGCTTTTCAGACAACGGTTTGTAAATCAGAGACTAACTTGACACCGGCTTGTGTCAAAATATCTGCTGCTTTTTTCTCATCATCCACATGCATGACAATATAGGCATCTTTGCCGATAACAGTAATACATGCATAGAGATAATCAATATTGACCTGTGCTTCTGCCAGCAGTTTCGTTACAGCACTGAGTCCGCCGGGGGTATCATTCATAGCCACACACAGTACTTTTGTGATAGTAGACATAAAGCCCTTTGCTTTCAGGACGGCCTGTGCCTTGTCACAATCGCTGACAATCATACGGACAATACCGAAATCTTTTGTATCTGCCAGAGACATCGCACGGATGTCAATGCCGATTTCTTTCAGTTCTTCGGTTACTTTCACAAGCTGACCGGGTTTGTTCTCCATAAAGATAGAGAGCTGATTTGCTGTCATAAAAATTCCTCCTTTAAAATAAATTTTAATAAATTTAAAAATTTCAGCTTACTTAAAATTCATAGCCGAGCTTGAATGCCTGTTTATTTAATTCTACAAACTTGGGTTTTACAGTCTGTTCCAGTGCAGCAATCCATTTATCATACTCAATATGAAAATGCTTTGCAAGCTGTCCCATCAGAACAATATTTACCGCCTTGGAAGAACCGGCTTCTTCGGCCAGTGTCAGGGCATCCATCGCTTCAATCTGTACACCCTTTGCGGTCAGTTCCTCCAGAATATTTTCAGGATATTCCGCTGCACCTATGATAACAGGCATCGGGTCGATTCTCTGCGTATTGGTGATAATCACACCGCCTTTTTTCAGCAGATATGCATATCTTGCGGCTTCGATTCTCTCAAATGAAATAATATAATCTGCTTCGCCGGACTGTACTACCGGAGAATATACTTTATCACCATATCTGACATATGTGATAACCGAACCGCCACGCTGACTCATACCGTGTACTTCTGAAACTTTAATATCATAGCCTTCATTGACCAGTACTCTGCCGAGCAGTTTGCTGGCCAGCAGTGAACCCTGTCCGCCGACTCCGGCAATGACAACGCCTTTTGTATTCATGAAAAATTTCCTCCTGATTAATTAAAAATATAGTTCTCTGCCGATTCTGCTGCATTTCTCACGCAGTCATCACAGGAGCAGAGGACTGTTCCTGTTTCGATGCCTTTTAAATCCTTGCAGACAGAAGCACCGCATTTCTGTGTGAAATCCTGATGAATCTGACGGGCTGTGCTTAATACAGGCCGCCCCTGAAACTGTTTCAGGCCAAGGAGCATTTCTGCCGCACAGAGAGCACCGCATGTACCCTCCATGCAGCCCATGCCGCCGCCGAATGCTGCCCCCATCTGCCGGAGAATCTCCGGCGGAACAGCAAGTTCATCGGCGAATGCAAGCAAGACTGCCTGACAGCAGTTGTTTCCGTTATGTTTATAATATACGGCAAGTTCTTTTTTATCTTCCGGCATAATTATTCACCATCGTGAATGGCATCAAACGGGCAGAGCTGTTCACAAACACCACAGCCAACGCAAAGTGTATTATCAATACCGGCCTTGCCGTCAGCATCAATATGAATGGACGGACAGCCCAGTTTCATGCAGCGTTTGCAGCTTCTGCACTTGTCTTTATCCACAGCAACAGGCTTTTTCGTCTTGACATATTTTAATAATACACACGGACGGCGGGAAATAATTACAGAAGGTTCTGCAACAGCCAGTTCTTCCTTGACAGCCTTTTCGCATTCGTCCAGATTATAAGGGTCAACCACTCTGACTCTGTTAATGCCAAGGGCATGACAGAGAGCTTCTAAATTGATTTTCGTTGCAGGGTCGCCCTTGATATTATATCCTGTTGTCGGGTTCTGCTGGTGTCCGGTCATGCCTGTGATAGAGTTATCTAAAATAATTACAGTCGAATTAGAACCGTTATAGGCAATGTTGGCAAGGCCTGTCATACCGGAATGCATGAAAGTAGAATCGCCGATAACAGCAACAGACTTGTTTTCTGTTTCGCCTTTGGAGGCTTTGTTGAATCCATGCAGTCCGGAGATGGAAGCACCCATGCACAAAGTAGAATCCAGTGCATACAACGGTGCGGCAGAGCCGAGTGTATAACAGCCGATGTCGCCTAAAACTGTAATTTTATTTTTCGCTAATACATAAAACATGCCACGGTGCGGACATCCGGAACACATTACAGGCGGTCTCATCGGGACAGCAGTATCTGCTGTAACAGTTTCCTTTGCAGGCAGACCAAATGCAGCAGCAATGCTTTTCTGAGAATATTCACCAATATTGGAGAAAAGTTCCTTGCCGGTTACATCTAAGCCGATGTTTCTGCAATGGGTTTCGATAATACCGTCAAGTTCTTCAATCACATAAAGCTTGTTCACCATCTGGGCAAAGGCTTTAATCTTCTGTACCGGAAGCGGATTTATCATACCTAATTTCAGAATGCTGACAGCATCGCCGAAAACTTCCTTGACATACTGGTAACATACACTGGATGTGATAATACCAATCTGTGTACCGCCGATTTCAATTCTGTTGATTTCAGCAGTTTCAGCATATTCTGTCAGTTTCTTCATGCGTTCTTCCACAACAGGATGCCGCTTGATGGCATTTGCCGGAGCCATAATAAATTTCGGCGGATTTTTTTCATAAGGTGGACATTCCGGAACAACACGTTCTTCAAGGTCTACTACACTCTGTGCATGTGCAATTCTGGTACAGGTACGGAGCAGACAGGGAGTATCAAATTTTTCTGAAATTTCAAAAGCCAGCTTTGCAAATTCTTTACATTCAGAAGAATCAGACGGCTCAAGCATAGGTACTTTTGCAGCAATGGCATGATGTCTGGAATCCTGTTCATTCTGTGAAGAATGCATTCCGGGGTCATCTGCTACACAGACAACCAGTCCGCCGGTCACACCAGTATAAGACAATGTAAACAGCGGGTCAGCAGCAACATTCAGTCCTACATGCTTCATGGCACAGGCAGCACGCACACCACGGAGAGATGCACCGAAAGCGGTTTCCATAGCCACTTTTTCATTCGGGGCCCATTCACAGTAGATATCATCATAAGTAGCAGCAAATTCTGTAATTTCTGTACTCGGTGTACCCGGATAGCTGGAAACTACCTGTACACCAGCTTCGTATAAGCCACGGGCAACCGCAGCATTACCAATCATTAACTCTTTCATGTAATAAAATTCCTCCAAAATATGATTATATAAAAAATAAAATAAAATTAATTTTCGCTTTCATTTCTCTTGTCGATAATACGTCTTGCTTTTCCCTCATAACGCTGAATGGACTTCGGTGCAACAAGGGTTACTTTTGCCTGAATGCCCAATACCGTTTTCAGCTTGTCGGCAGCTTCTTTCCGGAGGGCTTCCAGATTCTCCAGCTTTTCAAGCAAGGTTTCATCAATAATTTCAATTCTGACTTCCAGATAATCCGTATAATTTTTTCTGGTCAGGATTAATTCATAATGAGGGGAAATGCCGTCAATATTTGCCATGACGCTTTCAATCTGGGACGGGAATACATTTACGCCACGGATTTTCAGCATATCGTCACTTCTGCCCTGTACCTTTTCCATACGGGCATGTGTACGGCCGCACTTGCATTTTTCATAATGGATTCGTGTAATATCTTTTGTTCTGTAACGCAGTAACGGAATGCCTTCTTTGGTCAGTGTAGTAACAACCAGTTCCCCTTTTTCGCCTCTGGGCAGAACTTCACCTGTTTCGCTGTTGATGATTTCGGGCAGAAAATGGTCTTCTGCAAAATGCAGGCCGCACCTGTATTCGCATTCACCCGAAACACCAGGGCCCATCAGTTCGCTCATACCATAGTTGTCAGTAGAGAACAGGCCAAAGCCTTTTTCGATTTTATCTCTTAATGCATCTGTACAGCCTTCAGAGCCAAACAAGCCGATTCTTAATTTTAATTCTTCGTTAGAAATCCCCATTTCATGGGCAACTTCGCTCATGTACATTGCATAGGAAGGTGTGCTGATTAATACACTTGTGCCGAAATCTTTCAGAATCATAGCTTGTTTCTGTGTATTGCCGGAAGAAATCGGAATTACTGCACAGCCGAGCTTTTCCAGTCCGTAGTGCAGTCCCAGAGCACCGGTAAATAATCCATAACCGAAAGAAATCTGTGCAATATCGTTGTCGTTTACTCCCACGGCAGCACAAAGACGAGCCACACAATCGCTCCAGTGATTCAAATCATTGCGGGTATAGCCGACAACTGTCGGCTTTCCGGTTGTACCGCTGGAAGCATGGATACGGACAATTTCTTTCATAGGCTTGGCAAACAGACCAAACGGATAATTATCACGAATATCTGTTTTGGTTGTATAGGGGATATACTGAATATCAGATAATGTCTTGATTTTATCGGCAGTTACGCCGGCTTCTGTCAGCCTTTTATGATAAAAAGGCACATTATCCATGCAGTACTGTACCTGATGTTTCAGCCGTTCCAGCTGAATTTTCTCGATTTCCTGCCGTGGCAGGGTTTCGATGTCTTTCTGAAAAAACATGAAAACTTCACTTCACTTTCTTGCTTTTTAACGCTTTAATACTTTTGTGCATAAAACATAGTTTTTCGATAGTTGCTCTCGAATAAACTTAGCATTTTGCATGATTATTTCTATTATATCACATTTTTCTTATTATGTCAAGAATCAGAAAAAAATCCCTCTTTGAAAAGAGGGAATTTTTATTTACCGCATGTCACAGCCGGCCTGTGCCAGCATGTTCCATGTGTGGCAGTCTACTTCTCCGGTCACAGGCAGGGCACACATATTCTGAAATAACTGGACGGCTCTGAATGTATCGGCATCATAGTCGCCCGTAACGGCTACTTCCGGCAGATTGCTGTATTTTTGAGATAATTCCATCAGTATGGCCTGTATTACAGCGACTGTGAAACAATGTTCCCCCATATGCAGGACACTGCCTTTTCTGGCTGGAAATGCTTCTAAACCCTGTGGTTTGTTCTGCATGTCTGAAAGATAAACAGAAACTATTTTCTCCCATGTTGTCTGGTTAGTTTCTCCGGTTTCGGTCAGGTGACAAAATTTCTGAAATGCTCTCACGGCGGATTCTGTTTTTTCGTCATAGATTCCTGTCGGCAGAACGCAGGGAATTTCCGGATGATAATAAGAAATGGCATTCAGATATTTTTGCAGTTCCTGAATATGTGCTTTTTTCTGTTCTGGTGTGTAAGCCATAGAATCACCCCTCACTTCTGATAATATAGCCCGGTGCCTGATACGGTCGTTTTTCGTAGCCGAATTTTAAATCAGAATACAGTCCGCTGATGGCATCCCATGTCACAACACCGACAGCACCGTTCTGGGTCAGACCGGCATATCGCTGAAAAGCTGTGACAGAAGCCTTGGTCAGCGGGCCGAAATATCCTGTATTCCGGACAGGGGGAATTTCAGGAATTGTATCATGAATAAAAGTAAGATATTCCTGCAAAATTCTGACATATTCGCTGGTCATTCCCTCCTGCAGGACTGTACCGGGGTAGGGAATGGGAATATATCCGGCTTCCTCGACCGGAATGGATTCGACAATACCGGCATAGGCACGGTAAATATCATCCCATGTGCGTTCGTTGACAACGCCTGTTTGGGGCAGACCGAACAGCTTCTGAAAAGACTTGACTGAAATTTTGGTCTGGTTGTCATAGATTCCGGTAATCCGGAGCGGCTGGACAGACTGATAATATGCACCGATGACAGCAAGAAAATACTGCAATCCACGGACTTGTTCATTCTGCATGTTTTCACTGAGATTTTCCTGAAACTGTGTCGGAAATTCTCCGGGGGAGATGCCTTCGGAATCCAGTTCGGCCAGACGTTTCACACTGGTATAGATATATTCTATTTTATACCATGTTGCCTTGTCGATAGTTCCGGTCTGGGGAAGATTGAATACACGCTGAAATTCCCTGACAGTGTTTTCTGTAGAAGAATTGAAATTTCCGCTGGCATCCGGAATTTTTGGAATAGCCGGATAATTTCTGGAAATCCGGTTTAACTGAATCTGTGCAGTCTGTACCGCAGGGGAATTCATCCCTGGTACAAGTGTCATACCCGGATAAGAAGTGGTATTTGTCCGGACGGGTGCGTTTTTCACAATGTTAATATCATCTCCATAGTAATATTGCAGAATTTCATAAGGCAGAAGCCCTTGTTTGGCCAAATCGACAGTACCCCACTGGGACAGGCCGCTGCATGTCACGGTTGTACCATTGCAGAATGCTGCAAACAGGGGTTCAATTCTGCCCTCACGGCGGATATAATCATCAAATAGTTCATCTACAAGACGGGAGATATTATCATAGATTTCACGGCCTTCTATGAATTTCTGGTCATACTGTGTCACGGCAGTAATATCAAACGGATAGCCCCTTGCCCTGTACCATTCTGTATAAATACGGTTCAGGGCAAATGAGGTAATAGCATAAATATTTGCCCTGAGTGCAGTTTCTGGCCATGTCGGATAGATTTCACTGGATGCTACGTTTTTGATATAATCCGGAAACGGAAGTGTGACATTGGCAGCATCCTCATCAGGTGTACCGAGATGGACGGTAATATTCAGGGGAATGAACGGTTCTCCGGTGAGCATGTTCAGACACCTCCTGTAGCAGATGGGAATACAATCGTTTCTGTGTCTTCATCCACGGCAAGCGGCAGGGGAATCATCTGAAATTCCTGTCTGGATGTGACACCGGCAAAAACAGGCACATCATGGGCTTCTTCACGGAAATAGCCGGAGGCATAAATTTTAATATCACAGACAGCATAGGGCACAGGATTATCGGGGTCTTGTGACAGGGCAGCCGGAGGAGCAGGCAAAGTCACAACAGGGGTCATACCGCTTTCATCTGTCACAAGCAGATAGTTCAGCTGGGTTTTGTCGCCGATTCTGGTATAAATTGTCACTCTTGCACCCGGAATGGGGTAGGCACTGTCAGCCGCAGAAGCGACAATATAAAGCCGGCCTTCAGAAGTATTGCGTTTTTCATATTCTTCCTGTGCCTGCCATTCGCTGGGGAGAACTGGTGTTTCCGGCTGGATGTAATCTGGCAGAACGGGTTCAGTGAAATCTGTTTCTTCCGGTTCTTCCGGTTCTTCCGGTTCTTCCGGAATTTCCGGAGCGGTTTCTGTTTCACAGGTTTCTGCAACAGGTTCAGGGAGCTGTGGTTCTGGTGTGGAGTCTGTGACAGGTTCAGAAAGTTCTGGTTCGGGAACAGGTTCGGCATTGGCAGGGAGAAAGTTTTTGGGCTGTGGTCTGGGAGGCCTTGGCGGTTCAGGGGGCGGACAGGGCGGGCATTCCGGCGGCCTTGGAGGGGGAGGGGGGGGCATCGGCGGCCGGTGCATACTGTACATGCGGAGCATTTCTTCACGATATTTCCGTGCAAGCTCAGAAAAATCTGACATGCAGATAACCTCTCTTTCAGATAGTTTCTGTCAAAGCTTATGCCGGAAAAAAATAAAATATACCCATATATTGCAAAAGCCGGACGAACTGTCCGGCCGTTTGCAATATATAGGTTAGGAGAAACGATAAACACATTGTGAAATTTAGTACCAGCCGCCTTCTCTTCCATCGCTGCCGACCTGTCTGTCAGACAAGGAAATTTTATATAATTCTTCATTAGACTGGTTTCCGGCATCTGTATAGATTGTACTCCAGGTGTTAGTACCGACAAAGTGTGCATTTTTATTTGTATTAGCAATATATTCGTCATTAATATATGTTACCAGTATTCCTTTCCGGTAAAGTTGCAGCATACGCACGCTGAAATCTCTGTTATATACAACAATCAGCCCGAAATTGGTTTTCTGGTCTTTCAGGTAATCGACACAGTTTTTGGATTCTCTTGAATATCCTAACGGATTCGCCCCTGTGCCTGTGGTCCATTTTTCAGAAAAAGTTTCATCCAGTCCCTTGGCAATGACAGTATCCACTACCTGAGAAGCACCGCCGCCGTTTATCTTTTTTTTGTAGTTATACCAGCTCTTGTTTGTAAAAGCCCCTACTATTTCTGTTTCTCTGTCAGCCCTGTTTTTACTCTGGTCAAGATAGAGTATTTTGTTAAAAGCACCTGCTGTTTCAGAACCGTTCTGATTTATTGCAAACCGTGATGTCAGGGAAGCTTCTACTGATGTTTTAATTGTCTGTGCATCTGCAATTGCAACTGCAACCCTCGCTCTTTGGACATAACCTGTCAGGGATGGTGCAAGAATTCCTGCTAAAATGCCGATAATGGCAATTACAACAACCATCTCCACGAGCGTAAAACCCTTTATTACTTTTTTCATACTATCATCTCTCTTTATTTTTATTTTTTTTACAAAATGTAAAAAAGAGGAAATACCTTTTGTATTTTTTACGATGGTTTCTGTATTATTATTATAACCTGTTTTTTCTATAAAGTCAAGTGTTTTTTAGAAAAAATATTTAAAAATTTATTTTTTTATATACAAAAAGTATTTTATTGAAATCTGTCAACGAAACGTGAAAAAATATAATATACATATAGTTTATTTTGCGAAAATATTATGATTTGAATAGTAAAACACAGATTGTTAAAAAAATAACAAAAATCATAGCGTATTTCACCAAAATACACTTGTCTTTTTGTTGCAGATGTGACAAAATAAATCCACGCTATCAAATAATTGCTGTAAATCGCTTGACTTATCAGGTAAAAAATAGTATAATAATTACTGTTAGGTCTGTAAAACAGACAGTGCTATTTTTTTAATTTAATCATGAAAAGGAGTTTTTGCAATGGCAAGAGTTTACAACTTCAGTGCAGGTCCGGCTGTTCTGCCAGAAGAAGTGCTGAAAGAAGCAGCAGAAGAAATGATGGATTACAGAGGCTGCGGCATGTCCGTTATGGAAATGTCCCACCGTTCCAAAATGTTCGACCAGATTATCAAGGAAGCAGAACAGGATTTAAGAGACCTGATGAATATTCCGGATAATTATAAAGTTATCTTCTTGCAGGGCGGTGCTTCTCTGGTATTCGCAGAAGTGCCCATGAACCTCATGAAGAACGGCAAGGCTGCTTATATCATCCCAGGTCAGTGGGCTAAGAAAGCTGCTGCGGAAGCTGAAAAATATGGCGAAGTTGTCAGAGTGGCTTCTTCTGCTGACAAAACATTCTCTTATATTCCGGACTGCTCTGATTTGGATATTCCGGAAGATGCAGACTATGTTTATATCTGCGAAAATAATACTATCTATGGTACAAAATACTGGGAACTGCCGAATACAAAAGGTCATGTTCTGGTGTCTGATGTATCTTCCTGCTTCCTGTCTGAGCCGATTGATGTCAGCAAATATGGCGTTGTTTACGGCGGTGTACAGAAAAATGTAGGTCCTGCCGGTGTGCAGATTGTCATTGTTCGTGAAGACCTCATCGCTGACGGCCCTGCATTCAAGCAGACTCCTACTATGATGAACTGGAAAATTCAGGCTGACAATGCTTCCCTGTATAATACTCCGCCTTGCTATGGTATCTATATCTGCGGAAAAGTATTCAAGTGGATTAAGAAAATGGGCGGTCTGGAAGGCATGAAGGCTCATAATGAAAAGAAAGCCAAGATTCTTTATGATTTCCTCGACCAGAGCGAACTGTTCAAGGGCACTGTTGAAAAGAAAGACCGCTCTATCATGAACGTTCCGTTTGTAACAGGCAACGAAGAACTGGATAAGAAGTTTGTTGCAGAAGCTAAGGCAGCAGGTTTCGAGAACCTCAAGGGTCACAGAACTGTTGGCGGCATGAGAGCTTCTATCTATAATGCTATGCCTATCGAAGGTGTTGAAAAGCTCGTTGCTTTCATGGCGGAATTTGAAAAGAACAACAAGTAATCAGGATTGTTTTTTACAGATTTCCCTGTCTTTACAGGCAGGGAAATTCTGATATAATTTATTATTGGAGGTAGTTTATCATGTATAATATTTTAACCCTGAATAAAATTGCCGCCTGCGGTACAGATTTATTTGATAAATCCAGATATACTGTCGGCGATGCTGTAGAAAATCCGGCTGGTATTCTGGTGCGTTCTGCTAAAATGCATGATTTTGCATTCGGTTCTGAACTGCTCGCTATCGGCCGTGCCGGTGCAGGTACAAACAATATTCCGGTTGATAAGTGTGCAGAACAGGGCATTGTCGTTTTCAATTCCCCCGGAGCAAATGCAAACGCTGTAAAAGAACTGGTGATTGCTGGTATTTTCCTTGCATCCCGTAAAGTGACCAAGGCTGTGGCATGGGCTGCTGGTCTTAAAGATGGTGAAACCAATGTTGCTGCTCAGGTAGAAAAAGGCAAGAGCCAGTTCGGCGGTATCGAAGCTATGGGCAAGACTCTGGGTATTATCGGCCTTGGTGCAATCGGCAGAAAAGTGGCTCAGGCTGCAAATGCTCTGGGTATGAATGTAGTCGGCACAGACCCGTTCCTGAGCGAAGAAGCTGCAAAAGAAATGGCTTCTTACTGCAAGGTAGTTGCTACAAAAGAAGAAGTGTATGCTGTTGCGGATTATATTACTCTGCATGTTCCGTGCAATGACCAGACAAAGGGCTTTGTGAATGCAGATGTAATCAGTCAGATGAAAGACGGTGTCAGAATCCTGAATTTTGCCCGTGCTGAACTTGTAAATGATGCAGATTTGAAAGCGGCTCTGGCTTCCGGAAAAGTAACAGTTTATGTAACAGACTTCCCGAATGCAGATACTGTCAATGTAGACGGCATTGTTGCAATTCCGCATCTGGGTGCATCTACTGCTGAATCTGAAGATAACTGTGCAATTATGGCTGCGAATGAATTGATTGATTATATCGACAATGGTAATATCAAGAATTCTGTAAATTTCCCGAATGTTTCCGCTGATGCTGACAAGAAGGTCTGCGTACTGCATAAGGAAGGTGTCGAGCTCAAGGGCACTGTTCTTGCAACAGGTACAAAGAAAGGCTATGGCTATACTATTCTGGCCGGCGATGCTGATGCAGAAGCCAACAAGGCAATTGACGGTGTTATCCGTGTAAGAGTAATCGGCTAAGAGAAATTATTTTCTTCAAATAAAAAATTCTCTGTCTTTTCAGGCAGAGGATTTTTTATTTTTCTGCAACGTTTTTTCTGTTTCTCCTGTCTTTTAATATAGAGAAGTAATTCTCGGAATATCTGAATCAAGGAGAAGCAAAATCATGAAAAAAATAATTTCTTTATTAAATGCACTGACGCTGCTTGCCGGCAGTCTTGTCAGCATTCCGGTTTGTGCCGAGGAAAAAATCTATGATGTACTGCATTATGAAAACTGTGGGGAGTATATTAAAATTCTTTCTTGTGATGATGCAGAAGCGGTATTTGTTCCGGATAAAATTGAAAATCTTCCTGTAACAGAACTTGCTGACGGGGCATTTTCCAATTGTACACAGCTACAGGAAATCCGCCTTCCGGAAGGAATTACCTGTATTCCGGAACGGGCTTTCAGCGGGTGCAGTCACCTGAATGCGATTGTACTCCCTGCTTCTTTGGAGCGTATCGGGCAGAATGCCTTTGAAAAATGCAATACTACAGAAAGATATAATTACTGGGACGGTACGGGCTGGCATGTTGCGGATTATTGTCTGGAGGATATTTTCTATAAAGGCTCGGCGGAAAACTGGGATGAAATTTATATTTCTGAGGGAAATGCACCGCTCAGAGCTTCCAATCTGCATTGTGAATTTAATGCTTCTGCAAGTGAAAAGCCATTTCAGGACGGTGTAGATAACTGGAATTTTTTAAATAAAGATGTCGGGAAATATTATTTGCAGGACAGTACAATAGATTCTTATCTTCCGGATTACAGTGAATATGCCAAAAAAAGAATCAAGAATTTCAGTCACAGCATGTCGGAAGATAATTACATGGGGGCTTGTGCAGGTATGGCAGTGGCTTCGTTTTTAGTCAGCAGAGGGGTGCTCAGTCCGGCGGAAATTTATGAAAATGCCGAAACGCTTTATGAGATTCCGCTCTGTGATGAGGCAATAGAAGCGGTTAATTATTATTTTATTAATCAGTTTTCGCCTATGCGGTACAGATTAATGGATAATGAGAAATATGCCTATGCTTTTGATACAGAAGAAGTTCGGAAAAATCTTGAGAATCATTCTGCTGTGCTGTTTTCTTATTTTATTGACGGTCGGGGCGGTCATGCGGTTGTGGCTTATGGGCTGGAATCCGGTGAATGGGAATATAACAATCAGATTTATACAGGCAGAATTATTACTTATGATAATAATGCTGTAGATTTCAAAGACAGTGCCTGTATCTATTTTACCGGCGATTTCGGAAATTTTCAGGATGCCTATATTCCGGCTTATCAGGCCGATGTCGGGGCTTTTTCAGCAATTACCAGTCCGGATGCGATTCTTTATAGTGTCGGCAATTCTGTCAGCTATGTATCAACTTATGAAAAAGGCGATGTCAATCAGGATGACAGTATCAATGCATTGGATGCTTCGGAAATTCTGCTTGCTTCTTCGCTGATAGGTTCGGGAAAGGATTCCGGTCTGAATGCAGGGCAGGAATATGCAGCCGATGTGAATTCTGATGCTGTTATCAATGCCATTGATGCTGCCTGCATTTTACAGTACAGTTCTGAAAAGGGTTCGGGAAAATTTTCCGGAACACTGGATGAATTTTTAAAACAGTTCTGAATCAGAAACAGGTTTTCAACATTTTCACTTTGAAATGTTGAAAACTTGTTTTTTTTTGCTTGACAAAAGCCTGACAAATATGCTATGATAATAAAAAAACTATCAGAAATCAGGTGAAGCCTATGCAAAAAAGCTGACCCGAAAACAACAGACATATCCGTTTTTTATATCATCAGGAAAGGAGTGATTTTCGTGCAGGCAGGTGTTTCCACAGCATGTATGTATCCGGAACTTACCGAAGAAGTATTATATAATTATGCCGTCAACGGGATTTCCCATGTCGAAATTTTTTTTAATTCTGACTGTGAACTGCATCCCGCTTTTGTCGCAAATCTGAAAGAAATTATGAACCGCTATGATATGACATGCCGGAGTGTCCACCCCTTCGCTTGTCCGATTGAACCAATGATGCTTTTTTCCAGATATGAACGCCGTGTGGCGAATATGCTGGAGTATTATCAGAAAACGTTTGAAGCCGCCCAGAGACTGGAAGCAGAATTTTTTGTTCTGCATGGAAATTATCAGAGTATTCCTGTCGAACCGGAATTGTACTGCGAACGCTTTGTAAGACTGGCAGAAACTGCAAAGCCGTATCATGTCACAGTCGCTCAGGAGAATGTCAGCAGATGTCAGGCAGGTTCTCTGCGGTTTATGCGTGAGATGATTAAGCTGCTCGGAAATCAGGTCAGATTTGTACTGGATATCAAACAGGCTGTCAGGGCAGGGGAATCCCCTGTGAATGTGCTGCATATGCTGGGCAGTCATATTGCACATGTGCATATCAGTGACCACAGCGACAAGGGTGATTGTCTGCTTTTGGGAACAGGAGATTTCAGAATCCGGAGCTTTCTTGAAATTTTATATAATTATAATCCGGACTGTTCTGTCATGCTGGAACTGTATCGGGAGAATTTCAGAAATATTTCCGATTTGGTCAGCAATTACAGGATGCTGGACAGAATGATTTCCGGTATTGAGAAAAATGCCGGAAAAGCTGCATCTTCTTGACAGACAGGTCATATTCTGTTATAATAAAAATCAGAGGTGAGTATTTATGCGTTGTCCGTATTGCCAGTATGAAGAATCTAAAGTCATTGATTCCCGTCCTTCGGATGATAAAAAAAGACGGAGAAGGGAATGCCTTAAATGCGGAAAAAGATTCACGACTTATGAAATTGTGGAACAGCCTATGAGAATCGTTGTCAAGCGTGACGGCTCTCTTGAGCCTTATGACAGAAATAAACTGCTTGCAGGGATTTATCATGCTGTCAAAAAAAGACCGGTGTCTTATACACAGGTGAATGCTATTGCTGACAAGGTGGAAGAATCTTACATCAGTGGCTGGCACAGTCAGATGAGTTCTGTGCAGATTGGTACTGTTGTGCTGGAACAGCTCCGGCATATTGATGAAATTGCATATATCCGTTTTGCATCGGTCTATCAGGATTTCAAAGATGCTTCAAGCTTTATTTCGGCAATTGCTGCCTTGAATGAAGACAAGGAATTAGACGGCGAATTATAATTTTTTAATTTCTGAAAGGGGAATTAATTATGAATTTAGATGAAATTATAAATCAGGTGACACATCCGGAAGATGTAACAGACCAGTTCTATCCGGAAGATGTACAGATGAATCAGGTTTCCGGTATACTGGCAAGTATTCCGGTATTATTCTGGGTACCGCTCCTGATTGCAGGACAGTCGCCATATGCAAAATTCTGTGCCAATCAGGGGCTGACGCTCCTTGTGCTGGATGCTGTGTTTGGCTTTGCAGGCGGAATCCTTGGCGGTGTTTTAGGAATCATTCCGCTGATAGGCTGGCTGCTGAAATGGATAGTAGGACTTGTATGCAGTATTGCAGTAGGAAGCAGCTTTCTGCTGCTGCTGGTCAGTGCATGTCAGGGCAGAGCAAGAAAAATTCCGCTTGTCGGTGACATGATTCATGCATTTATGTGATTTTATGGCCTTTCATATTGCGGGTTATGTGTTCTTCCGGATAATAACACTGAGCCCCGATTAATATGCCGTTGGCTGTGAGCAGTTCGGCATATAAATCAGAATTTTCCAATCTGTATGTATAAACGACCCCGTGTGCACCGGCATATTCTGTCAGGGGCAGACGCAGCCGGAGCTGGAGACTGATGTATTCTGCACAGGATTCCGGAAATTCTTCCGGTACAGTTACCGGACGGGAAGAGAGCAGTTCTCCGTTCCATCCTTGCAGCATCAGCCATGCACTCCGGTCTGATTCTGTGACAGCCTGTATGACATCAGTTGCAGGGGCTTTTTTCTGGTGGCTCAGAATCACGGCGATACAGCATAACAATGCAGGCGGCAGAATCAGCAGATATTTTAAATATTGTTTCATCATAGAAAATAACCCTCCTGTCCGGATTGTTTCAGATTTTATTCTAATCTATGCCGGACAAACCGGAGTTATTCAGATAAAATTTTTCAGGGTAATATAAAAATGAATATTTTACGGGAATATGAATTGTTATTATGCGGCTTTTGTGCCTCGATTACTTTTTTTGGGCTGTTTTCCAAAATAGAGAAAGCAAAGAAAAAAATTTTATTTTTCATGGAAATCAGTTCTGTTCTGCTTTTGTTTTCTGATTATCAGGTCTTTCTGTTGACTGAAGAGCAGAATATAAAAAAATTATGGCTGCTGAAAATCTGTAAATTTTTGGTTTTCTTTCTGTCAGTTTTTATTATTCATGTGTATAACAGATATCTGATAAATTTTTATCAGAATGAAGTAAAGCTGCTTTCTGTGCCCAGACGGCTCAAAGCAGCAGAAGCGGTTTCTTTTACCGGTGAAGCACTGGTTGTGATTTCACAGTTTACAGGGCTGTATTATACTTTTGATGAGCAGAGTCAATATCACAGGTCTGCTTATTACAGTATTTCTTATCTGATACCTGTATTGATTTGCATATTGCAGTTTTCTGTTATTTTTCAATATCGCAGGAAATATGACAGAAAGCTTTCTGATGCACTGATGCTGTTTCCGGTTCTGCCGATTGTTGCTGCTGCAATCCAGCTTTTTATGCAGGGAATGCCGTTTATTAACCTGACACTTGTAGGGCTGGTAGTGTTGCTGCGTGTTTTTGAAGTGAGAAATACCAATCATAAGCTCGCACAGGCCAATATCCGTGAAAAAATGCTTCTTAAAGAAGAACAGGAAAATATGCGGGCTATGATTGAGGAAACAGCCAATGCACTGGCAGAGGCCATTGAAGCCAAAGACAAGTATACACATGGCCATTCTTCAAGAGTTGCAGAATATTCCCGCATGATTGCTCAACGTCTGGGAAAAGAGGAAAAAGAATGCCAGAATGTCTATCTTGCCGGCCTGCTGCATGATGTCGGGAAAATCGGCATTCCGGAAGGCATTATCAATAAAGACAGCAGGCTGACAGAGGAAGAATATGCCGTGATAAAGACACATCCTGTTATCGGGTATCAGATTCTGGCTAAGATTAAGAAAAACCCTGATTTGAGCACGGGGGCACATTATCATCATGAAAGATATGACGGAAAAGGCTATCCGGAGGGGCTGCATGGTACGGAAATTCCGGAACTGGCAAGAATTATAGCAGTGGCAGATGCTTATGATGCCATGACTTCCAAAAGAAGCTACAGGGATACTCTGCCGCAGGAAGTCGTCAGAAATGAAATCATCAAAGGAAAAGGCACACAGTTTGACCCCGACTTTGCTCAGATTATGCTGGATTTAATAGAACAGGACACGGACTATCGTATGAGAGAATTATAATCATTTTCAGGAGAAAACAAATATGTCAGAAATCAGAATTGATAAATTTTTAGCCGACAGAACTTCCTATTCCCGAAGTGATGTCAAAGCTTTGCTCAGAAACGGTGCAGTCTCCGCAGACGGGAAAATCATCAGCGATGCAAAACAGAAAATTAATCCCGATACACAGGAAATCCGCCTGCACGGAAAGAAAATCCATGGTGGTTCGTTCCTGTATATTATTCTGAACAAGCCGGAAAATTATATCTGTGCAACAGAAGATAAAAAGCATAAAACCGTGACAGACCTTTTGCCGGATGACCTCCGGCATAAAGATATTTTCCCTGCCGGCCGGCTTGATATTGACAGTACAGGCCTTGTTCTGCTCACCAATGACGGGCAGCTGGCACACCAGATGCTTTCGCCGAAACATCATGTGCCGAAATATTATCTTGTCACACTGGCAAGAGCATTTCAGGAAAATTATATACAGAAAATTTCTGACGGTGTACTGCTGGCAGATGAAACCAAATGCCTTCCGGCTCAGGTACAGAAATTAGATGACCGCCATTGCATCATTTGTCTGCATGAGGGAAAGTATCATGAAATCAAACGTATGTTCGCTGCACTTGGAAATCATGTGGAACATCTGCACAGAATTGCTGTCGGCAGTCTGCTTTTGCCGCCGGAATTACCCTCCGGAGCTTGTGTGGAGATTTTTAACAAAGATATAGAAAAAATGTTGAAAGCTGATTCGTTTCCTGCTATGTGTGAACAAATTATGTATGCATTTTCGTCATATTTGATAAATGACAGGCCATAAGTTTAGTCAATCAGCGACTTGAAAAATTTTTCAGAATTTGGTATGATAATAATAGAAGACTTTGCACCGGTATCATTTTGTATTTTTTCAATACTACATATGGCGGCATGGTCTGAAAAAAATTTTTTTGTAAATGGAGGACTGGAATAAATGGCTGGTTTATCACTTAGAGGTATCTACAAAAAGTATCCCGGCGGATTTGTAGCCGTAACTGACGTAAACCTCGAAATCAGAGACAAAGAATTCATCATTCTGGTAGGCCCTTCCGGATGCGGAAAGTCTACTACACTTCGTATGATTGCA
>CADBOP010000266.1 GCA_902796255.1 uncultured Ruminococcus sp.
TCTAAAATATGAATAATTTATTAATAAAATTTAAATAGCTTGAATTTCATAATTTATTCATATTTTTAAGGCTGAAAAGCCAAAGAACTATAAAAAATGCAGAATTTTAAATATAATAAGTCAGTTAAAAAGATAAATAGCTATTGTAATAAAGACGAAAATCAAGTAAAATAATAAAAACAGTTAAGTTTGCAACTGCTTTCAAGAAAATGATTCAAAGATGTCCCCCCCTCTCAAACGTTTTTGAATCCGGAGGAAATGTCCTTCCGCAGAAAATGCAGACTTGCTGTAGAAAAGTTAAATTTTTTAACTTAGCGCAGTGAGAGTCATCTCTCAGTTGAAAGATTTGATTTTTCATCGCAGCTTGCAGTGCAGACGGATGTCCCCCATCCGTATTTTAAAAGCTGTATTATAACATTTTACCTTCCTCTTTATGAAAGCGTCCGGCAGCAGGTCGGGCGTTTTTATTTTTTCAAAAAAATTTAATAAAATACTTGACAAATTATAAATTCTATGCTATAATAAAATTACAGTAAAAATTAATAATCCGGTTTTAAAATTCCGAATTTTCAGAAAGGAGAATACACCGCATGAAAAAAAGCATCTACAGTCTTGTGCTCTCAGATAAAGTTGTCGAAAAAGCTGATGCTCTTGCCTATCAGATGCATACCAGCCGTTCTAATATCATCAACCAGCTGCTGGCCGAACGGCTTTCCTGTGTCACGCCGGAAATGCGGATGCAGTCCGTCTTTTCCAGCATGGAATCCCTGAAAGAAACTTTCCGGATGCTCGAACAAACCTCTGCACATATCCTCGCTATGCAGAGCCAGCTGAATTATAAATATAAACCTACTTTGCAGTATTCTGTTGACCTGTACCGTACACCAGAAAACGGACAGGCCGGAAAGCTACGGATTCAGCTCCGTACACAGAATCAGAATCTTTTGCTTTCTCTTGAAGAATTTTTTAAACTCTGGATTCTTCTTGAACAGCATTATCTGCATACAGATGCAGAATATCAGCTCTCTGCCGACCGTCTGGAACGGTCTTTGAAAAATTCTGCCGGAAGTGAACAGGAATTCGGCCAGCTCCTCAGCGACTATGTAAGAAGATTTGACAGATATATTCAGGCATGGTTCAGCGGAAGCCCGCCGGAAACTCTTGAAAACGCTTTCCGGCAGGAAATAAAAGAAATTCAGAAATCTATATAATCAGGAGGTAATTTTATGAACGCTCAGAAATTCACCCAGAAATCTATGGAAGCTATCCAGAATGCACAGAGCATTGCCCTTTCGGCACAGAATATGCATATCGAACAGCTGCATTTGTTTTTAGCCCTCGTCCAGCAGGAAGGCGGCCTGATTGGTCAGTTGCTCCAGAAACTGAATATTAACCTCAATCAGCTCCAGACCGCCGTGCAGACAGCCATCAGCCAGATGCCGGCTGTCACCGGAAGCGGCCGCCAGCCAGGACAGATTTTAATTTCTCAGGACGTTGACAAGGCATTGAATCAGGCCGAACAGCAGGCCTCTAAAATGAAAGATGAATATGTTTCTGTAGAGCATATCTTTCTTGCACTGCTTGAAAATCCGAATAAT
The DNA here is from genome assembly GCA_902796255.1 of uncultured Ruminococcus sp. Taxonomy (GTDB): domain Bacteria; phylum Bacillota; class Clostridia; order Oscillospirales; family Ruminococcaceae; genus UBA3855. The sequence goes on from CADBOP010000266.1 coordinate 1,599, forward strand.
GATTTGAAAAAAATCCTGAATCAGTTCCGGATTGATAAAAATCAGTTTTTACAGGTTCTTATGCAGGTCAGAGGAAATACCAGAGTCACCAGTGAAAACCCCGAAGAAACTTATGATGTGCTGACAAAATACGGCCAGAATCTGACCGAACTTGCCAGACAGAGCAAGCTTGACCCTGTTATCGGCCGTGACAGCGAAATCCGGAATGTTATCAGAATCTTATCCAGAAAATCAAAAAACAATCCTGTGCTGATTGGTGAACCGGGTGTCGGAAAGACAGCCATCGCTGAAGGCCTTGCTCTGCGTATCGTGCGTGGTGATGTGCCTGACAGCCTGAAAGAAAGAACTATTTTCTCTCTGGACTTAGGTGCATTAATCGCCGGTGCAAAATACAGAGGCGAATTTGAAGAGCGTCTGAAAGCTGTACTGAATGAAATCAAAAAAAGTGACGGCCAGATTATTTTATTTATCGATGAACTGCATACTATCGTGGGGGCAGGAAAAACTGACGGTGCGATGGATGCCGGCAACCTGCTCAAGCCAATGCTCGCCCGTGGTGAACTGCATTGTATCGGTGCAACGACTCTGAATGAATATCGCCAGTATATCGAAAAAGACCAGGCTCTGGAACGCCGTTTCCAGCCGGTGCTTGTTCCTGAACCTACTGTGGAAGATACGGTTTCTATCCTTCGTGGCCTGAAAGAACGCTATGAAGTATTCCACGGTGTCAAAATTCATGATGCTGCCCTGCTGGCAGCCGCTACCCTCTCGGACAGATATATTTCTGACAGATTCCTGCCGGATAAAGCGATTGACTTAGTAGATGAAGCCTGTGCGATGATTCGTACTGAAATGGACTCCATGCCGCAGGAATTAGATGATATCTCCCGTCAGATGATTCGTCTCGAAATTGAAGAAACTGCCCTCAAAAAAGAAACAGACAAACTCTCTCAGGAGCATTTACAGGAAATCCAGAAAGAACTTTCTGATTTGAAAGAAAAATTTCAGGAAATGAAAGCCCGCTGGGAAAACGAAAAATCCGGTATCTCCAAAGTGCAGAAGCTCCGTGAAGAAATTGAACAGGTCAGTGCAGAAATGGAACGTGCTGAACGGGAATATAATCTTAACCGTGCTGCTGAATTAAAATACGGCAAACTGCCGGAACTCCGGAAAGAACTCGCTGAACAGGAAAAAATTGCTTCTGCATCCGGCACACAGCAGAGTCTGCTCCGTGATGAGGTCACTGCTGAAGAAATTGCAAAAATCATCTGCCGCTGGACAGGGATTCCGGTTTCCAAGCTCATGGAGGGTGAACGTGAAAAACTTCTCCGGATGGAAGAGATTCTGCATCAGCGTGTCATCGGTCAGGACGAAGCCGTCACAAAGGTCAGTGAAGCAATTCTCCGTTCACGTGCCGGCATCCAGAATCCGGATAAGCCTATCGGTTCATTCCTGTTCTTAGGGCCGACTGGTGTCGGTAAAACAGAATTAGCCAAAGCTCTGGCACAGGCATTATTTGACGATGAAAACAGCATGGTCAGAATTGATATGAGCGAATATATGGAAAAATTCAGTGTCAGCCGTCTGATTGGTGCACCTCCCGGATATGTAGGCTATGAAGAAGGCGGTCAGCTCACGGAAGCTGTTCGCAGAAAGCCTTATTCTGTTGTGCTTCTGGACGAAGTGGAGAAAGCCCATCCGGATGTATTCAATCTGCTTCTGCAAGTTCTTGATGACGGCAGAATTACAGATTCTCAGGGCAGGACTGTCGATTTCAAAAATACTATCTTAATCTTGACTTCTAATCTTGGCTCGCCGTTTATCTTAGAGGGTATGCAGGATAACGGTGAAATCTCCGAAGATGCCAAAAATCAGGTCAATAAACTGCTGCATCAGCAGTTCCGTCCGGAATTTCTGAACCGTCTGGATGAGATTGTCTTCTACAAGCCCTTAATGCGTGAGCAGATTTTCAAGATTGTAGATTTACAGATGAAAGACCTGAAACGCCGTCTTGCTGACAAGCAGCTTGATGTTGAAATCACAGAGGCCGCTAAGAATGCAGTAGTAGATAACAGCTATGATATCAGTTTTGGTGCTCGTCCGCTGAGAAGATACATGCAGCAGAAGTTTGAAACGCTCATTGCAAAGCATATCATTCAGAATGACCCTGCCCCCGGTACAGTACTCAATATTGACTATCAAAACAATGAATTCGTTCTTGTATAAAAATTTCTCCCCTGAAATGTTCAGGGGAGATTTTTCATTTCTGTTTCTCTGGAATCAATCACTTTTCTTAAAAGTATCCCATAATCTTGCCGTCACTGCCCCGAATCAGAAAATACGGAGGCTGTGCAGGTGTATCAAATTGTACACCGTCTTCTCTTATTCCGCTGGGGGCATTAGGCTGAATGTACCATATATCGAATTTTTCATAATATTCCGTTCCATACGGAGGATGAAGTCTTTCATACTTCATTTTCACGCCGTCTACATCAACATAATCTGATTCAATATGATTGATATATTTTTCTCCCATTCGTTCAATAAAAAGTGGTCTGGCTTTTGCAATTAAATCTTCTTCGGAAGTGATAGTGCCAAGTACTCTTTTTGAAAACTTTTCAGCTTCATGCAGAAGAAAGACAGCTTCATTTTCATAATCATAAAGTGTATTTTCTGCTATCAGAACAGGATATGGAGATATTAACTCTCCATGAATTTCTATACAAAAATCTTCCATAAGTTTCCGTTCTTGTGCATACTCAGAAGAATCTTGTGTTTCAGATTCTGTTTCTGATTCAGTTGTTGAAGCTTCTGTTGTTTCAATAAGAGTTTCTGTTTCGGTAACGGGAACA
>CADBOP010000267.1 GCA_902796255.1 uncultured Ruminococcus sp.
AAATACACAAATTATTGCTGAGAGAATTAAAATTCAAGCAAAAGTTAAGGGCATGTCAGTAAAAAAGTTGCTTGAAAATTGTGGCTTAGGCGTAAATACAGTCAATAAAATGGCGAACGGAACAGATATTGTTTCTCAAAATCTTCTTAAAATCGCTGAGGCACTTGAATGCTCTGTGGATTACCTTTGTGGCAGAACAGATTCCCCCTTAATCGGTGAAAATAAAATTTCAACAGGAGATGTTACCGGTAGCCATAATGCAAATATGAATATTGCTTATACAACAAAAAACAGAGTTGCTAATGAAGATGACGAACAGCTTTTTGAAATGATAAAGTCTTTAAATTTAGTAGAGCGTTCAAAAATTATTGTCATGGTTGATGAGATGAGAAAAGGAGCGTGAACCGTTATGGCATTATCAGAAGAAAAGAGATACACTGCTGATGAATTTTTCAGAATGTTTCCGGAAAGCAGTTCCGAACGCTATGAACTGTTAAACGGCGAAATTGTTGCTATGGCTTCGCCGAATGAAATACATCAGGATATTACAGGCGGGCTTTATGCCGAACTTCGGAGTTATATCAAACGCAACGGTGGGAACTGCAAAGCCATGATTTCGCCTTTTGATGTAAAACTAGATGAAAAAACTGTCGTGATTCCGGATGTGCTGATTGTGTGTGACCCTTCAAAAATGAATGGGAAACGCTGTAACGGTGCACCGGATTTTGTGGCTGAAATCACCTCTACCAACAAAGATGATGATTTTGTCCGTAAATTAGCTTTATATCAGAATGCTGGTGTCCGTGAATACTGGATTATCAGTCCGCAAGACCAGAAAACGCTAATCTACTTCTTTGAAAAAAGCAGTTTCCCGAATATCTACACATTCGATACGCCGATTCCGGTGGAAATCTATGACAGGAATCTGACAATTACCATTTCTGAATTGCTGTAAAAACTGATTGCAAGACAAGATGAAAAATAAAAAAATCCGTCCGCTGGAAAACGGACGGATAAAATAATATATAGGGGGAATTGTTATGGCAAAAGCCAAGAAACTGCCTTCTGGTAACTGGAGAGTGCAGGTCTATGCCGGAAAAGATGAATCCGGAAAGAAAATCATGAAGTCATTCACTGCACCGACCAGACGGCAGTCAAAGGCGAACGCCGCCATCTATCTGACTGCGAAAAAAGAATCTGAACAAACGGAGCTGACTGTCGGTCAGGCAATTGACAGCTATATCCATGCAAAAGAAAACGTGCTTTCTCCAGTGACAATCAGATGTTACAGGAAATATCGTGAAAAGTGGCTGCAAGGTCTGATGGAGATTCCCGTTTCTGAACTGAATAATATTTTAGTGCAGCACATGAAAATTCACATGAAAGCAAAAAAAATCTGAAAAATGCGACTGAAAAAATAAGTTCGAATCCCACTCTCTTCGTTTTTATATTTTAAAAATTCAAAAAAGAGTTCATCTGCATGAGATGAACTCTTTTATTTTATGATATTTTACCCCTGTTTATAATCCTGAATAATTCTGACAATAATATCATGCAAAGATTCTACTTCATAATCGCCGATAATGGGTTCAAGATGCGAATCCCCGATACCAGAATCATCTGTCAGAAATACATAGCTGCCGTTTGTGCAGATGGCCAGTGCTCTGCCGAACAATTCCGTTTCTCTCGAACTGTTGGAAGAAACTACAGGAATGACATGAATCCCCTTTGCGGAAGCTTCTTCAATAATTTCAGAAAATTCTTTATCTTCATGAGGGGGGGCATCATAGATTAAGAACGCAATTTTCACAGATTCCTGATTCCAGTCCGGAGAGAAAACAGTTTCTTTCATGACTTCATAAACAGCTTCCGGCTCATCACCGCCGCCGGAGGCAAATTCGCTGTTCAGCTTGCTCTTGATGGCCTGAATATCATTAGTAAATCCGGAACAGTTTGTGACATATTCATCGCCTTCATCTTTATAGAAATTTACAGAATAGCTTGTATTTTCATCGCCCACTTCTTCTGCAATCGAGCTGAAATCGCTCTGGAGATACAACATTTCATCTCCCATAGAACCAGTAGTATCGACAATAAACATAATCTGGGTATCGTGATATAATTTCTGCTCTGTATCAAGAACAATATCAAAAGACAAATCACCTGTCTGAATATTCCCCTGTTCATCAGCAGCATTTTCAAACAAATCAGAAACGCTCTGAGAAATATCGCCTTGTGTTGCTGTCAAGGTCACCCCTGTATGACTGGCATCGAATACATAGGCTCTGCCGTTCTTGTCTGTCACAGCTCTCCAGACAGCCTGTGTATCGTCATTGAGTGTGACTTCTACATTCGGGAGAGGTGTACCGGCAGCATCTGTCACATTCACAGCGATTCTTTGTGTAGGGTCGATGCCGAAACTTGGAAATTCCACCAGACCAGTATTGACCAGATTGGAGAAAAAGCCCCAGTTTTCGTGGTCATTCCACTGACCAGCTGTCAGCATTCCAACAGAGGACTGTATTTCTGTTTCCGGTTCTGTTTCTGGAACAGGTTCTGGCTCTGGAATGGGTTCATCAGGAATAACGTCTTCTCCTCCTGTTCTT
>CADBOP010000268.1 GCA_902796255.1 uncultured Ruminococcus sp.
AGTACTTTTTCTCCCTTGTGTGCCGGAAGTGCTGCACAGGAGACAACAGCAGAAACGCAGCATACTGCCATACACAGCATCTGTACAACCCCAAAACATGCTCCCCCTGTATCAGGAATACCGCCCTTAAACTGTACATAAATCACAAATGTCCCCAGCAGTGCAAGAACAGAAACCAGTCTTGCAATCTGTCCAGCCGTTATAAACACTGCACCTTGATACGCTGTGAATTTCCCATGCTTTTTCAGCTGGTGACGAATCCGAAGGAGATAAACCGCTGCTATCGCCGAGAGAATATACCCGATGAACAAACAAAATTTGACAAGATAAAATCTGTCATATATCAAATCCATAGACGGCTGCTGAAAGGCAGTATTGCCGTCAGGATAAACTTTTTCACCAAGCAGAACCGCCATTTCTTCTTTTGGAAAAAGTTCGCTTTCCTGCCTGAACTGATACAAATGATTCCCGATTTTTTCAGCCTTGCCTAAATTACTGACAGAAATTGCAGTCAGATAAGAAATGAATTTCATCATTCCGCAGTAAATCGAACGTGCCGGAAGATAATAGCCTTTCAGATTGCTTTTTTCCGGTGTTCCGGAACTGTATTTTTCAGGTGAAAGCTCTCCGAATGCCATAACAGGTGCATATTCCAGATACCAGTTTCCATTTGGTTCATTTATCATGATAATCAAGCCGGTTTTGGAATCAGGGTCAAAACTCATATAAGCCTGCCCCGATGTAGTTGCACCATTATGCCCATAAGCACGGACAGCATATTCTTCGCACCAGAATCCATGTGCACACATCGGGATTTCTGAATCTCCATAAAAATCTGTTCCAGTGAACAAAAATTTCTGTGTTTCAGGATTCTGAAACAGTGGTGCATTGTCATCTGTAAGTGCCTGTGCATAGGTCATCAGGTCGGTCATAGTTCCGGTTGCCGAACCTGCCGGATAGGCCGGAACATAATTCAGACAGTTCCCAAGGTCAATGCAGTTCCCCAGACTGAACTGATAGCTATGCATTTCTTTTCGTTTTTCAAATACATAAACATTGTCACTGTGTATTGGGTTCAGTGCCGTGTGTTCCATTCCGAGCGGTGCAAAGATATGTTCATGAACATATTCACAATAATCCTGTCCGGTAATACATTCGATAACATATCCGGCCACAGCCGCTCCATAATTGGAATAGGCTGTTACTTCTCCGGAGGGGTGTACCTGCACAGGCTCGATTGCCTGTAATGCCTCTCCAAGCGGAAGAATTTTATTTTCATCTGTTTCCCAGATGGGACGGGTTGTCTCCTGCCAGCCGGCATTATGATTCATCAGATTCAGCATTGTGATTGGTTCATCATAAGAAAGGTGCTGAAAGAATCCTTCCGGAAGATATTCCCTGACGTCTGCTTCAAGGTCAAGTTTTCCCTGTTCCCATAACTGCATGGCACTGACCCATATCAGTGTTTTTGAGATACTCCCCCATTCATAGACAGAAGTTTCGTCCGCAGGAATATGATTTGCGATATCTGTTTCTCCGTAATAGCCGGTATACAGTATTTCATCCCCCTGAAACAGCCCGATTGCAGCAGAGGCAAAAAGGCGTTCATTTTCGGTGTTCTCTTTAGCGGTCAGTTCCATCTGAAGCTGAAACCATTTTGTATCTTTACCAGAAGGCAGTACCACGTTTTTTATGTTTTCTTCTGCATGAACGGCCGGAACGCTGACGGAAAGCAGCATGATTCCTGTACAGAGAGCAGCCGCCATTTTTTTGAATATTCTGTTCATCGAAAAGCCCTCCTTATAGTTCTTTTTCGTCATATTCAAGAACAGTACAGATATATTGGTAAATTGTTGAGAATATTGCCATTGTCACAAGCACTGTACCAAGCAGAAAGCCGTCTGCAATCTGTGCAAGCTGTAGGAAAAGCAGGAAAACCGGAACAACTGCATTTTTGACAGGCAGAACATCTGTTACTCCAAGAATCAATACTAAAATGAGTACGAAGGCAAGCAAAGTATAGGCATAGTCTTGCTTTGTCACTTTTTTCAATCCTTTGGACAATGTAGCATCAAATACTTTGCTGTCTTTGAAATATCTCCGCAGATTTCCTGATATGAACGTAGACCCGAACGAAAATGCTCCAAAATACAGCAAATTAAAAATGCCAAGTTCTGTCATGCTTCCGTCAGTACTCTGTACAAGCATTTTAATAATGTCCAGAGATTCTGCATCTTCCCCGTACATGATATAATAAGTCTTTAGTTTTAAAGAAATCAGCATCAGCAGATAAAACAACACAGCAAATACAAGATATAAAACAATTGACATAATAAATCGGGAACGTACTAAATCTTTCCGGTGAATCGGCAGTAATGCAAACATCTTTTCGCTGTGGTATTTTATTTCATTCTGAAACAGCATCGGCACGAAAAATCCGCTGAATCCTAACGGCATATACAACCCCAGCAACGGAGAAAACAGAAAGCCTAATGTTCCGAACAGCAACACTATAATAATAACAGGGATTTTCATATTATTTTTGCCGCTGCTCATGGTAATAAAATCTGTATGAATTAAATCAAGGATTCTTTTCCGGTAGTTTTGCTTCATTTCCGCACCTCCTCAAAGTTCACGTCCGGCGAGTGTGCCAGCCGTAATTTCACCGAATAACAGGCAGATTCCGAATATAATAACATTTGATACTCCGCCTAATATCAGTATTCCAGAAACGCTTTCCGGCAGACTTGGCAGTTTCACTACCGGTATAATATCATGCTCTGAAAGAATTGTAAATACAAACGCAATCGCAGCAATAATGCCGAGCGTTATCATAATAATTTTAAATTCATTTTCTCTGCCGAATATCTGTCCCATCATTTCCATAAAAGAAAATATCAGACATAAAAATATGAACATGCCGAATACCATTTCTAAAGCAAGCGATGTATCTTCAAAACTTTCTTTCACCATCTGCATGGTTGCACCCTCCTGATTTGGCAGAAGCAGATATAATTTTGCCGTCCTCGCAATACAGCCAAGCACAAGTTCCAGCAGTTCTGTCACAAAATGTATTAAAAATATATAAAGAAATCTTGCTCTTGTGATATTTTTACGATTGACAGGAAGAATCCCGTAAAGCTTATTAAAACCGTTTTTGTCCGCAATCCCTTGTAAGGGGATTACAAATATCATGGATACAAATGTAATATAAGAAGCAATAATCGGTGAAAATAACATGCTCAGTATGCCGAACAGCAGAACTGTACACAACATTGCACCAAAAGCGATTGGTTTCGCAGTAAGAAAATCAAACCGCATGATGTTGAGAATGTCTTTCATACTTATCCTCCTTTGCAATATAGATTAATATTTCATCAATACTTGCTTTTTCATATTCCAGAGAATCCGGAATCCCTGCAAGGTCATTTGTACGAATCAGTGCATCAAAGCCGTTGCGGTAGGCATGAAAGCCGATGAGTTTTTCTTTCAGTGCAGCCGGAAGGTCTTCTTCTGCTCCCTTGATGACAGCATAATTTTCAGTCAGTTCGTCCTTCGTGCCAGTATACCAGACTTTTCCATTATGGAGAATTGTCACATAATCTGCAATCCGTTCCACATCGGCTGTAATATGTGTTGAAAACAGTACGCCTCTGTTTTCATCTTCAATATATTCCGCAAGAATATCCAGCAGTTCATCACGGGCAACAGGGTCGAGACCGCTTGTCGGTTCATCCAGAATAATCAGTTCTGCTTTATGAGAAAGTGCAATTGCAACCATGAATTTCATTTTCATACCTTTTGAGAAATCCCCGATTTTTTTATTATCCGGCAAATCAAATTCTTTGATACGGTTAAAAAATTCCTGACTGTCCCAGCCTTTGTAAAACGGCTTGAGCTGTTGTTCAATCTGTCTGGCATTCAGATGTTCAGCAAGATAGAGGCTATCAAATACCACACCCAGACGTTCTTTAATAGCAATCGTATCTTTCACGCTGTCCATACCGAAAACACTGATTTTACCGCTGTCGATTCTTGCCATATTCAGAATTGCACGGATGGTAGTAGTTTTTCCTGAGCCGTTTTCTCCGACAAAGCCCATAATAAACCCCTTTGGCAGTGAAAAATTGATATCTTTCAGTGCAAAATCCTCATATGCCTTGCAAAGTCCGTTAATTTCCAAAATATTTTCCATATTATCCCTCCATAAATTTTCTGAGTGCAGTGACGATTTCCGCATCTGTCAGCCCTGCATTGCGGCCGTTCAGGACAGTCTTTTCCAGTCCGTCTTCCATTTCGTACAGCATACGTTCACGGAGAAGCTCGTTATTTCTGGGAGCGACAAAATAGCCTTTGCCTGCAACAGAAATAATAAACCCCTCATCCGCAAGGTCATTATAAGCCCTTGTGGTAGTGATGACACTGATTTTCAAATCACGGGCAAGCTGTCGGATAGAGGGCAGCTGTTCTTCCTCACTGACTGTGCCGTCTAAAATCTGTGCTTTCATCTGCTGTTCAATCTGTTCATAGATTGGCAGTTCAGATTTATTTTTGATAACAATTTTCATGGAACGCTCCTTTGACATACTGTTAATATCTGATTATATACAGTATAACATACATGATATAAAATGTCAATAGTTTTTCTGAATTTTTTTGAAAAAAGCTTTCCGTCACATGCTTGTGACGGAAAGCTTTTTATTTTATCATTCAATTCAGCGGTCTTTATTAAATTCCTCATCAATCTGACTGACTCTGTTTTTCAAGTCTGCAATTTTATCATTG
>CADBOP010000269.1 GCA_902796255.1 uncultured Ruminococcus sp.
CGCACCCGTATCGTCAGAATTATTGCTGGACATAGCAGCCTCCTTTCTGAATATGCCTTATATTATAGCATATTTTCCTGAGAAAGTCAAGTATATTTATTTCTGTATAAAATGAAAAAGCCGCTGTCTGAATTTTTTCAGACAGCGGCTGTATAAATATTTCTTTAATCTGTTCTGAGAGCGGTCACAGGGTCTTTTGCAGAAGCTTTTCTTGCAGGAATCAGACCGCCGATTAATGTCAGGACAACACTGATAATCACTAAAATTACACCAGCTGCTGCCGGAAGTGCGGCACTGACAGCATCAGTATCCGCCAGAGAATGAATTACAATATTAGAAGGAATCAGAATCAGTTCCGTCAGGCCGACCCCTATCAGACCCGAACACAGACCGATAATAAATGTTTCTGCATTGAATACCTGAGAGATATTCTGCTTGGATGCTCCGATTGCCCTTAAAATACCGATTTCTTTTGTTCTTTCCAGAACGGAAATATAAGTAATAATACCAATCATAATAGAAGATACAATCAGAGAGACGGCCACAAAGGCAATCAGCACATAAGAAATCACATTGACAATTGTTGTAACAGAACTCATCAGCAAGCCTACATAGTCTGTATAGCTGATTTGATTTTCTTCAGAAACGTTCTTGTTATAATCCTCAATGCATTTCTGAATGGATTCTTTTGCTTCAAAGCTGTCTACATAGAGATTGATACTTGAAGGAGCATCAAAGCTGATAACACCGAATTTGCTCATGTTGTTATCATAACTGCCGGAGGCGATATACTGGTCATAAATTTCAAGAAGAGTATCTCTGTCAGGATTCTGCATATATTCTTCCAGCTTCTGAGCCAGTTCTGTTTCTGACAGATTTGCCAGAGACATCATTTCCTGCATACCTTCCTGAGAAATGCCCTGCTGTTCTGCATAGACTTTCATCAGTTCTTCCTGACTCATAGAGCCGTCCAGATATGCTTTCATCATTTCTTCCGGTGTCATAGTTTTTTTATCAGAACTATCTGTAATAGTATTATTAGATTCTGCCTGCATGGTATACATTTTCATAAGCTCATCTGTTGACATGCCTGTAGAAGAAGCGTAGGCTTTCATCATATCGTCCATAGAAGTACCGGAAGCAGAGGCATAAGCTTTCATGAGGTCTTGTGTCGAAGTTCCTGATGCACCGGAAGCCGTATCCTGTAAATACATTTTCATCAGGTCTTCCTGAGAAACACCGGAAGAAGCGGTATATAATTTCATTAAATCCTGTGCAGATGTGCCGCCGGTGAGAGCGGCTGCCGGATTGCTGTACATAGACAATACATCCTGCATTCCGGAGGCAGCTGTATACATGGACATTAAATCCTGTAAGCTCTGCTGGTTCATACCCTGATTCTGATAGCCGGAAATTAAATCCTGCATTCCTGACGCTGACGTATACATGGACATTAAATCCTGCATGGACATACCGCCGGCAGCTCCGCCGCCCATCTGTTCGAGATACATTCTGAGCAAGTCTTCCTGTGTCATACCGCTGCCGGAGGGGGACAGGCTGCTGGTATCCGGAATCATCTTGCTGAGAGAAGCAATTGCTTGCAGTGTATCATAAAAAGAAGCTAATTTTTTCTTATTTTCATCATAAGCCTGTTTTCCGCTGTTGATGATAAATTCTATATTTTCTTTTCCTACACCAATGATTTCAGAAATATTGCTTTTCAGATTTTCAAGATACTGCTGAATCATTTCCGGAGTCAAACCATCCGGAGCAGGGAGGATTTCTGATTCAGACTCTGTTTCTGTTTCAGATTCGGAAAGAGATTCTGTTTCCGTTTCGGATTCTGAAACACTTTCCTGTGTTTCAGAAACTTCTGTTTCAGATTCAGATTCTGAAAGCAATTCTGTTTCTGTTTCGGATTCCGGAATACTTTCTGTTTCAGAAAATTCTGTCATATCTGTTTCCGATTCTGTATTTTCCGGAAATTCCAGATTAGAAAGCGGTCTGACAGAAACAGCATCCGGACGGAATGCCATATTTACAAAGCCTGTATGCTGTTCCGGCTGACAGATGATATTTTTAATATCAGAAGCTTCTGTCGAAGTCTCTGTTTCTTCTGTTTTATTTTTGCCTTTCAGGAGCTGTTCTGTCATCATGATGGACTGATACATCATGGCTTTGTCCGAAATATTCAGGTCATTGATATATTTCTTTACATCTTCTATTTTTTTATCATCATCAGAATCTGTATCGAAGTGCATCCCGTTGAGAATATTGATTTTTTCCTGTTTTTCCTGTGCCTTAACGACATCACTCTTATGTGTATAATCAATCAGATATTCTGTAAGGGCACTGGTATAGCCTACAGCACTGTTAATCAGAGCATTGTCAGTATCATCATTCAGGCGGATAACACCGGAGATTTTTAATTTCAGTGCATTTTCAAGAAGTTTGTCAATTTTTTCAGTATTTTTAGAATCTATTCTTTTAAACAGTCCTTCTTCCGTCTCTTCATAAAAATCGCATTCAGGGATTAAATAAAAATCCTGCCCGCATATTTCTGTATAGCTTAATTTTTTGGTATCTAATTTTACTTCTTTGCTGTCGCCCACGTCTTTCATGATTTCTTTGTATTCTTCCGAAGGCAGGAAACCAAGCTGGTATAATACTGTCAAAGGGATTTCATTCTGCTTATCCAGAACCAGCACAACTTCATCATAGGCTGACGGCAGAGAGCCATATAAAATATCATAATGGTCAGCAACCGCCTGACTGACAAGTTCTCCCTCAGCTCCCGGCATAATCTGTTCAAAATTATTGGAACTTGTGGGAACATTACTGGTA
>CADBOP010000270.1 GCA_902796255.1 uncultured Ruminococcus sp.
AACAGAATCTAAGGAAACAGAATCTGAATCTGAATCCGAAACAGAATCTAAGGAAACAGAATCTGAATCTGAATCCGAAACAGAATCCAAGGAAACAGAATCTGAATCTGAATCTGAATCTGAATCCGAATCTCAGGGCTCTACACAAGAAAGTGAATCTGAAGAAATTAAGCCTGTTTCCGGACTTACCGCAATCTGGGAAATCGGTAACAGAAGCGTTCAGAAGACCAAGGATGGCGAAGAACCTCAGAAGGTAAGCATCCCGATTTCTGTGGAAGCTTCTGAACTGAAGGCACTCGATTTGAGTACATTCAAGTTCGATGTTGACTTTGCAGAAGGTCCTGTTTATACAGGCTTTACAAAGGGTACTGCTTATGACCTGATGGCTATCAATGAAAATGAAGCTGACCATACATTTGCTGGTACTGCTGGCGAAAACGGTCATGTTCAGGCTCAGAATGCTTCTACCGTTGTTTACCTGAACTTTGAAATTCCTTCTTCCGTTGCTCCTGGCAAGTATAACCTCACATTTAATGGTGATGTCATTGCCCTGACTATGGATTCTAAGGATGATACAGACAGTGTAGACGTTACTGAAGTAAATGGTTATATCCTCGTACTGGATGACGGTATCACAGTAGATACTGTTGAATATCAGTATAATGTGATTGGCAAGAGCAAGTTCTATTTCGCTCATGATAACAGACCGTTCGATATGAATGACCTGCTGTCTATGGGTACTCTCAGAAGACGTGAGAAATACAGCGAAGAAGTAGAAGGCAGCCTCTATAGTGATTGGACAATCGCTAATGAGTTTGAAGGTGTTACTTTCAAGATTGCTGACGATACTATGACAACTCCGAAGGCTGTTTATGAGAAGGAAGTTCTGCCGAACGTTCCGACTACTACAAACGCTGACGGCGAGGCTATCTTCACTGGTGAAGAAACAAAGCGTGCATTCTACAGAAATACACTGGGCTTCACAATCACTGATGAAAATGTTGACGATTCCAAGGTGAAATTCGTAAATGCTGATGGTACAGAAGCTGAAGCTGTAACAGGTACAGTTTATATTGGTGTCAAGGGTGACGTTACTTTGAACGGTGTTGTAAATGCTTCTGATGCTGCAAATGTTCTGGTTTATGCTGCCGACTTTGGTGCAGATAAGAATCCGTCCATTTCGCCGCTGACTGATGAAGATAACACTGATTTGGGCATCACTGGACTGGCTGTTCAGGAAATGGAAGATTTCGTATACTTCCTTGGTGATGTATCTGGTGAATCTGAAGACCATGGTGCAACAGATTCTATCGGCAATGCTTCTACAGCTGAATCTATCGGTTCTCCGCTGAATGCAGAAGATGCTGGTTATATCCTCATCTATGCTGCACAGTATGGTGCAAATAATAATCCTGACTGGTACAGGATTCTGAATTCTCCGCTGCCGAAGTATACTAAGGCAATTGGTGCAGCCGATGGAAACAATGACAAAGAATAATCTGTAGTGATATAGATTGGCATTTGTTGAAATGAACAAGCACACTTCCGGAAAACCGGAAGTGTGCTTTTTTTGTCTGGTGGAGGCAATGCAGGAGATTTACAGGACATGAGAAAAGCCCTGCTGTAGAAGCAGGGCTTTCCGGAAAGAAATTGGATTTTAGGATTTATCAGGAAGGACTTTAATCAGGCCAACGATGTATTTCAGAATCATCAGGGAGTCAGTAGAGTCTGTGATGTCATTGAGGTCAACATCGGCTGCTTTTTTCTGGATGTCTATAAGGGATTCTTTGCCGAGCAGGTGTTTATTTAATGTGATGACATCAAGAATATCAACTTTGCCGTTCTGGTCAACGTCACCATAGAGAATGTCAGAAGATTCAGAAGTAGTATCAGTAGACTTGTCTGTTTCAGATTCTGTAGGGGTGGTTTCGCCGGAGAAGCTGTATAAGTTTTCAGGAAGTTCGTCCAGAGTGATGCAGAAATCACTGTTGAATAAAGTTTTGAGTGTTTCGGGATTCTGATATTCAGAACCGGAGATAAACTGCGGAGCACCGGCTTCGCCGTCATACCATGTGCAGAAATAGAGCCATTTTGCATTTTCTACCTGCATGTTTTCCAGACTGGGGATAGAGTCGTTTTCCGGCATGGCGACCATTTTTTTGTTATCGACATAGCCTACCTGAGACCAGAAAATTTTGCTTTCTGCATCTTCGTTAGGGCCTGTTGTGTTGCCGTCATGGCGGTTGTACTGGGTGTTATATTTATCAAAGCCGATGATATCAACCCATTCGTCACCAGTGTACCACAGGGCAGAATCATCAGACCATGCATAGAGATTCTGTTCCCAGATGATATTATGCAGGCCGTATTCTTCAGTCAGGGTGGTGTAGAGGAGTTTCCAGAGCTGATGATAGACTTCAGTGCCTTCTTTTGACCACCAGAACCAAGCACCTTTGCCGTCACCGGGTTTTTCACCGGGGTTGCCCTCTGCTTCATGAAGCGGACGGAATAATACAGGTACACCGGCATCCTGTAATTTAGTGAGTTCGGCAGCCAGTAAACGCATTGCTTCACGGAAGAAGTAGTATTCTTTTGTGCCTTCTACCATACAGTTGGCAGTTACGAAATCGGTTTTGGTGTCATAGGTATAGGCCTGCCAGTCATTGGAAATTTTTGTGATATTGCCGTCTTCATCGACTTCAAATTCAGACATGTCTCTGGGAACGGTTACATGCCAGCTTGCTGTGCAGATGCCGTTCTTGTTTTTGGCCCAGTCAATCATACGGCTTGTAACACCGTCTTCCCATGCGAAGCCCGGAGAATGGGTATTGAAGTCAAAGCCCCTGATAGCAGGATAATGGCCTGTCAGTTCGTAGAGATAGCGGCATTCCTGGTCATAGTCGTTATAGGCATAGTTGTGGTTCTGGGTGTTGTAGGTGTAGTCAAAGCCGTTTTCGTCAACACAGTGCCACGGAAATTTGTTGCCCTGGTCGTCTGTGCCGTAATCGCCTTCTACAATCTGGTAAGTTTTGCCGTCACCATCAACACAGGTGTCTGTAGAAGCATCATAACGGATAGAAGTCTGTACGTTATGGCCGCCGCCGTAGATTTCCTGCTGTCCGGAGAGGGTATTTTTGCCATAGACAGAATTGAGATATTTCAGGAGTGATTTTGCTTCGGGAGTAGCTTTCGGGTCACAGGGTGTGTCTGTCCCTTTGAGTTCGGGGAATACAGCTTTTTCAATAGTGACAGTATCATAAGCTGCATAGCCATAAATGGGCTTGAGTGTCAGTTCATTGACACCGGCTTTCATACGGAATACGCCAAAGCTGACATCTGTCCATTCGGTAAGATAGGGCATATTGTAAGAATAATCAATACCATTGACAGAGATGGTTTGCAGTCTGGATTCGCCTGCACCAAGAATCTGTGCTGCACGGAATTTAATTTCGTACATGCCTTCTTCTTCCACTTCGATATTGAAGCTGATGGGGCTTGCTGTCAGATAAGCGAAGCCGTCACCGGAATAGCCGGGGAGCTGGTTTTCATAGATAGAAGTCCAGACATCTGCACCCTCAAAAGTTTCTACTTCATAAGTACCAAGCGGCAGGGCTTCGGCGGTTTTGGTTTCTGTGTCCTCAGCGATAACAGGAAGCAGACCTGTTCCGGCGGCACACATTGTCAGGGCAAGTACAGCACTGACGGTTTTTCTGATAGATTTTTTCATAACATCCTCCTTATGATAATACATACTAAACATACATACAGTTAAATTATAGCATATTCAGGCTGCAAGTGCTATATGAAAAGTATACAAAATTTTGGTTCAGGATTTATGCAGAATGTCTCTGCCGTTTTTCGATACGTTTCCAGTTGATAAATGCATAGATATCGTTAATAAGAAATGCCAGAAAGCAGGCGAGAACAGAAAGATAAGAAATATTTTCAGCGGCTGCCAGTCCCCAGAGGAGAAGCAGAATCATATCATTTGCGGCATAGGCGGCAGCATAGTAAGGACTTCTGAAGAAAGTGAGGCTGACAGCAAGAAAGCTTGTAGTGACAGAAATGGTACTGGGCAGGAGATTGGCTGTGTGGAAATGTTTCAGAATAAAATAAAACAGGATTGTCACAAGAAGTGTGGAAATAAAAATCAGGAGCAGTTCTGATTTTTTGACATGATGAATCTGTACTTCGGATTTATTGCCTGCAAACGGATGTTTCAGCCATGAAATCAGCGTAAAGACTGCCATCGGCATAGTCATGCCCAGATAGGTTATCATTTCGCCGTAATAAGCGAACTGATAAGAGATAAAGCCATACAGCAGGCTGAAAATAATCATCAGTATCTGTGCGAAAGGGTTACCTTTGGCAGCGAAAATCAAAGAAGTGACCCCCAGCAGAGAGGCGGCCAGAGATAAATAATTTACTCTGTCGAAAAGCAGAAAGGCGGTCAGAACCATCAGAACAGAAACACTCCAGAGGCAGATTTCAGATTTTGTAAAATAATGCATTTTGTTTTCTCCTTTCAGGATTTTATATATGGCTACAGCAAAAAAATAAACACTCTTCTGCATATCTTCTAAGGCTTAACGATATGCAGACGAATGTTTCTTCGTCTTTACCCAGCGGCAAATATATGAAATTCAGACTAAATTTAAAATATTATAGCATATTTTTTCAAAACTGTCAAGTATTTCAGGAAAAAATTCAGAAAAATCCTTTGATTTTTTCTGTTAGTTTTTATTTGTGCATAATCACCAAAGCTCGAACATATTCGACTCGACAGCTTTCGACAGGCAATTGTTTATTTTCAACAATCAAAACAAACAAAAATACAGCAGATTGCCGATAAAGAGTTACGTTTTTGTTCTGAATGTAATCGAAATGTAATTTTGTCAATCCTGATTGTAATTTTTTGGTGATTCTCTTGATAGATTTTTACAATTTTTTATGTGCATTTTGACTAATTGAAAGTGCAGAAAGTCATTTAAACTTTGTAAGTAATAGAGAAATGGTCTCAAAATGCTTGCCATTTGGTAAAAAATATGCTATGATAGGAGTGGCCTAAAAGAAGATATAAATAAAGGCTAATTTGAAAGAAAGAAGAAATCTATTTTCTATATCAGAAAGGAATGAGTCGATGAGAAAGGCAAAAGTCGCAGCAATTACTATGGGTATGGTGGCTTCCTGCTTGTTTGGAGGCTATGCCGTCGCTGATGCCGCTACTGTTACACTTGATGAAAGTATTACAGGTACTCCCGAAAATCCCCAGCCTATCAGTGAGGGCAAGCTATTGCGTAAAGCCGCAGAAGAAGTGACTGCCCCTGCACAGGCAAAAGACAATAAGAAAATTGCTGTTCATAAAACGGAGAATCAGAAGATTGCAGAATCTGCCGCACCAGAACAAAATACTGCATTTGCTCTGGCAGAAGCACAGCAGATTTATACACAAAACAAAGTAGATGCAGCAGCAGAACTTGCAGAAGCAGAAGAGAATATTATTCAGGACGTGCCTGCAACAACAGAAACACCTGCTGAAACTACAACAGAAGCTCCGGTAAAAAGAATTTTTGTAAAATCTACAACAGTTGCTCCGAAAGTGGAGGTTTCAGAAGTACAGCAGACAACACAGCCTGAAGTAATTTCGGTTGCTGAAGAAACTGCACCAGAAGCAGAAACAA
>CADBOP010000271.1 GCA_902796255.1 uncultured Ruminococcus sp.
AGAAGAAAAGCTCAGCGATGTTATGGGCTTCTGGATTGAAGAAACAGACGCTCTCTATGATGAAGAATTTAATATTTTATCTTATCATGATATGGAATATCAGTTATCAGAATTATGTGAAATTCTCCATCCGACAACCTGCAAAATTTTAGGCACTTATCAGAAAGACTATTATCAGAATTCTCCGGCTTTCACTCTTAATGCATACGGCAGGGGACTGGCTTATCATATTGCAGCTTCGGCAGAACAGATTTTCTTTGATGATTTCTTCTCTGAGCTTATCCCTCTGTTAAATATAGAAAGAGCAATGGAAACCAATATTCCGGAAGGCTGTTCCTTGTCATGGCGTGAAGATGCACAGGGCAGGAAAATTATTTTTATTCAGAATTATTATAATGCTCCGGCAGAACTACAGCTTGATAAAATTTATGAAGATATTCTTTCCGGAGAGCTGTGCAGGGATAAACTAACTGTTGACGGCTATTCTTTCCGGATTCTGAGAACAAAGGAGGATTCTCTTAATGAATGAATTCAAATATATCCTGAGCCGTGTTTTCTCTCTGTCAGAAGATATGGCTACACATGAAGAAATAAGAAAAAGAATCATCGGCGGCGGACAGGTAACAGGAACAAATATGTGCATTCTGATTTGTGCAATTTTAATTGCTTCTGTCGGACTGAATGTCGGGTCAACGGCGGTGATTATTGGTGCAATGTTGGTTTCTCCGCTGATGGGCAGTATTTTAGCAATGGCTTTCGGTGTGGCTTCGGCAGACAAATCGCAGCTGTTAAGAAATTTTTATGGCTTTATTCTGCAATTGCTGATTAGTATTATTGTTGCAACTGCTTATTTCTGGCTTTCTCCTGTTAAACAGCCTACGAGCGAAATTATCGCCCGTACACAGCCTACTTTCTATGATGTCATTATTGCCACAGCCGGCGGATTTGCCGGAATTATCGGCAGTACCCGACATGACAAGGCCAATAATATTATCCCTGGTGTGGCGATTGCTACTGCTCTGATGCCGCCTGTCTGCACTTGTGGGTATTCGATTGCCAACGGAAAATGGGAAATGCTGTCTGGTGCGGCATATCTGTTTATTGTTAACTGTTATTTTATTTTTGTTTCTGCCGTTGTGATTCTGGATGTTTTAAAAATCCCGAAAATCGGTCAGATTAATGAAAAACAATGGAAACATCTGAAAAGAGCGATTATCCGGAATACTGTCATTGTTCTGCTTCCGAGTATTTTCTTTACAATTATCATGCTCCGCACACAAAAATAAATACACTGCCGTACAGATTTTAAATCCGGTCTGTACGGCAGTTTTGATATTATTCTTCTTGTTTGTTTTTCTTTTTCTTGAGAATGCTGCCGATTGTGAATGCTGCCGCAGCTCCGGCAACAATTCCGGCAGCTGGAACAGCCGCTTGGGCAATATCAGATTTTTCGGCAATTTTTTTCTTGCTCTTGATTTTTCCGGATTTTCTTAAAACATCTTCCGGAAAGTTTTCTGTGTTATAGTCTGCATTTTCATCGTCTGTAGGAATTTCAAAAGCATCAAATTCCACAGTTCCCTTGGTAATCAGCATTCTTAGTGTATGCCAGCCCGTATGCAGATGTTCCAGAGCGAAAAATACTTCTCTGAAATTGCTGCTGCTGACAGAATATTCTTCTGTATATAATTTTTTATCTATCCAGAACATCATGCTTGCAGAATGCACACGCCCCAGCAGATAGATACTGTTTCCGTAAAAACGGATTTTCATTTCAGAATTTTCTTTTCCTGTTGCACAGGTTCTGTTATAGAACTGATAGCCTGTCATGCCGCTGAGTTTCCATTCGCTTTCTTCATTCTGGAGATATTTCACAGCCGGTGCGAGACAATCCTGCCGGTAGACATAAGAAGCAATGGGGAAATTTAATTTTTCTGCCTTGATATGACAGAAACGATTCTGATAATAAGCACTGTATAAAGCCATTCTTCCGGAACGTACCAGCGGCCGGCTGTCAAGCTGGATTTCAAATACAGAATGTTCATCAATAAAACAGAATACTAAATTTCCGATAGCCGCTATGCCGAGTTTATGACCGATAGAATAAATATAATTCTCTGTCATACCTTCTTTGAGTACTTCATCCATATAGCGAAGCTGCCACTGACCGTTTGCATATAATCTGAGCTGTAAACCACAGGAAGACGTTTCAGCACAGGTGGTGGCTGAATTATAACGCATTCCCACACCAGCATAATTTTCTGCCTCCGGAGAAGCGAAATAAACCATTGTGCTTGCCTGATAATTTGTCCATGTGTCATCCCCGAAACAGGTGAGCGGTTCAGGTGTCCCACGAAACCGCCAGTTTGTCGGCAGAATATTTTTAGTGATTTTCTGTTCCAGATAAATTTTATTGTTTTCAGCACGAACCAGTTCAAACGCTCCGCCTTGGTCAGTAGTATATAAAGGCATATGTCCCGTTTTTTCTTCTTCTGTCTTCATCGGCAGGACAAAAGGCAGGGGAAGCCTTTTGTTTTCTGGTATGGCACAAAGTTTTTCTGTGCCGATAATATCATCTGTCCGGAGAGTTGTCACCGTCAGCAGAGAATAGGGCTTGACAGTAACAGTGAAAGTACTTTCTTCTTCAGAATCCTGTAAATTGATTTTTTTCACAACTCTGAACCAGTTTTTGTCAACTGGCTCAGGTGCAGGACTTCCGGCAGTTTGCAGAAAAGAAACGGTTTCCGGAAGTGCTTCCATATTTTGAATCTTAATCTGATAGGAACGTGTTTCTTCTGTATCATTGGCAAAATGCATGGTAAAATGTTTTTTATCAGGAGAAATCAAAGTCATATAATTATCAGTTGTATTCCAGATTGTCTGGTTCTCATCACCGTCACCAAAGCAGGCCTGCGGGACATATTGCCAGTCAGAGGCCGAAAACCACATGAAATGTGCAGCAATCCAGATGCCGATATCAACAGTATAATGTCCTGACCACGGTGTTCTTGCGGTCAGAAGCTGTTTCGGGGAATAACATACACCATCATAATAAGCCGATACAGGCGGCTGAAATTCATATAAATTCATTCTTGCATTGGCATAAGCATTGATAATTCTGACAGCAGTATTAATCGCCCCATTTGAACCGGTAATGCCTGTACCATCTGCACGGCGGGAAAGTTCCGATACATTACAGGGGGCAATCCCTTCACTGTACCAGATTTCTTTTTCATAAAATTCATGCAGATATCTGATGTTTTCGCTGCTTTGGGCTGTATAGTGCAGCCCGATGACATCCACGGCATTCCGGAGCTGTTCATTCTCACGCATCAGGGCAGCAATATTTCTTGTACCGACTTCATCAGAGGCAACTATTTTAATCTTGGAAAAATCATATGGTGCATGTCGCTCGTTCTTGAGCCTTTCAGAAAAATAAATCAGCCATTCCGTGTCAGGCATATCTGTTTCATTGGCATCAGGGCTGATAAAATCAAATTTTAATTTATATTCTTCATAAGCTGCTTTCAGTGTTTCATAATACCATCTGTAACGTGCCTGAAATCCGGCTTTTTTGCTTTCTGCAAAGGCAGAAGAAACCCAGTTCGGCTCACCCCAGCGAAGTAAATCCAGTGTGATTTCCGGATTTATTTTTTTAGCATCTGCTGCAAATTGAAAGCCTGCCCCTCTGGTGACATCAGCTTTTTCTTCCGGAAAGCGTTTTACACAGGGCTCTGTTCCGGAAGATGAATTTACATCTGAACCGAATTCAAGTTTGATATGCATCAGTCCTGCACCATAATCCGGCTGGAATAATAATTTCATAATTTCCTGATATGCATCCGGATTCTGGCGTTTATAGTCCATCAGAAGTCGGGAAGAACCGTTTCCGGTCACACAGCCTAACCCTCGGAAATGTTCTCTTGGATTCGCTTTACTGCCGTCAATAATAATTTCTTTCGCCATCGGTATGTGCCTCCTGTACTGCAATCAGAAATTTAATATTTTTTCCTTCTTCAGTGAACATGCGTTCGTGTTCAGTTTCAAGATTTTCAGAAAAATCTGACTGATGCAAATCTCTTGTCAGATATTTGATTTTAAAGCCTGTTTCCTGAAAATATTGCAGGCTTTCTTCAAAGAGCTGGTCATCATCGGTTTTAAACCAGATTTCGCCTTTGAGGAATGCTTTATACTGCACCAGCTGTCTGTCATGTGTCAGGCGGCGTTTTTTATGTTTCGGCTTGTTCCAAGGATTGCAGAAATTAATAAAAATTCTCTGCACATTATCCTGTTCGCCGAAAACATCTGAAATCTGCATGATATTCAGAATCATGATTCTGACCTGTTCGGGAGTCAGATTTTCAGACTGGAGAGCCTGTTCAATTTTGCGTTTGGCAAGGACAAGCATTTCATTCTTGATATCAATTGCAATAAAATTGACATCCTGCCAGTGCAGAACAGCCTGACTTGCAAAACCGCCTTTTCCGCAGCCTAATTCAAGATAAATCGGTTTCTGATTCTGAAAAACTTCATTCCAGTGATTTTTATATTTTTTGGGTTCGGCGATAAAAAAGCTTGTCGCTTCAAGTTCGGGTCTTGCCCATGGTTTGCATCTGATTCGCATAAATCCCATTATCCTTTCATGATAATTTTATAATTTTCAAAATAATCAAAATAAATTGTATAAGAGACAGAACAAGTTCTGCCAGAATAAGTATTCCCAGAATTAGCACGCTGAGAGAGTTGACGATTTGCTTTCTGCGGACGTTTTTCTGTTTTGTTTTCAGAACAGAAGTTTTTTGATGCAGAAGTTCTTTCTGTTTTTTCCGGAGTTGTTTTCTGTGCAGTTTCTGCTGTCTTTTGTGTGTCATAAACTGAGAGC
>CADBOP010000272.1 GCA_902796255.1 uncultured Ruminococcus sp.
CAAAAACACTGTTGCTTATCTGGTACAAACTCTCAGGGAAATTTATCTCAGTTAGATTTACGCAATCCTGAAATGCACACTGACCAATATACTCTATTCCATCAGGAAGTACGACTTTGACAAGATTACTATCACCTGATGTGTAGATCGTATAGCTTGTATTGCTCTTGTTCGGCGGATACTGATAAAGAGTACTCTGATTCTCATTAAATAATACTCCGTCAATACTGCTGAAACGCTCATTGTTGAAATCTACATTTATTGCTTCGAGCGATGTACAATCGCCAAATGACCACAAGCCAACTTCTTCAACGGATGCAGGAATATTTATTGTTTTGATGTTCTCGCACTTGTAGAATGCCTGCTCGTCGATTTTCTTAACTGTGTCAGGTATATTCATTTCTTCCTGCTTATATCCTGGACAGCACCTGACCAGTTCAGTCATATCCGCAGTGTTATATAACATCGTCTATATTGGCATAGCTTTCGTTTGCCGGATCAATCACCAGTGTCAATGAATGGTCAAGTTCCCCCAAAGAAGTACCGAGGTCTGTCACGGTAGACGGAATACTAATATATGATGTGCTTTCACCATAAAAAGCACCGTCAGCTATTGTGGTCAGCGGTACGCCCTGAACCATTTCATCAAGAATAACGCCAGACCAGTCCCAGTCTACCTCTACCAATGCTGCGTGGTCGAGATATATGTAATACGTCAAGCCGTGATTGCCTGAAACACTATACCTATATTCAGAATATCCACCTTCCATTTCCCATTTGGAAATTGCACTCGCAGTCGGTGCAGTAGTTAATGGTACCATGCTTGATGATATGACAGCTAATGCTGCAACGATACTCATTTGTCGCTTTCTCATAATCATTCCCCATCCTTTATAATAGTTGAATTATATTCTTTTGCTTATCTCATATCCGAGCTTTGTAATTAGTTTTAATGTTTCAATTGCTGTATTACGGTCATATTCCTTTTCTGATTCCGGAAGTTCATCATAAGGTATAAGACATGGCGATACTTTCTTTTCAGCATCTTTTACTTCGCCATACACCCACCCTTCATCAATTCGACCCTTAGCCCATACTTCATGAACATTGGCTGCTATTTGTTCCGTTAAAGCAAGAAGGTCATCTGTCAGCACTATATCAGTAGTATCAATCGGCTTTGGTTTATACATTTCCGTCCTCCATTTATGTTATTTTGGTATTTATACATTGCACCCTTCCGAATCATATCAGAAGGGTGCATTTTATTAAAGATTTTTTAGAATGAAACAGGTCTTCTTTTCTTACGCATGATTGCAATAATAATACCTGTGGGAATCGCAAGGATTGCCAGTCCACCAAGAACAAACAGGTACCACCATCTTGCAAATACGCCGCCTACATATACGTTTTTTACCAGTTCCAGGTTATTTGGATTACCTGCTTTGTCGACAAGAGTGGTTCTAATATCCGTATAACCCTTATTAATCGTGAAGCTGATAGTATGCGCATTTTCATCATAGATGAATCCGCCTTCTTCATTCTTGAGAGTTGTGTCATTAAGCTGAATCTCACAGCGTTCTACATCAATGTCAGGCGATACACCCTCAATCATAACAGTTCTGCTTTCCATACCATAGAAACCGTCAAAGGTACCTAAATTCTGAAGTGCGGATTCATATTCACCAACGGGTTTTACGTTATCGATATAAATATGACCAAGAGTAATAACCTGTTCTGTATCTCCATCTGTAGCAACAGCATTAAGTGTAAGGTCAGTATCAATAGTGTCAGCATTATAGTTCTGAGAAATATAGCTGTTTTTCAAGGTAACATCGTACATATCTACCTGATTGATTCTTCTGTCATCCTTATTAACATCTAAATCACCAGCTTCAACAACGTTGCCATCAACCTGGACTTCAAACTCCTTATCCTGAGTGATGTAGGTAATGATTTCAATATCCTCAAAGTCGGCAGAACGTATACCTTTCTCATTAAATTTGTAAAGTCCTGTCTGATTAGCTTTAATGCTATTCGGGATATACACAAGAAAATCTGTATCACGCTGGATCACAAAGGTGTGGGTTGTTTCGTCACTTTCGTTTCCTGCAATATCATATGCTACTGACTTAACTTCGTAAATACCATCCTGATTAAAGAACTCATTGCTAATTACAACTTCATCGGATTTTACATCGAAGTCCTCTGAATCCACATTCATATCATATCCGATATTATCCTCATTAAGTTTCATCTGATAGGAAACAACAGAATAATGAATGCTTGCGATGTTAGCATCGAAGAATTCAAGAGGAGTAGCTGAAGTCTCAGTATCCTTATTTGTGAAAACAAGCACATCAAGATTGGTCGGTGTTTTCAGCACAGGTGCAGTTTTATCGATTTCAAATACCGGCGATGCTTTCTCGGCTAATGTTCTGCCAGATGCATCTGTAGCACTGATCGTCACCTGATATACATAGTCCTCTGTAAATTTGAAACTTATCGAATGAGTATCACCAGTACCTGTCCACTTGTCTGCCGAAACATATTCGGATGTACAATCTTCACGATTCTCCGTTGTCAGTTCATTTCCAGCGGCTGTACGATAAACCCGGATATTCACTTGACCAGGAACAAAATTATGCTCGGTAATTGTGAATGTCATTTCTTTATCAGAATTGAAACTATTATTTAGTTCATTGATGAACTGATCGAAGTTGTCAATTTCTGTAGGGCTTGTCATATCAACATGGAAACTTCTTTCATTTCCGCCTGAATAGTTTACAGTCGCTACATGATTTGCTCTGTCAGAACCTTCAATACCGAATGTGTAATCACCTTCCCCGAATGAAAGAGTCGCAACATGTTCAGTATTTGAGTTACTTGCGAAACTAAGGACAGGTGTACCGCCGATCTCATTTGTTATTGCAGCATTAATAAGTGATGCATCAAAGTTTCTTTCAATTACTGTAATTGTAGCAGTTCTGTTCTCACGATAATAATCGTTATTACCAGTAGGAGTATCAAAAGCAACATTGATGACAGGTGCTGTCTGGTCAATCGAGAATACATCTGAGGTTCTGTCGGATGTATTGTTCGCTCTGTCCGTCATTGCAAAGGAGAGCTGGATATTATTGTTATCGGCTGAGAAATTGTAGTTTCGGGTAACTTCAGTTACGAGGTTCTCATCCATTGCAGTAATTGTCCATCCATCTCCCAAGTCCTGTCCGACAGAGTAGCCTGTGTTATTGATAGTGATAGTTTTATTATCCTGCGTGTCCTGTTCCGAACTTATAGCGTAGCTAATATCACGGATTCCAGACATAGTGTCAATAATTGTTACTGTCAGATCAACATTGGTATCAAACAGCGGATGCCCCTCAGAATCTGTGTAACTTGATGTTCCAAGACCAGTGATCGTGATATGCTCCTCGGACTCATGCTTCTCTGGAGTGTCAACGACAAACAAATCTGGTGTTCTTTCCACAGACTCATTGCCTACGTAGTCATAAGCTGTAACTAGAATCTGCCCTTTGAAATTTGCTGGAATCGTAAACGAAGCCGTGCCTATGCTGTCAACTGAACCGTTTCCTGGATGCGGATCGCTGGTTATAGCTACTTTACCGGGATGTTCCTCGCCCTTAACTCCATTATTGTAATCCACAAGCACATACTCAATTTCATTCAGTTCAGATGATGGAGCCTTATCAGTAATGTTTACAGTTGCGATTAGATCGGTCTTGAAATAATAGCCATACTGTAGCTTTTCAATATACTGTTCTGCATCAGTAACATCACCCTCGCTCAAATCATCGGCTGATAGAATGGAGAATTCAATTTTCCCTACTTCCGGAGCATCCTTGTCAATATAATAATCAATAGCAGCTTTTTCGTTCTGATTACCAGCATAATCAGTTACTATTACCTCAATTATATAATGACCATCAGATGCTTTGATTGACTCCATGAGGTTACTATCCGCATACATCAAGCTTCCTTTCACTATACATCTATTGTATCTATTATAAAAAACGGATTTACAACTACATAGAAATCACATATACAACTTGAAGTGATTCATTTCATAGGCACTACTTATCATAATACTGCGACAATGAGCCTGCTCGACAGTATACATATTGATCTTTGAAGTGAGTTCGTCAACCATCCTATGAAGATTATTCATTTGAGCTTCAAGATCCCTCAAAGCATTTTCAAGTCTAGTGATTTCGTTCTTAAACATTTCCAGTGCACCGCTAAGCAAGGAATCATCACCCACATTCTTGTTCTGGAACACCCCACACCAGCTTATAGGTTTTATGTCCCTACAGAAAATACTTCCTCTGTAGCTGGAGTCTGTTTGTTCTACAGATTTGTTAAATCTAGAAATCAAAGTTGGGATGTCAGTGCCAATCGCACTTACAAGAGAACCGGTTCCTCCTTCAAGAGCATATACGATCTGACGGATATCTTCTATTCTTCTTTCAAAGTTCAGCTTATCATTCTGACAGGAGTTAATTGCACTCAATGCTTGAGCCTTTTCAGCGCAACAGCCCTCAGCTGCTCTTGCAGCTGCATA
The DNA here is from genome assembly GCA_902796255.1 of uncultured Ruminococcus sp. GTDB lineage: Bacteria > Bacillota > Clostridia > Oscillospirales > Ruminococcaceae > UBA3855. The sequence continues at coordinate 4,580 of CADBOP010000272.1, forward strand.
CCTCTGATTTGCGGCATTTGTGTATCTGTTTTTGGACGAATAGTATTCATCAGCCGCCTCGTCCTGACTTGGATCATACCACGACATACATTCTTCGCTGTGATAAACACCACAGCTTCCTCCTTTCATCAGTTCTGAATATGTTAAATTATTGTTTTCTAATGGACACGATTAGCATCTCCATAATTTACAAACGGTATACATCATAGTAAAATATGCAAATATGAATAGATGGTGAATGGTGAGTAATTAACGTATAATATTAAAGGAAGTCGATCAACCGCAAAATCTGATATTTTGCGAAAAATAAGAATGCAGAGAAATATTCCATTTTCAAGATGCAATTTTTTCAAAAATTCAGTTTCAGGAGCTTCATATACTCCCTTTTCTGTTCGAAATCGGAATGAACGTAGCGATTCAGCGTGATTTCAACGGAACTATGCCCCAGAATTTCGCTTAACGCCTTCACATCAAAGCCAAGTTTTACGCAGGTGGAAGCAAAAATATGGCGGAGTGCATGAAAATGCACTGACGGCAAATTTACGTTTTTCAGAATTTTGGC
>CADBOP010000273.1 GCA_902796255.1 uncultured Ruminococcus sp.
TGGCGTGCCTGGAGGGACTCGAACCCCCGACCTACTGGTTCGTAGCCAGTCACTCTATCCAGCTGAGCTACAGGCACATCCGCTCAACAGATATTATTATAGCACAGTTTTTTTATTTTGTCAAGTGTTTTTTCAAAAAAAAATAAAAAAATTTTCAATTTTTTTGAAAAGTATCAATCTGTGCCAAAATAATTCCGAAATCTCTGGACAAATCATGAAAAATATGATAGAATATAATAGATAATCATTTGCCAAAAGCCTATTGCATTTTTGATTCAAAAATGCTATAATAATAACAGAGATTTATTTTTCTTCTCCAAAGAAAGGACGAACACACTATAATGGCACACCCAAGAACCAGAACAATGAGAATCCAGCTCAGGCAGCCTGCTCTGCAAAGTATGCTGTTTGAAATCCAGAAAGCAGTCAATGGAAAAAATGATGTCATTTTTAAAGTCCTGCTCGCAATTTTAGCAGGCGGTCATATTTTGCTTGAAGATATGCCCGGTGTCGGAAAAACTACACTTGCACTGGCAATTTCCAGAACGCTCTCACTCTCGTGTAAACGAATCCAGTTTACACCTGATGTCCTGCCTACAGATGTCACAGGTTTTACTATGTACCAGAAACAGACAGACAGCTTTGAATTTAAAAAAGGTGCTGCCTTCTGTAATTTGCTGCTGGCAGACGAAATTAACCGCACATCCAGCAAAACCCAGTCGGCACTGCTCCAGCTCATGGAAGAAAGTGCTGTCACTATGGACGGTGTGACGTACCCTCTGCCAGACCCTCATATTGTCATTGCTACCCAGAATCCGATTACCTGTGTCGGTACGCAGAGACTGCCGGAATCCCAGATGGACAGATTTTTAGTCAGATTGTCTTTGGGATATCCGTCACCGGAACATGAAATTGCTCTGCTCAAAGCCAGACAAAATGCGAATCCGCTGGATGCAATTGTGCCCGCTGCTGATGCAGAAGAACTGCTTGCTATGCGTCACGAAGTGGAAGAAGTCTATGTCAATGATTCTGTATATCAGTATATTGTAGAATTGATTCAGGCAACGAGAAATCATCCTAAAATCCGTCTGGGTATCAGCCCGAGAGGGTCGCTTGCCCTGATGCAGATGTCAAAGGCCTGTGCCTATGCACAGGGCAGAGATTATCTTCTGCCGGACGATATTGCTTTTATCTGTGCAGATGTGTTCTGTCACAGGCTTCTGCTGCACGGTACAGATGACAGCCTCGAACAAACACAGAATATTGTACAGGAAATTATCAAGTCTGTTCCTGTACCGGATACGGAGTAAGCCTGTCATGTGGTGGGTCAAGCTGTTATATCTGACAATCCTCATCGGGCTGGCCGTGTTTTCTGTATTATATATCGATTCTCTGGCGGTTGTGCTTCTGCTCTGTACACTGCTGCTGCCTGTTTTCCTGAAGCTTTCCCTGCTGCTGGCAAAATTCACCACACAGGCTTCTCTGAGCTGTACAGCCTCTGCCTGCACTGTCAATGAATCTGTTCCGGTTTCGATTGTTGTGGAGAGCAAATGTCCGTTATTTTTCCCGAAAGTCTATACTTCTGTTACTGTCAGCCATGCCCTGAGTGACAGGGAAGAAACTGTCAGGCTTCGTTTTCCGCTGCACAGCCGGAACATGACAAGATTAACTTTCTATATCCGTCCGGACTGCTGCGGTTCTGTCAGAATTATATTAAACCCTCTGAAAATTCTGGATTACCTGCATTTATTCCATACCAGAATGAAACGGATAAATCAGGAGCTGGAAATTTTAGTTCTGCCTGAAAAATTAAACCTGCCTGTCAGCCTCACAGCAGAAGCAGTATATGCACCAGAGGGAAGTCACTATGCGGACAAGGCCGGAGATGACCCTTCTGAAATTTTTGACATCCGTGAATATCATGCTGGTGATGCAGTCAGCCGGATTCACTGGAAACTAAGCTCAAAATCAGAAAAATTATTTATCCGTGAATTTGGTTTTCCTATTGAAAAGCAAGTATTGCTTTTAGCTGAATATCTTCCGGAACAGGAGGAGGACGCTCTGACCCAGATGCAGCAGGCACAGGCTTTTCTGACACTGATATATTCTCTTGCGTACCGGCTCTCCGGTACAGGGATGACAGCGGCTCTGGTATGGCATGACGGTGAAAAACTGCTGTACCGCCCTTTGAAATCTGCCGGAATGCTGCCGGAAATGTTTCGGGAATTGTACTGTTCTTTAGAGCATATGTCGCTTGATGCACAGGATTTGAAAGAAATCCTCTCCGGACAGGAGTATTCTTCTGTTACACTTGTGACAAATGACAGAAATGCAGAACTGCTTTCTGTTCTGGAAAAGCAGACCGAAGCCGTGCAGAAAAATTTCATTTTATTAGATTCCCGTCAGCAGTCTATTTCTTTTCCGGCGGAACGTGCCTCTGTCCGGCTGGTCAGCCCTGACAGCATTTCTGATGATATTGCCGGATTGATTTTATAATGAATTAAATTATTAGAGGTATGATAATCATGAAACAGCAGGCGACTGAAACTCTTAATGGTGTACAGATTGAAAATACACTCTCTATGGCCTTGCAGAATCCTTGTCACAAACGGCATAAAATCTGGCTGGTTCTGACTGCCTTTGCCGGTGTCACTGGCAGTATTTTTTCATTTCTGACTATGTTTATGCCACAGTATTCTCTTCCGGTTCTTGTGCTTGCCATACTTGCATTTTTTGCGTTTTTTTCTTATTCTGCCCTTCGGCCGGACAGCAGCATTTTCCCTGTGCTGCTTGCTGTGCTGGCATACTGCGGCCTGTTCTTCTGGCAGAAAGAACAGATTACTAACGGCCTGATGTACCTGACAAATGATGTATGTCAGGCAATTTATATGACCGACTGGGAATATTTTATTATCCAGACAGAATATACAGAACTGAACAGTGTGACTTGTGTCTTATGTTTTCTGATTTTTCCGATTATCTGGATGATTTGCTATGCAGTATTGCGGTATCAGAATTGTTTTCTTAGTTTGTTGGTGACATTTCCGTTTATTGAAGTCGGTTTGTTCTTCGGCATCGTACCGAATCATTTCTTTGCTTTGCTGCTGGTCGCTTTCTGGTTTGCAATGGCTTCTGTACAGGCTGCCGGTTCAGGGATTAACCAGAACGGCGGAAAGACAGGGTTTCTCAGGAAAAAGAATACATTTTTTCCGGTTTCATCCATGCGGTTTATGCTGCCGGAACTGACAGGCCTGTTATTTCTGCTGCTGCTGCTGTTTGTATTCAGTCTTTCAGAACTGATTCTGAAACAATCCGGCTATGAACGGCCGGAAACTTTTAAAAATATGCGGAGTGATTTCCAGAATTATCTTGTTTCCCTGCACCTGACAGAAGACCCGCTTATTGAAAATTACGGCGATACTCCCGAAACACAGCTCGATGATTTGGAACATATTCCGCTCGGCAGTCTTGAAGAAAAGATTTATGAAAATATCCCTGTCACAAACATCACGTTTTCTGAAAATCCGGAAACCAGAATTTATTTGAAATACAGGACAGGGCATGTTTATAATGGTTCTAACTGGACTATGCTTCCAGAAGAGGCTTATCAGAATCCGGATTTCAACATGTTTGCAACGCTGGATTATTATCCGCCGGAATTTTTATATACAACAGTTTCAGCCGGAATGCCTGTCCGGATGTCGCTGTATCATTCAACAGGGATTTTATCACAGTGTGTGCCTTACGGATTCCGGAAAGAGAATACTATTATTTGTCAGAATAATGATATAATCCTGACAAATACAGATTCTTATCTGATTCAGGGGCATACGGATTATGAAAAAATACTGGCAGATATTGCCTCTGTGCAGGAAATTCCCATGCAGGCACTGTTACCACAGTGTGAAGAAGAAAAGCTTTCTCTGCTGTCTGCTTTGATGCAGGGAAAGGAAACACAGTCTGTCTGGATTTCTGACAGTAATTCTCCTGCATCTGCTGAAGCAGGCATTCTCTGTGGCAGTTTCTATGATGATTTTGTCTATGAAAATTACACTGCTCTGCCGGAATCTCCTGCTTTAGAGGCTGTCCGTGAGGCCTATGCCGGTCTGCTGGATACGTATCATGCAGAAACGGCAAATCCTTATCAGACAATTATGCTTCTGCAAGCACTCCGTGACCAAATCTGTGCGAATGTTACCTATACGCTTGCACCAGGGAAAACGCCTTCCAATACTGACCATACAGCGTATTTTTTGCTTGATAACCGGAAAGGCTACTGCGAACACTATGCCACTGCCGGAACAATTCTCGCAAGAATGGCCGGTGTTCCTGCCCGTTACTGTGAAGGCTATATGATTGACTGTTCCCGTGAAGGCACACTTACAGAAATGCAGGCTGAAGACGGCAGTATTCTCTATAGTGCCGAGCTTCTGGACAGCAACGCCCATGCATGGACAGAAATTTATATCAGCGGTCTGGGCTGGATTCCATTTGAATTTACATTCTCCTATTTCGATTCACAGCCTGTTTCTGTACCGGAACAGCCTGTCCCTGTAACTGTACCACCGGAAACTATACCGCCGGAAACTTTTGATATCCCGACAGAGGTGATACCTGAAACAGAACCTGTCGTTGCGGTTCAGAAAGAAATTTCCCAGAATCTGCTTTTCCTGATTATTTTTCTGACGATTGCCGCTTTTTTCTGTCTGCTTGCATTGATATTCCGGATTGCAAGGCTGATAGCTTTAAAAAAGCGTGAACAGGCTCTTATGCAGGAAGACCGCCGTGCAGCCGCTTTCGCTGTCTATCAGTATCTGACAGCCCTGCTTTCAGAATGTGATGTCCCTGTCAGTGGGACTACCATCGGGGAACTTGCAGAAGAATCAGAGCTGCATTGCGGAATGTATATGCCGGCGGCTTACAGTTTGTCTTCTGCTGTGCAGATTGGTGCAAAGCTCCGCTACAGTCCGCACCCGATGTCAAACGGTGAGATGCAGTATCTCAGCCGGACAGCCGCTTCACTTGCAGAGGGAATGTATCAGCAGGCCGGATATTTCCGGAAATTTTATCTTAAATGGCTCAGGCATTATTTATAAAATAACTTAATTTTAAAAAACAGGAGTGATGTTTCATGTTCCGAAAAATTGACTGGAAAACGTTCTGGTATACAAATTTCTTTTCGATTCTGACCCTTGCAGCAGGCATTGTACTGACTGCCAAGCCGGATATTATTTCTACTATCTGCAAGTGGATTGGTATCATCTGCTTTGTTGCTGGCGGAATATTGCTGTTATTATGTCTTTTCCCGAAACTTCGTTCTTATCAGAATATTATCTATGGCCTGCTTTTTGTTATTGCTGGTATTTTGCTGGAAGTGATACCGATTTTCCTGAAAGTGCTGATTCCGATTCTGTTCGGCGGCTGGATTCTGGTAAGTTCCGCTTCCGGCATGTATCGTAATTTTGTTTTCCGGCATGATGTCCAACGCTGGTGGATTGGCTTTTCTCTCTGTGCAGCAAGTGCTCTGCTGTCAGTTTTTGTCATGACAAGACCAATGGCTGTTATGGAAGATACTGTCCAGATTATCGGCATCGGTTTTATTCTTCATGCAGTTATCAGACTGGTTTCCTCACTGCTGGGAATGAACGGCTATAAAACCTCTGCACAGAATATTGTGGATGTTACAGCAACAGACAAAGATGTCACAGAAACTACAATTCAGGAGTAATACTGATTTTATGGAATATCAAATCAATTTTGGCTTTCATGCTTTTTCTGTGCCTTCTGCCGTGGTGGATAATCTCATCAATTTTGCGGACGGAAACAATCTGAAAGTATTGTTATATCTTCTGCGTTATCCCGATAAGCATTTTTCTGTTGGACAGGTGGCCTCTGCACTGAAGCTTTCCAGAGAAGCCACGGAAGATGCTTTTGATTTCTGGGCAAAGGCGAATATTTTAGAAGAAAAAATAAAAGAAAAACCTGAAAAGCCGGCAGAAGAAAAACAGCTGGAATTAATTCCTTCTGTTTTCTCTGTCTCTGTACCGGAGACTGCACCAGAACCCGTGCCGGAAGACAGTTCCAGACTTTCGGAAAAAAAGCTTACCCCTGTTAAAACCCTGAACCGTGCCCATACCGGACTGACGGAATTTTTCAGTCAGGAAACCATTCGTGAAATTATGTCCGGTTCTCGGGAACTCCAGAGATTAGTCCGGATTGTAAATGAAAAATATTATTCCGGTACAATGAATGCTGTAAAATTAAATTCTCTTGTCTGGATGTTCAGTTATCTTGAACTGCCAGCAGATGTGATTTTAATTTTATTTCAGTACTGTGCAGATGTGGAAAAGCTTTCGCCGAATTATATGAATAAACTTGCTGCTGCATGGTATGAGGAAGAAATCCTGACAGCACAGGCTGCTCAGGAAAAAGCAGATGCTCTCAGAGAATTTTACACGTATAAAAATTATATTTGCCGGCTGTTTGAAATTTCTGCCACTACTGAAGCCCAGCGGGAATTTATTCAGCTCTGGCAGCAGTGGGAGTTTTCTGAAGAAATGCTCCGCTATGCCCGCAATCTTTCTGTAGAAGCTACAGGAAAAGTAAATTTTAAATATATCCATGCGGTTCTGAACGAATGGAATAAAAATCAGATTACAGATATTCAGGAAGCCAAAGACAAGCATGATGAATATGTCAGAATGATTATCGCCAATACGAAAAAAGGAAGAAAAAAGAAAGCACTGGTTGAACATGATGACGTAAAACGGCAGGAAATGGAAGAAATTGATGAATATCTCAGTTTAGTAAACCGGTTTGAGGAGGGAGACACCAAATGAATCAGGATGTTTTTCAGGAAGCATTTAACAGAATTTCTGCAAGAAGACTGAAAGCCAAAGCAGAAAATGAACAGCGGAATCAGGAAATTGATTCTAAAATTCCGGAGATTGCGGAAATCAATTATCAGCTCGCCCAGACAGCTTCACGGATTTTGATGGGAGAAGATATTGAAATTCTGAAACGGCAGAATTTGCAGGCACAGCGGTATTGTGCCCAGCTTTTGGAAAATCATGGCTATCCGGCAGATTATCTTGATATGCATTATACCTGCCCGAAATGTCAGGATACTGGTTATTACGGGAATGATTACTGCACCTGTCTGAAACAGATGATTTCTTCTGTAAATATCGAAAATATGAATCGGAACTCACGGCTGAAACTTTGTGAATTCAGTCAGTTTTCTCTGGAATATTACAGAAATATTATTCTGAAAGAAACAGACAGTAATAATATAGAACATGAAATAGACTGCTATCCTGTCATGGAACGCATTCTACAGTACTGCAAGCAGTATGCAGCCAATTTCAGCCTGCATTCTCCAAGCCTTCTGTTCTATGGCCGTTCTGGTGTCGGCAAGACACATCTTTCACTTTCTATTGTATCAGAAGTATTAAAAAGCGGCCATGAAGTAATTTATGATTCTATCTGTGATTTGCTCAACAGAATTGAAAATGAGCATTTTAATCAGAAATTTTCGGGAACAGATACACTGACTGCAATTTTAAATGCGGAATTGCTGGTACTGGATGATTTAGGCACAGAATTTCAGACAAATTATACACTGTCTGTGATTTATAATATTATCAATACCAGACTGAATCACAAACTGCCGACAATTATCACGGCGAATATGGGGAATAAGGCACTGGCTGAAACTTATGACCCCAGAATTGTTTCCCGTCTGTTTGCTGTGTACAAGCCTTTGAAATTTGTCGGAAAAGATATCCGGAGAATGAAAATGCAATAAAAAACAAGATGTGTTTCCGGAAAAACTTTGTGCAGAACTTCCCTTGCAAATCTGAAAAAAATTTGCTATAATAAATCTATAATCGTGCAGCGAAAGCGTAACTCCAGATTATGTTGCTTTCGCTGCACGGTTTTTTTATATTTCTAAAAAGAGGTGCTTTGTCTTGAATACTCACATACCCAACAAAATGGCAGTCATGCCCATGCCTAAATTATTATGCAATATGGGTCTGCCAATGATTCTTTCCATGGTTCTGCAAGCTGTCTATAATATTGTGGACAGTGCTTTTGTTTCTAACATGAAAGAAACCGGTGCAGAAGCTGCCAATGCTCTGACACTTGTCTTTCCGGCTCAGATGCTGATGGTAGCATTTGGCATCGGGACAGGGGGCGGCATGAATGCATTAGTATCAAAATCGCTCGGCCAGAAAGATTTTTCCAAAGCCGGAAAAGCTGCCGGAAATGCCTTTTTCTTAGCCGGTATTATGTTTCTTGCTTTTGTCCTGTTCGGTCTGTTCGGTGCAGAGCCTTATGTCATGTCGCAGGCTTCCGCAGAAACCAGCACGCAGACACTGGAAATGTCAGTTTCTTATCTGAAAATCTGTTGTACTTGCTCTTTCGGAATTGTGATTTTCTCAATTGCAGAAAAACTCCTGCAAGCTGCCGGAAATTCACTATATTCCACAATCGCCCAGATAGCCGGAGCAGTGGTGAATATACTTCTTGACCCGATTATGATTTACGGCTGGCTGGGATGTCCGGAACTTGGGGTCAGAGGTGCAGCCCTTGCAACGGTCATCGGACAGATAGTTTCTGCCGGACTGGGAATATTCTTTCATTTCCGGATGAATAAGGAAATCAGAAATTCTGTTTCTTATCTCAGACCGGATATGCAGATTATCAGGGAAATTTATCAGATTGGCCTGCCGGCAATTATTGCTCAGGCACTTATGTCTTTCATGACTTACGGATTAAATATTATTTTAGTCAGAATCAGTGTTCCCATGCAGACCGCATATGGCATGTATTATAAAATTCAGCAGTTTGTCTTGTTTGCGGCATTCGGTCTGCGTGATGCGATTACTCCCGTTATTGCCTTTAATCACGGTGCAGGAAATAAAAGCAGAATCCGGAGTGGTATCAGATATGGTCTGCTGTATACTGGTATTATCATGCTGGCCGGAACGATTGCAGCAGAATGTGCCGCTTCCAGCTTTGCACAACTGTTCAGCATGACAGGGGAGACAGAATTATTATTTATCAGTGCGATGCATGTGATTTCTCTGAGTTTCCTTTTTGCCGGAATGAATATTGCTTTTCAGGGAATTTATCAGGCTCTGGACGGCGGTATGGAATCGCTTGTGATTTCTCTGCTCCGGCAGCTGATTATTATTTTTCCGCTGATTCTGTTTTTTGTCCATACAGCACAGTCTCAGCCGGAGAAAAACTGGCTTGTCTGGAGTGCGTTTCCGATTGCAGAAGGTATAACAGCAATTGTCGGCATGATATTATTAAAACGCATTTATAAAAATAAAACTGCAAATATGCAGCATAATATGCTGTCTGAACCTGTTCAGGCATGAGAAAATCCCTCACAGAGTAAATTCTGTGAGGGATTTTTTTATATTTCAGAAAATACAATTTCTCCGGTTTCTCTGGCTTTTTCCATGACAGTATTGAAATCTTCACAGAGTACAGAATATTTCAGATGCTTCTGAATGACAATCGCACCGCACCGGAGTGCGACTGGTACTTCGCCGGATGCAGAAGCCACGGTTTCACCGTTATGGGAAAGTACTTCCTGAGCAATTGCAAGAATTTTCTGCTTGTTGTCTGATTCTGTAATGATGACAAATTCATCACCACCCATCCGCAGGCAGAGCATGGTTTCTTCCGCAGCTTCGTTGATTCGGCGGAAAGATTCAAGAATTGCTTTGTCTCCGGCATCTCGTCCGAGTCTTTCGTTAATCAGCATCAGATTGACGACATCAAAGCAAAGTACATAAGTACCGGCCTGATTTTTCAGATAATCATAAAATGCACTGACATCAAATTTTTTGATATTATTATTTCTATTATTCATAATAACAGCCCCTTCTTCCAGATAATCAGGATTGAGTCTGGGGTATAACAAGCTGTTGCCCTTCCACTCTTTCCGGAATCTTGACGGAGAAATGCCCCATATTTTCGTGAATGCTCTGGTAAAGACTTCGTGAGAGTGATAACCGTATTTTATAGCAGTATCCAGTACTGTCATATCCTGTTCGAGCATATCCCTTCCGGCAAGTGTCAGCCGGCGTTTGGAGATATATTCTTTCAGGCTCATATGCGTACAGCATTTCCAGATTTTCTGAAGATTTGAAAGCGAGTAGTGACAGGCCTGAGCTACTTCTTTCTGGGAAAATTCTTCCAGAAGATGTGTTTCTATAAAATCCAGTGCAGTCATAAAAATTGTAAATCTGTTGGCATTCTGATTCATGAGGATTCCTCCTTTTTTTGAATACAGTAACGTTACTATGATTTTATTATAACAGGAATTTAAAATTTTTTCTTGATGTTTTGAGTAAAGTTGTCTGAAATATTTTTCTGATTTTTTTAGAAAAGCAGCCGCATTTCATACCACTCGAAACCACCGTGAACAGAATCTGAACGGCCTTGATTTACAAAGCCTGCTTCTGCATAGAAAGAAACCAGCTGTTCCTTGCAGGTCAGCGTGATACCCTGACGCTTCTGGGCAGCAGCAGAATCTGTCATATATTGCAGCAGTTTTTTTCCATAGCCTTTATGCTGATACTCCGGTGATACAGCTAAA